>WGMQ01000112.1 GCA_016125005.1 bacterium | reverse complement strand
CTGGTCGGGACCAACACGGCCCTGCCCAACCAGATCGTCGGATCCATCCTCCGCGAGCGACTCCTCCCGGGATTCCCGTGGGACGAGCTTCAGTCGGAACGGCGCTATGGGGAGAACTCGCGGATCGACTTCTGGCTGCGCGACGGCACGCAGGAGCACTTCATCGAGGTGAAGAACTGCCACCTGACCTACCCGGACGGGCGCGGTTACTTCCCCGATTCGGTCAGCGAACGCGCCACGAAGCACCTGGAGGAACCGATCCACGTCGTTGAAAAGGGGCACCGTGCCTCGGTGATCTTCACCGCCCAGCGCGCCGACACGCTGGCCGTCAGGCCCAGCGACGTGCACGACCCCGCCTTCGCCGCCGCCGCCCGTCGCGCCAGCAGCGCTGGCGTGCAATTTCTGGCGCTCCGCATCGAACCCACGCCAGAGGCCATCGTGGTACACGAGGTAATCTCCGCCGACCTGGAGCCTTACGACACCAGCCAGCAACGGGAATGGATGACCGCGAACCGGGCTCTCGGTCCCGCCTGGGTTACTGTGAGGAAGAAGTCGGAGGGATAAACGGCGCCAGCAACCCCAGCAGGTCTGCCGGGGCGCGCGTGGGTTTTCCGTCGGGCGTCATGAAGACATGGTGCGTAGCGCCGGTGGCCAGCAGGGTGGCACTCTCCTGCTGCACAACTTCGTAGCGGAAGCTGACCCGCAGTCTGCTGCAGGACTCCAGCCGAGTGCGAATCGCCAGCACGTCGTCGTAGCGACCCGCCTTGATGAAATCCACCGAGCAGCCCGTCAGCGGAAGCAGCACGCCGCGCTCTTCCCACTGGCGGTAGCTCGTGCCGGTGGTGCGCAGCAGTTCGGTCCGTGCCGACTCGAAGTATACCAGATAGCGCGAGTGATGGACGAACCCCATTTGATCCGTGTCGGCATAGCCCACGCGGATCACGTACTCGTGATGGTGGGGTGCTGGCGTCACGTCTTGGTGATGTCCCGCTCCATCTTGCGGAGCACCTCGCCATTGGCGATGTTGCCAAAGGCGATGCAGTCCTTGAACCGGTTCAGGTCAAGATGCATGAGCGACCATTGATCGTGGGTATTGTGGGCGACGACATGGCCGAGCTCGTCCTTCCCCCAATAGATGGCGTTCCACTTTCGGCCCGGGCCGAATTCGATCGTCATCTCGCGGCCCCGGACGAGAGCGGGTTTCTCCGGCTCTTCCGTCGGCTTGAAGTCCGGCTGGAGCATCTCCGGCGTCAGCTTCTGGACGCTCATCTGGCTCAGGTGCTCGCTGTTGGCGATAGGCTCGGCGTCCTGCGCGTGCTCGCTGATGGCGGGAACATAGGCGCGGTCGCGATACCGCAGCAGATGGAAAACGATCATGTCGCGATCCCAGCGGCCGTGACTGATCACGCTTTCCAGGCAGGCGGCGGACAGGCGCCCCACGGGTTCGACCGAGTAGTTGTAGAGCGGGATGCCCTGGGGCGTGGCACGACCCCGTCCGTCGAGGATATAGACGATGTCGTAATCCTTGCGGCGGTTCTTCTCCTTGAAGATCCCCATCATCCCGTCCTCAAAGACGAGAATGGTTCCCGGAAGCAACTCGCCGTTGGCGTCGATCATGTCGACCTTGCGCACCCACTCGCCCGCGAGTCGCGGCACGCCGGTCTGCGAGTCGGGGCGCGGAGTATTCATGACGGGTTCGGGCGTGGCGGGTGCGACCGCCACCGGCACGGGCGTCGTGCGAGAGGGATCCACCCGGAACGGCGGTACCCCCGAACGTCGTTGCTGCAATTGGCTTTGGGAAATCCCCCCCGGCGGAACCCCGGTGGGTTCACGCTGTTCCTTCTTCAGGATCGAATTCGCCAGCCGGCTGAGGTAGTCCTCCTCGCCACCCTGTGAATCGTCTGCCTGAAAGTACTGACCGGCCATTATACGCTCTCTCATTGGGCGTCCCACCCTGCCCCAATCCCTGATTTCTTTTGTCCGGCCAAGCGAGACGGCATGCCTGCCCGTAGATCAGACGATGGTCCAAAACCCTGTTCATGGCAACGGAAAAGCTGGTGAATGGGGCCCTATTGTCCAATCTTATTGATGGACGCAAAACAAACGGCTTTCAACGAAGGGGTACTGAGCATCGTTTGTTGGAGAGCCGGGACGGCCTCCTTGGCCAGCGGGCCAATCTCGCCGAGGGCCCACGCGGCGTTTTCCGGCACCGGTGTTTCGTCCCACAGCGCCTGGATCAGCGCCCGGACTGCTCCGCTCGCGCCCGGTCCGATGGCCCCGAGGGCTTGTGCGGCTGCCGCCCGAACCTCCTCCTCGTCGTCGTAGGCGAGGACCGTCACCAACCATCCCACCTCGACCCTTGCCGCGTCGTTGTCCCCTCCAACAGCGATGGTGATGACAGCCTTGCTCTTTCCCTCGTCGCCGAGCGGCCCCAAGTCGTGGGTGGGGATGAACTGCTCGAGCAACTGGCGCTGCTGGCCGGGCTGCGGATTGACGCTCTTCACGGAGGCCTGCATCCCTCCACTGTTCCCGGCGGCTCCCACGATGGCGCGGGCAAAATCCGCCGTGGTTCCCTCCTCCATTTCAAGCGTCCGGGTCTTCGTTGGGGCCCCGGCCCGCGCGCGGATGCGCCCCACCGCCAGGCAAGCGGCGATGCGCAGGTCCTTGTCGAACTCCTGAAGCATCGGTGCGATGGCGGGAAGGGCGCTGGCCGCGTCGGGACCGATCAGTCCCAACGCCTCGCAGGCAAGGGCCAGTTCCGCCGGTTCGTTGGAGGTCTCCAGCGTGTTGGTCAGCGGGGGCACCGACTTGGCGCCGATCCTACCCAGCACCTGTGCCGACGTCTTGCGTACGCGCTGGTCGGGATTCCGAAGTGCCACGACCAGCCCCGGCACAGCGGCGCTGGCCTTGGGACCCATCTTGGCGAGTGACTGAAAAGCCGTCCGCCGCGCAGCTTCGTCAGGCTTGTCGATCAGCGCGACCAAGCGAAGAGCCTCGCGGTTATCCAGCGGGGTCGTTTCGACGGTGGCAGAGGCGCCCGCGGAACCGCTGTCGCAGCCCACCGAGCAAGCCACCATCAGGGCTAGCGCGCCAGAGAAGACCCAGTTCCCGACTCTCCCAGCCGCCATGGGCGACCTCCTCCATCAACGAACCTTCTCACCGTCCTCGACGATGTTTGGCTGTGCGGTACGTTCCAGCATTTCCTTCGCGCCCTCAATTCCTTCAAGCGCCTTCATGGTACGATCCGCCTGCTCGGCGGTAATGGCGTCCGCCTTTTCCTTGTCCGTGGGCGGAGGTGGCTCCGCCGGAACCACTTGGGTCCGCGCTCCGCCTGCGTCAACCGCCGGGGCAACGGGGGACTCCGCGGTCTCTCCGGACTGGCCCGCTTCCTCCAGCATCTTGGCTGCCAGCGCGGCCTTCAGGGCCTCGTTCTTTGCGCGACGATCCGCGAACGGGGCGTCGTCCTTCGGCTTCGCCGCCGTGGTGGCCAGCTGGTTCGGGATATCCACGTCCTGCTCGGCGTCGTCGTTGAACATGTCGAGCGTCACGATTCCCACCACGAAGTCAGCCACCTCTTCCGGGTAGATTCCCAGGTCGATGGCCCCGATGGGAAGTGCCAGTTCGCCGCCGATGCTCAGCGGGCGGCGACGCCCGTCGTCCCAATGGGGCAGATTGCGGATAATGCGACGGTCCTCCAGCAGGCTCCAGTTCGTCGACGCGCGCAGGTACTGGTTCCCGGCCGTCGGTACCATCTCGTTGTAGGAGCCGTAGAGCACCGAGACCCCGGCCTCGCGCCGCTTTTCGTCCACCACGCCGACGCCACGACGTTCGAGGCCAGCGTAGCTGCCGTCAAAGTCCACGTACCCAACCTGCGCCAGCGACGTCACCCGCAGCTTGGCGCCGTAACCACGGCCGTGTTCGGGGAATCCGGCGCGCGCCCGGAAAATGTCGAGGAAGTCATTCCCGCGATTCTTGAAATAGGTGGAGGCATCGGCCAGGGCCATGCCGGTGCAGGTCATGGACACAAGGGCCACCGCGGCGGCGGTCAGGAGTTTCTTCATGATGGACGATTCCCTTCGTCGAGCAGATTCCGCGCAGGCAAAGTCAACCGCCCCCCACCTTTGCACGCAAGCAGGAAGCGGGTTTTTGCAAGCATCCCTGTGCTGGAGGGTCCATTTGGTCGCGTGTCGATTTTTCTCAATTTGTGCTTGCGTCGACCGGCCTTTCGCGGGTTCTCTCTTCCTCCGCAGCAAAGAGCTGCTGTAGCTCAGTTGGCAGAGCACGTCCTTGGTAAGGACGAGGTCAGCAGTTCGATCCTGCTCAGCAGCTCCACTCTTTGCAAAGCTCCCACGCCCCGGCCGTTCGGTCGGGGCGTGTTTTTTCAACGTAGGTCCAGCTCGCCGTCGGCGGGAAAGAGGCTGAAGGGCGCATCGGAAGTCAGCCCCATCAATAGCTCGCGCGCGTCCGCAGCTCCGACCGAACAGGACACCCCGTGGCGCGGTTCCAGGCGGGTGGCACCGAGCGCCGCCAAGGCATCGGACAACTTCGGCGCCAAGCAGGCCGCAAACAACGGGAGCTTTCGCGAGGCAACCAGGCCGACGAGTCCCCGCGCCAACAATCCCACATGCCCTGCCGGAACGCGGGCGTCCAACAGGTGCAGCTCCCGCTGTCCGGGAATAGAGGCGGGGCGCTCGACGACGCGCAGGTAGCCCACCGGAACGTCCCCTTCCATGACGGCAAACAGTTCTGATGGACATCCCTCGGTCGGCTTGGCAAGTGCCTGCTCCAGCGCCTCGACGCGCGCCATGAAGCAGAGGCCCTCACCCGCCATCCGCTGCTCGATGGTGCGGCCAAAGCCCTTGGGCAGTCGGTCGATGGCAGGGGGGACCAGCAGATCGGCTGGTGCTCGCCGCGGCGGATCGACCCGCCAGCGCGTCAGCGCCCCGATGAACCGCCAATGATACTCGCGCAGGAACCGCTGCGGTTCCGCTCCCCAGCCGATCGCGAAGGTTAGCTCGCTCTCCTTGGGAATCTGTTCGAGCATCAGGCGTGCTGCCTGGTCGCCACGGGGACCTTCGCACGTGACCAAGTCCAGGAACAACTGCCCATCGTGGAGGTCGCCGCCCGCATAGCAGCGAATCTTCCGCACGACCGCATAGCCGGTGACCCGACCGCCTTCGACTGCAACGTAGGGAACAGCCGCGGCCCCGCGCGGGGCCTCCTCGCCGAAGGCACGCGCCCAGAATTCCATGGGAGGGGTCAGGCCGTGGAGGGCGAACAGCGCCACCACCGCGTCGTCATGATCTTCGTTGGCGTGCTGGAGGGTCGGAAGCACGCGCGCGATCCGCCGTCAGCGGCTTGTCGAATCCGAGGTCGTGATCGTCGCGTTCAGGGCGAAGACGCGGGCTCGCTTGTTGGAAAGGACCACGAAGGTGGACCCGTCCTGCAGGAACTCGACCCGGTTGGCACCGCTATCGAGAGGGATCTCAAGCAGCGACTTGAGGCTCTTGTCCTGACGGACCCAGAGCGTCAGCGCCTCCTCCGTGCGCACCAGCATGGCGGGGCGATTCGGGAACGCGATGACATCCTTGATCGAATCCGTGCTCTTCCCCGGAACCACCTGGTTGATGAGCGTCCCCGTATAGGTCACGTTCACTGTGGTGCCTGGGGTGGAGGTCGGCGTGTTGCCGCTCAGCTGGCCGGTCAGGTTCGGTGCGGGGAGGAGCCCAAAGATCATGGCCCCGACGGCCACCGCAACGGTTCCTCCGACAAGGGATGCAAACCCCCAACGGGCGATGAGTTGGGCCTTGGCCATTGAGGAATCCTCCGGAGTGCGGCAATTCAGGTCATCGTTGCGGTACAAGTGCTCGCCACCGGGCGCAAAGGTGTCAACACGAAGGGCGGCGGGATGAAGCGGGCCCGATGCTCACATCGCCGCCGGCTTCCAGCCCGGTCCGCGGATGACCTCTCCCGGGCGGGCGTCGGTGGTGGTGTCGTCCTTCACGACCACCACCCCATTCACGAGCACGGCCCGGAAACCTTCCGAATAGTGGTGCGGGTCCGTGAAGGTCGACTTGTCCGTCACCGTGTCTGGATTGAAGACGACCACGTCCGCTTTGAAGCCAGGACGGAGCAGGCCGCGGTCCTCCATTCGGAAGGCGATGGCGGGCATGGAGGTCATCTTGCGGATCGCTTCTTCCAGTCGGATGACTTGGCGCTCACGCACGTAGCGCCCCAGAACCCGAGCGTTCGATCCGTAGCCGCGCGGGTGCGGCACGCCCTTGCCGAACTCGCGCACGCCGCTGTCGGAGCACACGCCCACCAGCGGCGACGCCATGATGATCTCCACGTCCTCCTCGCTCATGGAGTGAAACACCATGCCCGCGCCGCCGGAAAGGTGCAGCGCCGTCACGGTGCGGTACTGGTCCGGCATGGAAACCTCCGGCCATTGTTCGCGCGGGATCGACTTCCAGTCGACGTCCTCGCCCTTGGCTTTGCGCAGGGCGAAGACTTGCGCGATCTCCTTAATGTTCATGCCGTTGAACTCCGGCATGGCGCGGCAGGACGCCACGACGGCATAGCTGAGGTCCGTGCGCTTGCGAACGATCTCGTTGTTCTGGCGCATGTCCTCCATGATGCGTTCCTGCTGGGTCGGATCGGCCAGGATCTCCTTGGCGCGTTCGGGACCGCTCTCCAGCACCCAGTCGGGCAGCATGGTCGACAGGCTGGTGCTGGATGCCGTGTAGGGATATTGGTCGACCCAGACCTCCTGCCCCGCAGCGCGGGCGGCCTCGACCTTGGCGAGCGACGCGCGCGCGGAACCGACGGTCTGCGACACGTCAGTCGGCATCTTGAAGTGGGAAATCTGCACGCGACTGCCCGTCTCGCGCCCGATACGGAGCGCCTCGTCGATGGCGTCCATGATCTTGGTCGACTCGCTGCGCATGTGGCTCACGTAGATGCCGCCGTAGCCCGCCGAGATGCGATTCAGCTCGATGATCTCCTCGGTGGTGCTCCACTGTCCCGGTGTATAGATCAGGCCTGTGGAGAACCCCATGGCGCCGTCGCGCATGGCCTTGTCGACGAGTTGGCGGGCCTCGACCCATTGCTCGTCGGTAAGCGGCCCTGCGATCGGTCCCTTCGTCTTGCGAAGCACCGTGTTGTGGCCGTAGAGCGTGGCCACGTTCACCGCCATGCGCTTCTCCTCCAACGTCGCGAAGTAGTCGGCCACGTCCGTCGGCGAGGAACCGCAGTTCCCCGTCACGATCGTGGTCACGCCGTCGCGCGTGAAGTTCTCCGCCAATGGGAGATCGTACAGGTCATAGTCGGCGTGCGTGTGGACGTCGATGAAGCCCGGCGCCACGATGAGCCCGGTGGCATCGATCTCCGTGTCGGCCGTCTTTCCCGCCAGCGGCGCCACGCGGGCGATGCGCCCATCCTTGATGGCCACATCCGCGTACATCCAAGTGGCACCCGTCCCGTCCAGCACCTTCCCGCCGCGAATGATGGTGTCGTAGTCGGCAGCGAGCGACAGGGAGCAAATTGAAAGCAGGGCGGCTGTGCCCATCAGACGACGCATGGGGTAGGACTCCGGCAAGAGATGGATGAAGCGGCGGGGGGCTCCGCTTCGACAACTGTCATGATCCCTTGTGTCGAAGGCCATCTCAGGCTGCAACCCTTTCCGTGGAGGAAAAGGTACCGTGGGCATCCTACCCACGAGTCGGCAGCGCTGCTTCGCCCCTGCCGACGAGACGCCCCGCGGTACCTTGGAAAAAAAAAGACCCCTCCCCCCAAATTAGAACTTGCCTGTGTCGGACACCTCCCGTCATGCCAGACCGACCCTGTTACGGAGGACTAGGCATGATGAACAACGCCCCCTCACAACGACGTGTCGCCATCCTGTGCGGAGGTCAGTCCTCCGAGCACGTGGTGTCCCTCACGTCCGCCCGGTGTGTTTCGCACCACATCGACCGGCACCGCTATCGCGTGCGGGTGTTCTGCGTGCAGGAAGACGGCAACTGGGTCTGTCCCGAGGAAGACTGGGATTGGACCACCCCGCCGTCCCGCATCGAGAAGCTCTTCGACCTGCTCGACAACCCGGACTTCTGCCCGCAGGGCTTTTTCAAGCTGCGCAACCCCGCTGAGGGTCTCCGCCGCCTGGTGGAGTGGTCGCCGGGCATCGTGCTGCCGGTGATGCACGGGGCCTTCGGCGAGGACGGTCGCCTGCAGGGACTCCTCGATTTCATGGGCATCCCCTACACGGGCAGCGGCGTGATGGCGAGCGCGCTGGCGATGGACAAGCGTCGTTCCTCAAACTTTCTGGGGGCACACGGCATTCGCATGCCGCGCCATCTGGTCCTCAAGAGCCGCACCCCCCGCAGTCATCGTGAAGATCAATTGAGCGGCGCGGGCGAGTTGCTCGGCTGGCCGCTGGTGGTCAAGCCGTCGCGCGGCGGTTCCTCCATCGCCACGGCGGTGGTCAACAATCTCGACGAGCTTTATCGCGCGGTTTCGCGCGCCTTCGAGGCGGACAGCGAGGTCCTGCTGGAGCAGCACATCAAGGGGGTCGAAGTGACCTGCGGCGTACTGGACCTGGCGGAAAGCTACGGTGGTCGCCTCATCTGCCCGCCGACGGAGATTCGCACGCGCGGCACCAGCTTCTTCAACTTCGACGCCAAGTATCGCCCCGGCGCCACGCAGGAAATCACCCCCGCCGAGCTGCCTGACACGCTGACCCAGCGGGTCCAGCTCATGGCGGAAAAAGCCCACGACCTGCTCGGCTGCACCGGCATGTCGCGCAGCGACATGATCATCCCCGAGGACGGCCAGCCGGTCTTCCTCGAAACGAACACGCTTCCCGGCATGACGCCGACGTCGCTGCTCCCGCAGGGGGCCGCCGCGCTCGGCATCAGCATGACGACGCTCCTCACAGGCCTCATCGAAGGAACCTTCGAATCCCTGATCGAAAAGGGGGCACGCGAGGAACAATAAGCGACGCGGTCGCGATGGCCGCCCGAGTCCCTCAGCTTTGCCAAACGTAGAATGAGCTTGTCAGCACCCCCGGCTTCAGGGTATTCCCTGAACCGTCCGCCAGAGCTTTGGCCGGCAAGCCAAAACCACCGGGTCCCCAGAGTGCGAAAAAACGCACCGGGGACCCGGTGGATTTTTAGGCCACCAGAAGTTCGTTCAGTCGGCGGTCACCGGCACCATCCAGCGTCTCCTGCTGGAGCTGCATCAGTGACGAGGACACCGGGCCGATGCGATTCACCACGGGGAGCTTTGCCAGGTTGCAGCCCATCTCCAGCAGGTCACGGACGCGAATGTCCTCGGGCGGTTGGGCCAGGATGTAGGCGCCGGATTCCTGGCGCACGACATACCCAGCCCTCAGCAGTCTGCCAATGACCTGGGTGAACTCGTCCTTGCGAAGGGAGAGGCGCTCGCGCAGTTCGGACTCGGTGTAGCCCGGGGCGTGGTGCTTGAAGCGGCGTGCCACCAGCAGCATCGTGGCAACCAGCAACCGCCCATCCAGCATCATCTCGCCACCGGCGCGGCGCTCCATCCATAGCGCGTTGAAGTTATGCACCACGTAGACGACCAGGTTCCCCACCAGCAGGATCATCCAGGTAATATAGACCCAGATGAGGAAGATGACGCTGAGGCCCAGCGCGTCGGCCAGCGTCTTGTTCACCGTCGACATATAGACGTAGTAAAAGAACCCGTAGCGGGCCAGTTCCCACAAGAGCGAGGCCACCAGGCCGCCGGTGAGGGCAGCGACGAACTTGACCTTGGTGTTAGGCAGGAACGCGTAGGCAAGCGTCAGGATCATGGTGTTGATGAGGAGTGGGAGCACCTTGATGATGAAGCCGAACTGGGTTGTTACGCTGCGAATCTTGGCGAGTAGGCCGGAAGGTGCAGGCGCAGGCGGAGCCGCCGTAATGACCGGCTCGGGCTTCGTCGGCTCGGGTACCGCAACGACAACCGCCGTGCCGTCGGTGGCGGCGCTGGTCTCCGCCGCGGCCGCCATCTCAACCTTTGTCACGACTTTTTCGGGTGGCTCGTCCTGCCCGAACAAAGTGGCCGCCATCGTGGAGGCTGTCATGGAAAGACCGATGACAATGGGAGCAAAGAGGAGCACGAGGATCAGGTTTCGCACCGTGTCGGTCCATCGCGTGGCTCCCGTCTGCCATGTCTGATTCACCACCGACTCGATGGAGTAGTACAGCAGTCCCGCGGTGACCAACACGCCGATGAAGCCGAAGATGCCGACGCCGCCGGCGCTCTGGCGGAACTTGGCCGAGACATCCGAGAACATCTTGCGGATGTCGTCGGAGAACTTCTTTTGCTGCTCGTAGACAGGGCGCTCGGCTTCGCTCAGCGTCGCCGGG
>WGMQ01000082.1 GCA_016125005.1 bacterium | reverse complement strand
GGCTCGGGCGTATTGGCATCGATCAGCCCCGCGGGGCGCCATTGCAGGAAGGTGACCGTCAGTTCCGCCAGGAGCACGCAGGCCGCGGCCCACCGGGCCCACAGGGCCCAGCGCATGCGCTGCCAGCTGGCCAGTCCCGCAAAAGCCAGCAACAGCGCTGCCAGACCCGCAAAGCGTGCCGGACCCCGCTCCGCTCCAAGCAGTGGCAGCCCCGTTGCATGAAGGGGGCGGTAGTTATTGCCGAAGGAGAAGAAAAGCAACAGAGCCGCGGCTGTCACCCAAACAGTGCTCCAGACCGGTGATCCCTTACGGCGGGTCAGCGCCGCAAAGACCGCGAGCAGTGCCAATGCCGTTCCTATCACTCCGATGTGCTGGCTGTATTCCCAGGCTCCGAGGAGCATACCGGCAGGCGCGCCTGGAGCGGGCGGTTCGGGGGCATACGGCAATGGCCACGCGATGCAGCGCACAAGGTAGCCGACTCCCGTGTAGCCCGCAAAGAGACCCTCACTGGTCGGTCTGAAGGCGACTGCGGCCGGCAGGAACCGGAACAGCCCGATCGCCACGCAGACGATGGGGAGCAGCAGGGCTTCCCTCCAGTGACGCCAGCCGACGAGCGCCGCCACGGTCACCACCCCCAGCATCCAGATGTACACATGGAGTGTCCCCTGCAGCAGGAGTCCTCCCAGGCCGAGCGCAGTCACCGCCACGCCGCGCCGCCGCACATACCTGTCCGGGTCGCGGAACATCTCGACCCCCAGAATTACCCAGGGCAGCAACAGCCATCCCGACCACATGCTGTGTCCCACGGCCAAATGCGCGAGCAGATGCCCGTTCCAGTTCAACAGTGCCCAGGCGATCAGAATGCCGGGCATATCCAGCGACCAGCGCGACGCCAGCTTCACCAATCCGATGAATCCAGCCGAGTACGCCAACAGATGGTTCAGCAGGAGGAAGAGCTTGGGCCCCACGAGGAACAAGCTCAGGATTGCCGGGCCAAGGCACACCTCCGGGTTGGCCAGCAACCTGTTGGTCCCCTGCACGCTGAATCCCAGATGCCAAGGCGGGTTGAAAAAGCGGAGCCCCGAAGCCAGGTGATTGTAGTAGATGATCTCCTTCGGCCAATCGTTGTGCCCAGCGGGCATGTTGCCGAAGGAGAAGAAAACCGCCCAGAGCGCCAAGCCAACCAGATACACGACGACCAGGAAAGCGCGGTTCGGTGCGGCGGGGGAGTGCGGCACCGCATCGGCGCTCATCGGGCAGAGGAAACCTTGAAGTGGATCGTGGCACCCACGCCCAGCTGGAGTTGGTGGGCTGCGTGCCCGCCATTGATGGCCACCTCAAGGCGACCGGCCGAGTTCCAGTAGACCACCGGCGTACCCACCGGAACATCGCCATAGGTGCGGCGCAGCGGCCCGAGGGATCCCGCGCTGCAGTGGAACTCCCCCCGCTCCAGCGGCAGGCTTCGCGCATCGCGAAGGCTGTGGTTGAGCACCGCGTTCCCGAAGCGATCAACCGTGAGGACCTTCAGGATGATGGTCCGTCCCTTGGGTGAAATCTGGGGGGCGGGAAGCTCAAGCAGGACCGGGCCGTTCACCTCGGGGCCCAAGTCCTCGAACTTGCGCTGGCGCGTGGCCAGAAGGGCCGCAGCCGGGGCAAAAACATCGCGCCCGTGGAAGGTGGCGGAGCGATCAGGCTGGATCGCTCCCCCTTTCTGGATGTGGCGCACCTGCGCATCCTTGGCCAGCAGGGGCGTCAGCAACCCGTTATCCGGCGCCACCACATAGCGCCCATCAAGATGCAGCGCCAGCGCGCGGCGCGGAGTGCCAACACCCGGATCCACGACGGCCACCACCACAGATCCGGATGGCAGCCACGGCCACGTGTCCTCCAGCGCCATGGCACCTGCAAGAACGTCCTGCGGCGCGATGCCGTGGGTCAGGTCAATCTGAGCGCCCTCGTGCCCAAGCCCTAGCACCACCGCCTTCATGACGCCCGCGAAGGTGTCGGAAAGTCCGAAGTCAGTCAGGTAAAAGATCGATGAATGTTTCATGCCCTGGTGCGTGGCCCTCACCCATAAAGCGTCGTCTTCGCTTGCCCAAGGCACATGCCTTCGGTCATGCTCTCTCCATTAGATTTTCAGCCGCGTTCGAGTGCAATCATGATCCTATTGTTGGTTCGTCACGGCATCGCCGAGGACATCGACGATTCCGAGGGGAGCGCCGATGCTTTTCGCCAGTTAACCCCGAAGGGCCGACGCAAGGCCCGCGACATTGGCCGTTTCCTGGCGGGGCATCGCATGGAGCCCACGTTGGCCATCAGCAGCGTCCGGACCCGCGCCATTCAGACCGCCGAGATCATTCTGGAGGAACTGTCCAGCGGCCAGCCACTGCGGATGCTCGACTCGATCGACATGGATGCCGAGTGGAAGGACTTCCGGCGCGACGTCACTGAACTGGTGGCGGGCGGCGCCGATGCGGTGGTGTTGGCGGTCGGGCATCTTCCTTCGATGGGAGAGTTTTTCTCTGTGGCCCTCGGCATTGGCGCGCCCTTTGATGGCTTCCGCAAAGGGGCCGTCGCGGCCATCGAATGGACCGGCGCCGACATGGCCGGTCACGGCGAGTTGCTCTTTTACATGACGCCCCGCTACGCCTAGCGCTCCCTTGGTTGACTAGCCCAACAGGGGCCAAGTCCCCCTCATTCCGGTGGTCATTCCAAGGAAAGGAAGAGTTCGACTTTTCCCGCTCGACGAGCGAGCATCGCGACGCTTCCCGAGGAGGGACGCCTTATGGGTCACGATCACAAGCTTTGCCACGACCACTGCGATTCGCACGGCCACTCCCACGACCACGAAGGGGAGACTTGGCAGTCCGGTGCGATCTTCGCCGCCTGTACGCTGCTCCTTGGCGTCGCCGCCTGGGCGATCGAGAAGCAGAGCCCGACTGCCGGGTTCGTGCTCTTCCTCGGTGCCTACATCGCCGGGCTTTGGCATCCGATCCAGGAGGCGGCGGAGAAACTGGCGCATCTGGAAATCGACGTCGACCTGTTGATGATCCTGGTGGCCGTCGGCGCGTGGTTGCTGGGCCAGCCCGTGGAGGGTGCGGCCCTGCTGGTGCTCTTTAACGCAGGTCACGCGATGGAGGCCTTTGCCCGCGCCCGCACCCATTCGGCGCTGGGAGACCTCATGGCCGAGTTGCCCGAGACGGTCCTTCGCCTGGACGGGGAAGACGAGCACCCGATCCCCCTCGCTGAGATCGTCGTCGGCGACCGGTTGCGGATTCGCCCGGGGGACCGCGTCCCGGTCGATTCACAAATCATTGAAGGCGTCACCACCATCGATCTCTCGGCCATCACCGGCGAGTCCGCTCCACTTCCCTCCCGTCCCGGTCAGCAGATTCCATCGGGCGCGCTCAATCGCGACGGGGTGCTGACGGTGGAAGCCCTGCGTCCTCCGACTGAAAGCGCCTATCAGAAGATCGTCCGCATCGTGGAGGATGCGCCCGCCCGCAAGTCGCCGGCGCAGCAGCTCTCCGAATCGGTGGGACGCTGGTTCACCATGGCGATCCTGCTGGTTTCGATCAGTGCGTTCCTTGTTTGGTGGCTGGCGATGGGACTGGAAGTGAAGGTTGCCGCCTACCGCGCGATGGTTCTGCTGGTTGCCGGATCTCCGTGCGCCATCGTGCTATCCATACCGAGCGCTGTGCTGGCTGCGATTTCCGCCGGTGCCCGTGGAGGCATCCTGTTCAACGGCGGCATTGGCCTCGGGGCGCTCGCCCGGGTGCGACACGTAGCCTTCGACAAGACGGGGACCTTGAGCACCGGCGAGCCGGGCGTCGTGCGGGTTTTGTGGAACTCGGACAACCGAGACGAGGACCTCTCCCTGGCCTTTGCCCTGGCGCGGACGTCAACCCATCCCGCCTCCGAGGCGGTGCGCTGCCATGTGCAGGAGAACGCTCCTGCGCTTGTGACGAACACGCCCCACCTGACCGAGATCAGGGAAGCGCCGGGGGTGGGGATGCAGGGTATCTGGAACGGCGAGACGGTGGAACTCGGTCGCGACTATCAGCGGGGAGAGAGCGCTGATGACGAGGCCCATCTGGGCCGCGTGGTGCTGCGCCGTAATGGAATCGTGCGCGCCCGGTTCCTGCTCAGTGAGAACGCCCGCCCCGGCGCTGCCGCGACGACGCGGGCGCTCCGCGAGGCCGGGGTTGCTCCCCTGATCCTCTCTGGCGACACGCAGTCGGCGGTCGATCGCATGGCCGCCGAGGTCGGCATCGCGGATGCGCGCGGCGAGCTTCGCCCCGAGGCCAAATGGCAGGTCATCCGCGACCTGGCGGAGAAGGGCGGAGTCGCGATGGTCGGCGACGGTATCAATGATGTCCCGGCTCTTTCCGCGGCGACCGTTGGCGTGGCGATGGGAATTCGTGGGAGTGCGGCTGCGCTCGCTCAGGCCGACGTGGTTCTCGTCAAGGACCGTCTCGAAGACCTGACCGGGGCCTTCCAACTCTCCCGCCGCTGCCAGACCATCGTGAACCAGAACCTAGCCATCGCCATCGGCGCCGCGGCGATTCTCGTGCTGTTCGCACTAATTGGCGAACTGCCTCTGGCGCTGGGTGTCTTCGGCCACGAGGGCGGGACGGTACTGGTTGTCCTCAACAGCCTTCGGCTGCTCGGCGGTAATGGCGCCCGATCAGGGGCGCTCAGGCCAAGTGCCGATGCCGTCTCTGCCTGATCAGATGAGGGCGCCGAAAAGCAGGCCGAGGAACGAGCGGAACACGCCCTGCTCTTCGCCCGACTCGAAGCTTTCACCCACCTGGTTGATGGCGCGCTTGGTGTCGTCGTAGAGGGACGGGTCGTTGACCAGCTTGCCGATCGTGCCGTCGCCCGAGTTGATCTTTCGGCTAACCTCGTTGAGGTTGTTGATGGCCTGTTCGATCTTGGGTCCGGACTCGGAAAGCGATGCCACCAAGGTGCGCAGCCCTTCGCGATTCTCGCCGAAAGCCGCTTCGATCTCCTTCGCTGCGCGCTGGATGTCTTCCAGCATCTTGCGCGAATCCTTGATCACGGCATCGTCATAGACCAGCGAGCCGAGCGTGCCCTGACCCGAGCGAATCTGATCGGCGATGTCGTTGGCCTTGTTGCTCAGACCCTTCATCTCGTCATAAAGTGCAGGGTCCTTGTATAGACGTCCGACCGTACCTTCGCCGGCCATGACCTGCTCGGTGATCTCGTTGAGGCGATCTGCCAGGCGATCGAGCTTCGGTCCTGTGGATGCGAAGGACTTGCTGGTCTCCTGCAGGTAGCCACGATTTTCGTCGATGACCATGTTGATCTTCCGCATGGTCTCGGCTTGGTTGCGATCCAGGTTCGCGATCAGGTTTTGCGTGTCCCGCCCGAGATCGCTGACCGTGGTCAGCACCTCGTCGATGCTGGGCGTCTCCTTCGTCTCGATCCGGTCGCCCTGCGCCAGATAGGCGGCAATGTCCTCGGGGCCCTTCTCCACCGACACGTTGATGATGTTGCCGCCGAGCAGGCTGCTTACCTGGATCTTGGCGGTGGCGTTCTTGGGGATGCGGTATTTCTTGTCGATCTCAAGGATCATGCGAACGCGATATTCGCTTGGGTCCCAGTCGAGCGACTTCACCTTCCCCACGGTCACGCCGCGCAGGGTCACTTTGGTTCCCGGATCGATGCCGTTCGATTCGCGGAAGGCTGCGATGATCTCGTAGGACTCGCTGAAGAGCGAACCTTTGCCAGCTTGAAGGCTGAGACCCAGCAGGGCCACGATCGCCAAGGTGAAGAAAATGCCAACGCGGATGGACAAGGAGGACTGAGACTGCACGGCGGGGGCTCCCGGACGCAAGTTGCGGCTTGTGTAAGGGGAACGGGCGGGGCGGTCAAGGCTCGCCCGGGCAGAATGGAAAACGGGGGCGACCGTGTGGCCGCCCCCGTTCCCATTGCTGCTGATTTACCGCAATTCTCAAAGCGCCTTCAGGTTCTTGCTCCAGCCAGCCTTTTGGGCCTGGACGCGGATCGGGAGGCCCTGAATGCGGAGGAACCCGGTCGAGTCGTTCTGGTTGAAGGTACCGCCGCCTTCCATCGTCGCGATGGCGTCGTCGTAAAGCGAGAAGGGGGACTTGCGAGAGACCGGGGTCAGGTTCCCCTTGTAGAGCTTCAGGGTCACGTCGCCGGTCACATTACGCTGGGCCTCGCGGATGAAGGCGAGGAGGGAGTCCATCTTGCGGCAGTACCAGAAGCCGTAGTAGACAAGCTCGGCGACTTCCGGGGCCAGACGGTCGCGCAGGTGCATTAGCTCGCGGTCCAGCGTGAGCTGCTCGAGCTGGCGGTGGGCCTCGTAGAGGATCGTCATGCCCGGGGCCTCGTAGACGCCACGGCTCTTCATGCCAACGAAACGGTTCTCAACCATGTCGAGGATGCCGACGCCGTTGCGGCCACCGATTGTATTGAGGGTCGTGACGATTTCCAGCGGGCTGAGCTTCTTGCCGTCCACAGCCACGGGAAGGCCGTTCTCGAAGCTCACCGTCACCTGCTCGGACTTGTCCGGGGCATTCTCGGGGAGCACCACCATCGAGTACTCGGGAACCTGCACGCCTTCGATGGCGGGGTCTTCCAGCACGCCCGCCTCGTAGCTGATGTGGAGGCAGTTCTCGTCGGAAGAGTAGGGCTTGGCGGCCGTGGCCTTCACAGGGATGCCGTGCTTGTTGGCGTAGGCGATCATCTCGGTGCGGCCGGGGAACTGCTTCCGGAACTTCTCGGTACGCCAGGGGGCGATGATCTCGAGCTTCGGGTTGAGGGCCTCGGCGGTGAGCTGGAAGCGGCACTGGTCATTGCCCTTGCCGGTGGCACCGTGGGCGAACGCGGTGGCGCCGACCTTCGCGGCGACCTCGACGCAGGCCTTGGCGATCACGGGACGGGCGATCGAGGTTCCCATCAGGTAGACCGACTCGTACTTCGCATCGAACATGAGCGTGGGGAACGCGTAGTCGCGGACGAGTTCCTCCTTTTTGTCGATCACGTGGCAGGCAACCGCGCCGCACATGGCCGACTTCTTCTTCACCAGCTCGATGTCGTCGCAGGGCTGACCCACGTCGACGTAGACGGAGTGGACCGTGTGGCCCTCCTCCTCCACGAGATACTTCACGATGACGGAGGTGTCGAGACCGCCGGAATACGCCAATACGACCGTTGCCATGGGCTGTTACCTTTCTGGGAGAGCAAGGCGGTCCATCAGGAGCCACCAAACGCGGCCCGCTATATGGGGAGTACCACCCCCCGGGGTAAAGGCGGAAATGGACCCCCCAAAAAAACTGAGGGTCTCACCCCCCATTTCCGCAACATCCGAGCTTGACACAACCAAACGATCTTGGCCAGACTTGCATTGCATCAGCAAATTGAACACAGTGCAACTTTCCCCATGGAGACAAGGTCATGACCCTGCGCTTCCGCCCCTTGATGGCAACATTGCTGCTGGCTGCTTCCGCCGCCCTTCTGGGCTGCTCCGCCACAAATCCGGACAACAAGCTGCAAGACGAGGATTTCATCCCCCTGCGCTACCCTCAGTCCGCCATGACCGTGGCGGGTCTCGGCTGGGGAAAGAACACCGGCCCGCTGACCTCCTTCCGTCCCGGCAAGGACAACGTCTCGGAAGAATTGCTGGAATCCATGCCGGTGGCCGATGTCGCGTTCGCCGACCAGATCCGCTCCAGCAAGGTCTACATGGACGTGGTGGCGAATCCCGGTCCCGAGCTGCTCACCGCGGTGAACCTTGGCTCGGCCCAGGCCGACGCCGGTCTTGAGCGCTCCAAGCTTCGCTTCCTTGAGTGGGGCGAGCTGCAGGAGCAGGTCCTCGATATGCAGCGCCTCTCCGATGCGATGGTGCGCGGCTGGTATAACATGCCGGGCGAGGCGATGACCCTCGATGCGCTCATGGCCATGCGCCCCGACGTGGTTGAGAAGAAGGATCGTCCCTGGGTCGTGCAGCGATGCCTGATCGCCAAGGGCATGAAGTACGGCAGCGAGGCGACCCTCTCCGGCGACATCGGCGTTGGTGCGAAGGACCCGGTCTTCGGCAAGGGCGAGCTCGAAGTCGGCGCCTCCAGCACCGGCGGCAGCACCGTCAACGTCAGGAAGCCGATGGTCATTGGCTACAACACCGCCGAGCTGATCTCCGTCGATCCGCCGTTCCCGCCCGCGGGTATCGATGTGAAGCCCGACCAGATGACCACGCACACCTTCACCTGGAAGGTCCGCGGCCACACGGGCAAGACGACCATTTCGGTCGACCCGGTTGTCCTTCGCCGCCTCGCCAACCGTCGCTAACTGACCACCCCGACTTTCGGAGCCCCCCATGAAGACTACCCGCCAAATTACCGCGACCGTGGCACTTGCCCTCGCGGGCACCGTCCTGAGCGGTTGCGGCCTTAATCCCAAGAGCAAGCTGAAGGATGAGGACTTCATCCCGATGCGCTATCCCCAGTCCGCCATGAGCGTCGGCGCCGTCGGTTGGGGTAAGCCCACCGGCCCCATCACGGCCTTCCGCCCCGGCCCCGACAATCTCTCCGAGGACTTCCTCGAGAAGATGCCCACGGCGGACGTGGCCTTTGCCGACAAGATCAAGTCCAACAAGGTCTACGTGGACCTGGTGGCGAACCCCGGTCCCGAGATCCTCTCGGCGCTCAACGTGGGCGGCGCCAAGGTCGACACGGGCTTCGAGAAGGAGTCCCTCAAGTTCCTCGAATGGGGCGAGCTTCAGGAGCGCTCCGTCGACATGCAGCGCCTATCCGACGCGGTGGTGCGTGGCTGGTACAACATGCCGGGCGAGGCCTTCCGCCTCGACGCGCTGGTGGCCATCCGTCCCGACAAGGTGAAGTACGAAAACCGTCCCTGGCTGGTTCAGCGCAGCCTCACCACCGTGGGCATGAAGTACGGCTCCGAACAGAAGCTCTCCGCCGACCTCGGCGTCGGTGCCAAGGACCCGATCTACGGCAAGGCCGAGATCGAGACCGGCTTCTCGACCACCAGTGGCTCGACCCTAAAAGTCAAGCGCCCCATGGTGATCGGCTATAACACGGCCGAACTGGTCAGCGTCGAGCCGCCGCTCCCGCCCATTGGGCTCGATGCGAACTCCAGCCAGATGTCCACCCACACGTTCACCTGGAAGGTGCGTGGCCACACCGGGAAGACGTCGATCAGTGTCGATCCGACGATCCTCAAGGCGCTCGCCAAGCGGAACGGCATCGAAGAAGTGCTCCCCGAGCCGGTCGTCGATTCGGTGACCGAGGAAGTGAAGAAGGGCGAGCCGATCAAGGTCAGCATGATCGGCGAAGTCATCCCGAAGAGCGGCGGCGATTGGCGTCTGCGCGGTGAGGGATCGACCGTCACCGGCGGCGAACTGCTGCGCCTGCGCATCAACCTGAACGAGCCCGGCTACGTCTACCTGCTTAACAAGGACAGCAATGGCGAGGCGGTGGTGCTTTACCCGAAAGTGGACGGCCAGCCCCTCTCGCGCGGACAGGACACGCAGCTTGAGGCGGGTGAGTTCTATTTTCCCACCTCCGTCATCGGTGTCGACGGCATGACCCTTTCCGAGGATGCGGAAGGCGGCACCGAGTCCTTCCTTCTGGTCGCCTCCAAGACCCAGCTCCCCGGCCTCCCGGCAGCGATGGCGGATTTCGCCCTCGCGTGCGACAAGGCGGCGGCGGCGAATCCCAGCGCCACCCGCAACGCCACTCTTGGCCTGACCGACATCCCCCGCACGGCCGACATGGACAGCGTGGTCACCACGCGCAAGGTCACCGGCTATGCGAACGCCGAAGCCGTGGCCGAGGACCTGCCGACCGAGGAAGAAATCAGCTTCCCAGCCTTCACCGGCGTGGGCGCTGCCACCGTCATGACGCTCAATCTCAAGAAGGCGCCAAGCCAGTAAGCCGACCTTTCCAGCCACGAAAGGAATGACCGCATGAAACGCATGACAACGACTTCCCGGGCCGCCAGCGCCCTCCTTCTGGGGGCCCTCCTCGCGGTGGGCTCCCAGGCACGCGCCGGGAACGGGCTCGTCATCACGGAAGACCCGAACACCCGCAAGGTCACCGGGTATGCCAACGCCAACGCCCCCGCGGATCAGCCCGCAGCCTGGACGGTGGCAACCTCCGCCGATCTGACGGAGAGTGGCATTCCTCCCGGTGCCTACAAGAACGTCTGGGGCATCTTCCTCGGAGTCTCCGACTACAAGAACTACACGGACCTCGCCAATCCCGTGAACGATGCGCGGGTGCTTTCGGACACCATGGTCAAGGTATCCGGCCTCAAGGATCCGATCGTCCTGCTGAACGGCCAGGTGACCGAGCAGAACATCCAGAACGCGCTGGCGTCGCTTGCGTCGAAAGTCGGTCCCGGAGACCTCGTGGTGTTCCACTACTCGGGACACGGCGTGGCGCTGAAGAGCACTTCCGGCGATTCGCGCCCGCGCGGCTACATGCTGATGCAGGACGCGGCTCCCCCCAAGGAGGCCTTCGCGACCAAGAGTTCCCTCTACGGCTTCGTCGACATGACGCGGCTGGAGAAGATGCTTGAAATCGCCGGGGTCCGCCCCAAGCACACCATCTATATTCTCGACTGCTGTTTCGGTGGCTTCGGGGCCGAGTTCGAATCCCAGGCAGTCGCCACGCGTTCGATTTTTGGTGGGACGCAGGTCAAGGACTACACCGCCAGCGCCAACGCGATGCTCGGCAAGCGCTCGACCCTGTTCCTCTCCGCCGGCGATGCCAGCCAGGAAGTGCTCGACATCTCCGTGGACTATCAGGGCTACGGTCTTCTGACCGGGTTCATCATCCAGTCCCTTCAGGATCCCTTCGCCATGGGCGTGCGCCCCATCGGGGCGGGCGACATAACCTACCTCCCCGCGCTGGAACTGGCTAACGCCTCGAAGCTCGAGATCCCCCAGCGCGCCTCGAACACCCTTCAAGCGATCCTGAACCAGTTGTCGGAAGAGGCCCGTGTCACAGCGCCCAACCTGGAGCAACTCTCCGCGTTCTCTGACGCCGACTTCGGCAAGCTTCCCCCGAAGCTGGCACGCGATTACCGCGAAATCCAAAAGCTCTATCGCAACACCCAGAATCCCCAGTACATGAAGAAGAACCAGGGCGCGCCGCTGATCCCGCTGCGCTCCATCGCCACGCCGACTCCAACGCCCGTGCCGACGCCCACTGCGCGTCCCACGCCGACCCCGGTCAACGTCACACCCACGCCTCGTCCCACTCCGACGCTGGCGCCGAGCCCGACGCCCCTTCCGCCCACACCGACCATGCGTCCGACGCCGCCCCCGGTGACTCCTTCACCGACGCCCCGCGTCACGCCGCGGGTCACGCCCGAACCCACCATGACGCCGACCCCGGCGCCGCCCGTGGGAACCGTGCCGTTCTACATCACTTATGCGAAGGACGTGGGACGTCACTATAGCGACCAGACCTACGGCGACCGGCTTGAGAAGGTCTTCACCCTGCTCTACACTGGGACGCCGCCAAAGCCCTCCAAGTCGAGCAATGATCTGGTCCGCATCGCCGCCGACGTCTTTGCCCGGCCGGAAATCAGCAACGATACCTGGAAGCAGATCTATACGCGCGAGAGCTACACCATCGACCAGACCCTCACCGGCTGGCAGCGCAACGAGATCGCCTTCCGCGAGAAGTGGCGTTCCAAGTACAACCTACAGTTCACCGCGATTCCCTACACCGGGTACCAACTCTCGGAGAACTACGTCCTGAAGTTCCGTCTGGCCAACTACGATACCGATCCGCTCTATTATTACCTGCTCGGTTTCGACGAGGCTGGTATCCTCCAGTGGGTTGCCCCGAAGGACTTCGACGGCAAGGAAGTCAACAAGGCATGGAAGGACAGCGTCGGGAACTACGCCTCGGGCGAGGCCCCGCTGCTTGTCAGCAAGGTCTACGCATTCCCCGGCGACGACACAACGACCGGCGCTCCCGGCTTCGTTCCCATTGAGGGCAGCAACGACCAGTGGTTGTTCCTAGTGGTTTCGGAGACCCGCTGGCCTGAGCTGGAGCGTGCGCTGGATGAGGCCTGCACGACTTCCTTCAAGCACTACAACGACTCACGTCCCGATGCGCCGAAGAACTTCAAGGTGAAGAGCCAGGCGAAGCTGGAACTCCGCGTCCGTGCCGTCGGCCGTCCCACGACGGAGAGCCCCAGCGACGTCCAGATCGAGGAACCCCGCATCGACTACATCACGCGCAACGAAGGTCATTACCGCATGTTGACGTGGAACATCGACGTGGTGCCGCCGGAGCAGCTTCAGCCGATGCTCTACCTGCCACCGAAGAAGTAACCCCGACCATCGTCTCCAAAAGTAACTGGCCGCGGTCCGAAGACCGCGGCCAGTTCGCTTTCAGGCTGTTCGTCGATCAGATTTCCATGATCACCGGCAGGATCACCGGGAAGCGCGCCACCTTCTTCTTCAGGTAGCTCTTGAGCGCCTTCTTCACGGCTGCCTGGACGACGGAGCTTTCCTCCTGCGATTCGTGATCCATGGCGTTGTAGGCATCCAGCACGACCTTGCTGGCTTCCTCCATCATGACGCCCGATTCCACCAGTTCGGAAGTAAAGCCGCGGCTGTGGATGTACGGTCCGCCGAGCACTTCGCCGGTCTCGCGATCCACGCTCAGGATCACCATGACGACGCCGTCATCAGCCAGGAAGCGACGTTCGCGGATGACCACGTCCTCCACGTCGCCGACGCCCTTGCCGTCGATGAAGACGCGGCCGTGGGGAATCTTGCCGATGACCTGCGCGTGGTGGGGAGTGATCTCCAGGCAGTCGCCGTTCTCGATGACCTTGATCTCTTCGGGAAGCATTCCGGACTCGATCGCCAGTTCCGTGTGGGAGTGCAGGTGGCGATATTCGCCGTGCACCGGGACCAGATACTTGGGATTCACGAGGTTGAGCATGTGTCGCGCGTCGTCGCGGTAACCGTGGCCGGATGCGTGGACGTTGGGAGTGTTGCCCGGATAGTAGACCTTCGCGCCGCGGCGCACCAGATGGTTGATCATCCGGTAGATGGCCTTCTCGTTGCCGGGGATGAGGCGGGCGGAAATGATGACGGTGTCGCCAGGCTTAATGGAGACGGCGCGGTGCGTCCCGAGGGCCATGCGCGTCAGCGCCGACATGGGCTCGCCCTGGCTGCCAGTGGTGAGGATCAGGCGCTGGTTGGCGGGGTAGTGCTCGACCCGGTCGATGTCCGGCTCGAAGCGACAGGGCACGTCCAAAATGCCGATGCCCTTCGCGACGCGGATGTTGCGCTCCATGTTGAGGCCCGCGGCGATTGCCACTTTGTTGTAGTCGGCGGCGATGTTTAGGGCTACCTGAACACGGTGCAGCGAGCTGGCAAAGCAGCAGAGGATGATCTGACCCGTAGCCTCGCGCACGAGGCGTTCAAGGGTCGGGATCACGGTGGATTCGCTCGGGCAGGATCCCGGGCGGTCCGTGTTCGTCGAGTCGGCCAGCAGCGCCAGAACGCCCTGTTCCTCGCCCTCCGCATAGCGGCTGAAGGCGTGCATGTCGAAGCAGACACCGTCCATCGGGCAGGGATCGATCTTGAAGTCGCCGCTGTGGATCAGGGTCCCAATGGGGGTGCTGACGGCCAATGCATAGGAGTCCATCATCGAGTGGGTGACCGCGATGGGCTCCACCATGAAGGACTTGCCGAGGGCAAAGCGGCTGCGGGCGTGATAGACCTTCAGGTTCGGCTTAAGTCCATGTTCCTTAAGCTTCTCCTTGAGGAGTGCATTGCAAAGCTCACCCGCATAGACCGGTGTCTGGGGGGGGAGCTGCGGGAGGATGTAGGGGAGGGCACCGATGTGGTCCTCATGGGCGTGAGTAATCACGATCCCTACGAATTTATCGATGCGATCAAGCACGTACTGGATATCGGGCACCACATAGTCGACGCCGAGCATGTCTTCGTCGGGCATCATCTGGCCACAATCGACCATGAGGATTTCGCCGTTGTACTCGATCAGGCAGCAGTTCATGCCGATCTCACCGACACCTCCGAGGGGCATCACCCGGACGGCCTGGTCCTTTGGGCGCAGGTCAGTTAGGGTCTTGGCTGGGTCGGAATGAGGCGTCATTTGGCTCCTTTGGTTCTAGCTTTCAGCTAGGTTATCCGTGATTGTGCGGTGAATCATCCCGAGGGTGCGAGAGGAAAAATAGAATGATTTCAAATCGCTGAAAATGCTGATGTTATGCGGAGTGCTCGCTAGGGGAATACCCGGCAACACCACTCCTGTTTGCCCTGCAAGGGCCTTTGAGCGCCCCGGAAATAGCGCTTGCTTTGGGGAGGCCAACAGGCAAACGTCACCCTCCCCGGGGGGATGTAATATCCCGAGATTTTTTTCGAGGAGAGTGAGCAACATGTCTAGGACCGCGGAACCCAAGACGATCACACTCCTTGATGAGGTCGAGAAATGCGAGAAGGAGATTGTTGAATCTCTACTCGGCGTTCCCGACAAGAAGTCTGTCCGGTTCCTGATCAATTCCGGCGGCGGTAGCGTCTATGCCAGCCTCGCCATCGCAACCGTGCTGAAGATGAAGCAGCTTCAGTCGGAAGCCGTGGTGCTGGCCGATTGCAGCAGCTCGGCACTGATGATCTTTGCCACCTGCCAGACGCGGCGCATCGCCCCGCACGCTTCGATGCTCTTCCATCCGATGCGCTGGTCGAGCGACGATCAGGCGCGGCTTCCCGGCGCCAAGTCCTGGGCCGCGGAGTTCACACGCGTCGCCGGTGTGTACGAGGACTGGCTGGTCACGCACCTTGGCCTTCCGCGCCGCTTGCTGAAGACGTGGATTCGAGAGGAACGTTATGTGCTGGCTCATGAGTTGGTGGAGCTTGGCGTGGCGTCGTTCCTTGAGTACCCGGCGGGCAACATCATCGAAATCGCGACGGGATCGCGGCGCGCCAAGACGCCCGCTCGACGCAAGACCTCCGAGCGGATTCGCCGCGCTGGATGATAGACAATAACATGGAAGATTTAATCGGTCTGCGGGTCCTTCTCGGAGTCAGTTCGTCGATTGCGGCCTATCGGGCGTTGGACGTGGCCTCGGCGCTGCGCAAGCGTGGCGCGGAAGTGCGCGCGGTGCTTTCCGCCAACGTGCCGGAGCTGGTCTCGCCTGCGGCCTTCGACGCGATCACGCACCAGCGCACCGTCAGCGGCCTTTGGGGGAGCGACCACGCGGGCGAGATGGATCACCTCGCTGCGACAAAGTGGGCCGATGTCTTCGCTATCGTCCCGGCCACCGCCAACACCATTGGCCTGATTGCCCACGGCATCGCGCCCGATGCGCTGAGCACCTTCGTCCTCGCGTGGAACAAGGCGCCGCTCCTGATCGCCCCCGCCATGAACCCGGAAATGTGGCGCAACGGCGCCGTGCAGGCGAACGTCAAGCTGCTGCGCGAGCGCGGCCACGAGTTCATTGGCCCCGCGCGCGG
This sequence comes from bacterium, assembly GCA_016125005.1. Classification (GTDB taxonomy): domain Bacteria; phylum Sumerlaeota; class Sumerlaeia; order SLMS01; family SLMS01; genus WGMQ01. The sequence goes on along the minus strand of WGMQ01000082.1, from coordinate 52,393 downwards.
GCGCATGGCCTGCGACGATGTGGGCGATGGTCGTCTGGCCCCCGTCGAGGAAATCGTCGAGGCCATCGCGCGTCGTCATCTCAGCAAGGGACGTCTTGCGGGGCGTCGCGTGCTGATCACCTCCGGCCCGACGCGCGAGTACGCCGACGATGTGCGATGTATCACCAATCCCTCGACCGGCAAGCAGGGCATGGCGCTCGTGCGCGCGGTCCATGCGGAAGGCGGCAGCGTGGTTCTCGTGTCCGGTCCGTCCGAGGTACCCGTCCCGTCCGGCGTCGAGCGCGTCCGCCGCATCCAGTCCGCCGACGAGATGCTCGCCGCCGTGCTGGAGGAACTCCCGAACGTCGATCTGGCGATCTTTGCCGCTGCCGTGAGCGACTGGAAGCCCGCCGAGCGAATCATCGGCAAGGAAAAGAAGACCGCGGTTCCCGGAGAGGTCAGCCTGACGCTGGTCCGCACGCCGGACATCGCGGCGACTGCCAACCAGAAGCGCCGTCCCGAGCAACTCTTTGTCGGCTTCGCCGCCGAGTCGCAGAACCTCGAAGGCTATGCGGGCGAGAAGATGCTGAAGAAGGGCTTCGCGCTCGTCTTCGCCAACCCGATCAACGAGGCGGGCGCAGGATTCGGCTCCGATACGAATCGTGGCCTGATCCTTCGCGATGATGGCACCAAGCGCGACGTGCCGGGCGGCACAAAGGACGACATCGCGCGGCTGCTGATCGACGAGATCGTGGTGCGCCTCAACGCATCCTAACGCGACGGAATTCCGTTCCGGGCCATCCACGAGTTGCTGTAACGCCGATCCGTGGTGACTTCATCCCACTGCCATCCCGCGGGACAGTCGATGGAACGCCCGTCGTGGCTTTCGAACTCCGCAAGCACCAGCCCCTCGTGGCGACCGTGAAAGACATCCAGCTCGATTCCCGACGGGAGCACATGGCGCGTCTTCGTAAGCCGGGCGCTTGAGATCGCCAGCAACTGGCGCGCGTCCTCCGCGGGGATCGGATACTCGAACTCCTGGCTGATGATCGGCTGGTCGGCGACCGGGCTGGCGCTTCGGTGCTTGATCGTCAAGTACCCGCGCCCCGCGCGCAGCCGCACGCGAACCGTTGGATCGCCGTCACTCAGGTACCCCTGATCGATATGCTCGCCGTCGGTGGGCGTGAAGTCGCCAAGCGAAAGGACCAGATACTTGCGTTCGATCTCGGTCGCCATGGGTCAGGCCAGGAACTGGAGGGCGTCATCCAGCCGACGCCGGTTGATGGCCGCGAGGGCCTGTTCCTGCACGATCGGCTTGGCGCAGAACGCGATGCCAAGGCCCGAGACCGACATCATCTTCAGGTCGTTGGCGCCGTCGCCGATGGCAATGGCCTGGCTGGGGGAGATGCGGTAGCGATCCGCCAACTCAAGCAGCGTGCGCTTCTTCACTTCCGAATCGACGATCTCGCCCACAACCTCACCGGTCAGTTTTCCGTCGACGATTTCCAGCTCGTTGGCGAGTGCATGATCGAGACCGACGCGCTCGGCAAAGCGGTTCACGATGGCTGCGAAGCCGCCGGAAACCACCGCCGTGCGAATGCCCAACTTCTTGAATCCGGCGATCAGCTCGGTCAGGCCCGGCGTTGCCGTGATGCGCGATTCCAGCACCTCGTCAAGGATCGACGCGGGCTGTCCCTTAAGCAGCTTCACGCGCTCGCGCAGCGCCTGGTGAAAATCGAGCTTCCCCTCCATCGCCAGCGTCGTCACGCGCGTCACATGCTCGCGCACTCCGGCGAACTCGGCCAGTTCCTCGATGACCTCCTGGTTGATGAGGGTCGAGTCCATGTCCATCACCGCGAGCCTGAACTCAGGCGGGTCGTCGAGCCCCGGAAAGAGTGCGTAGGCAGCGCCGCCGCTGCGGGCCACCTGCTTGATCTGCTCGTATATATCGGTCAGCTCGGCGCCGCGCTCGTGCATGGCCACGAGCTTGATGCAACGGCCCGACTGGAGGGCGCGCAGGCTGACGCCCATGCCGCGATCACGAAGGGATGCGGCAAGACCGCCGACCAGGGATTCGACTCCCTGATCGGCGGCTAGAATCGCGGTGAACACCGGCTGGGTGTCGATGGTCCGTTTGATGTCGAGTGCGGGAAGGCTCATTTCTTGATGGCGCTTGGAGCGATCCCCTTGTTGCGGCCCACAAAGGAGATGAACGCATCGACCTGCGCGGCCAGCAGGCCCGCCTGGAAAGCGTCGGTGATGGCCGTTCCCTCGGGGTTCAGCTTCCCCTGGATCTGGTTCAGCCAGGTGCGCTCCGGCAGGTTGTAGGCATTGCGATAGTTGAAGACGAGCTGGAGCTGCTCGACGCCACGAATGTTCCCCCAAAGGCCCGCCGACACGCCCGTGTAGGCGACGCAGCGGTGCTCGAAGGATTCCGGGAACTTGAGCATGTCGATGAAGTACTTCAGGACACCGGGAAAGGAGCCATTGTATTCGGGGAAGACGACGTGAAGGCCGTCGGCGCCGAGGACCGCATCCTGGAACGGCGCGAAGGCGGCGGGCTTTGCCCCGTAGGAGGCAGGGGAGAAGAGGTCGGCGGGAAGATCCTGAAGATCCAACAGCCCGACCTCCGCCCCGCGAGCGCGATACATGTCGGCGATGATCTTTGCGACCTTGAGCGTGTTGCTTCCGGCGCGGTTGGTGCCTGAGATAACCTGAATCATAATGGGTGCCTTTTGTCAGTGGATGGGGCCGAAGCCCCTCGCGCGAGACGAGCCAAGTGGGTCGAGCTATCGCGGCGCAACAACAGGTTTTGCGGCAATCGTGCCAGAGTGGACGGACTGCGGTTCAATTCAATTGGCTCAAGGAACGGCAATAATGGTTGCCGAACGTCAACGGTCGCTATACTATTGAGACTGGAGTCGTGAAGTGACTCAAATCGAAATCGGGGGAAAATCATGTCCAGTCTTGGGATGGAGATTCGCGCCCACCGGCCGCCGGTGAGCGGGCTGTTCAGGGTCGTGGCGCTTGCCTTGGCGATGCTTTGTGCGGGCGCTGCCTGGGCCCGGCCTGTGAACGACGACATCGCCGATGCCATCGCGCTGTCCGGCGAATCGGGCTTCACCGAAGGCGACAATCAGTACGGAACGGCAGAACCGGGAGAACCTCCCCATGCGGGAAAGCCAGCGAGATACTCCGTCTGGTTTCGCTGGGTTGCGCCGTCGGATGGGCTCTACGACTTTTCGACATGTGCAGGCACCGGTTTTGACACCGTACTGGCGGCGTACACTGGTGAGGCCACGGCCCTGGTGTTGGCAGCCGCCAACGACAATTGGTGCGGCACCGCGAGTTCGATACGGCTTCATGCCTCTGCGGGGGTCTCCTACCTCATCGCCATCGACGGTTCTACCTCTAGCTATTACCAGTATCGGTTAAGCTGGGAGCCTGTGTCTTCGGCGCCACCCAACGATGATTTCGAGGACGCCACAGTCATTTCCGGTCTCAGCTTTCAGGAGACGGGCTATGACAACAGGAACGCCTCTGCGGAGTTCGGTGAGCCCAGTCACAGATACGGGGGCGCCGAGTCCCCCACCCGGTCGCTGTGGTACCGCTGGACAGCACCGGAGGACACGCACGTTGTCGTCGAGACCTGCCTGGGCAGCGAAGGGCGCCGCTCGGTCAGCGCCTATGAAGGCGATACGCTTCAGAGCCTCTCGCGGGTTGTGTCGGCGACAAGCAATTGCTTCACTTGGGGGGCCACGGTGACCTTCGATGCCACCGCTGGCAGCACCTACTCGATTGCGGTCGACAGCCATCGCGAGCAGCCGAGCAACTTCCGCCTGACCTTCAACGCGTTCCCTCTGGTGCCGCTGAACGATGATATCGCCAACGCGGAGGAGTTGCAGGGGACGGAGGGGTGCTTCTTCGCCTCGGTGTCCGACGCGACCGCCGAGCCCGGCGAGCCATCGCATGGCGATCTGCCGGCGAACCATTCGCTCTGGTATCATTGGGTGGCCCCGGCAGATGGGGCATTCGATGTCTCCACGTGCCTGGAAGCGGGCTTTCCCACGGCCCTCGCCGCGTATACCGGCTCGATCGACTCTTTGAGTCTGGTCACCGACGGCTCCACGAGATGCCAAAGTGGCGGAAGCACGATCCGAATTCACGCGACACAGGGCGAGGAGTACTGGATCGCGCTGGATGCCGCGACGACTGCGTTGGGCTATTGTCGCGTGGACTATCGGACTGTGACGTCGATTCCATCCAACGACAACTTCGAGGATGCGACGGTCATCACAGGGCTTTCCTATCAGGAGATGGCGACGAATGTGAATGCGTCCCTTCAGCCCGGGGAACCCCGCCGCAATACCCGCGCCTTGCACTCGATATGGTACAAGTGGACCGCACCGAGCAGCGCTTTCGTTGGCGTTGGCGCCTGCAACGACGACGATTTGCGGAGCGCCCCGGTTGTCTATACGGGAGATAGCCTCGAAACGCTGCGGACGGTTGTATTCTCCTACGAGACCTGCAATTCCGGTCCCGGTGCGGTTGCATGGTTTAGGGCAGACGCCGGCACGACCTACTATATCTCGGCGGACATCGCCGAAGAATTGTCGGGTTCGTTCCTCTTCACTCTGGATGCACATCTAAATCCTGCAAACGACAACATCGCGGAGGCCGCCGAGTTGGTTGGGTCGAGCGGGTCGGTCAGGGGGGGGAATCAGCTGGCGACTGCCGAGCCGGGCGAACCGGCCCACGCGGGCTTCCCGGCTTCGCGCTCGCTCTGGTATAAGTGGGTGGCGCCGGAGGATGGCCTCTTCGATTTCTCGACCTGTCGCGGAACGAGCTATGATACCGTCCTTGCCGCCTACACGGGAACAATCGGCGAGCTGACTGCCATCGCGGCCAACAACAATTGGTGCGGCAACCAGAGTTCCATCAGGGTTCATGCCTCGGCCGGAACGACCTATTGGATTGCGGTGGACGGTCCGACCTACGAGACGAACCCCAACTACGGTGGATTCTTCCAGATGGATTACGAGCCGGTCCTTCAGGCTCCCCCCAACGATGATTTCGAGGACGCGACTGTCATCTCGGGCCTGACTTATGAGGAATCAGCGTACAATACCAATGCCTCGACGCAACTCGGTGAGCAATTGGTCCGCAACTCCGCCTATCGCACGATCTGGTTCCGGTGGACCGCGCCAAGCCGCGCCTATGTCAAGTTGGACATTTGCGAAGGGGATTACTTTGGGCGCACTGTCGCCGTCTACACGGGCGAAGGCTTGGATTCCCTGACGAGCCATCCGTCATCGTCGAGTATTTGCGGCTATGGTCTCGAGCTATCTTTCGATGCGGAGGCTGGTGAGACCTACTACTTTGTCGTGGATGGGCTCTACAATGGGTGGGGCACGTTCATCTTCTCGCTGAACGCGACGCTCGTCGCCTCGAACGATAACATCGCCGACGCGGTGGAACTTCAAGGAACGAGTGGCACCGTTGCTGGCGATGTTTCCGCGGCATCCGCGGAGCCGGGCGAACCGGCCCACGCGGGCCATCCCGCCAACAGGTCGGTCTGGTATCGCTGGGTGGCACCGGAGGATGGTGTTTATCAGTTTTCCACCTGCAATCCCGTCAGCGAGTATAACCCGGTGCTGGCTGCCTACACGGGGACGGTCGACGCACTCGATATGGTCGCCACCAATTACATTTGGTGCGACTACGGGACGGGTATACGGATTCACGCCGTGGCAGGAACCACCTACTGGATAGCCGCGGACGCTGTCGGAACGTCGCGTGGGGCCTTCCAACTCGACTTCCGGCCCGTCACCGGGATCCCCCCCAATGACGATTTTGCCGATGCCACCGTCATTTCGGGCCTCAGCTACCAGGAGTCAGTGGATAGCACAAAAGCCTCGGCGGAATTCGGCGAACCTGCCCACGGCATCGACTTCACGCGCCGCTCGGTTTGGTATCGCTGGACGGCACCGACCGACACCTATGTCGTTGTCGACACATGCACGGGTCCCAATGCTTACCGCTATATCGCTGTCTATACCGGAGAGAACGTCGACGGCTTGACCCGTGTCGGCTCCACCAATAGTGGCTGCGGGGTCGCCGGTGCCACGGCATCGTTCGATGCTACCGCGGGCGTCACCTATCATATCGCCGTGGATACGTTCAGTACCGGAAATACGGGCACATTCCGGTTCTCATTCAGCGCCTATGCTGCTTCCCCGAACGACGATATCGCGGACGCGGAAGAGCTGGTTGGGCTCTCCGGTTCGGTCATCGGCAACAACTACCGGGCGACAATTGAGGAGGGAGAGCCCTACCCCTTCCCCCCCATAGACGCTGGGCGTTATCGCTCCCTTTGGTATCACTGGGTACCGCCCGAGTCCGGGTATTTCGAATTTGACACCTGCTCGGGCACGTACTTCCATTCGGTTGTTGCGGTCTATTCTGGAACGACGGAAGCGCTTCGTCTTGAAAAAGTCAGCGCATACGGCTGCGGCGCGCGCGGCCAGGTTAGGATCCAAGCGAGAGCAGGCGTTGAGTATTGGATCGCCGTGAGCGGCTACTATTCCAACTCTCTCGGAATCTTCCAACTCACCTACTCGCAGTCGACTGGCGGTCCGCCGAATGACCACTACCTAGAGGCGACGTTGATCGAGGGTGTCGCGGGAAGCCTTGACGGCACAACGCGGGGATCGGTGACCGAGCGTATCGACGACGTCCGCAGAGGCAACCGCAGTGTCTGGTACCGGCTTCAGGCTCCACATGCGGGCCGCTATCGCTTCGATACGTGCGGGCGCAGCACTTCGGAGACCTTTCTTCGCTTCCTCACGATCGATGCGGCTGGAGAACCAGTACATGTCGCATGGTCGGGTCCCCTGTGCGGTCGAGGCTCGGACATCGAGTTCGATGTAACGGAAGGGGAGGAGTACTTCGTTGAGGTAGTCAGCGAGCAGGACGCGGATTTCACGCTGGCCTGGCAGTTCTTCCAGGAGCCCGATGCTCCTGACTATACACGTCTCCCCTCGCGCTGGTACTTCGCCGAGGGCGTTACCTATCCGGGCTTCGACACCTATGTGCTGCTCCACAACCCGAACGACACGGTCATCACCGTGGCGCTGGAGATGCTCTTCGAGGACGAGCCCGCTCGCACCCTCGACTTCACCGTCGATGCGAAGTCGCGCAAGACGATCAACCTGAACAACCTTGCGGCGAACAAGGCGATGGCGCTTGCGCTGACCGAGCGTGACGGACACGGCTTCGTGGCCGACCGCTCTGTCTATACACTGGCGGACGGTCAGTGGATCGGCGCTCACGCGGTTACGGGTGTCGCGACGCTCTCCGGGCAGTTCTACTTCGCGGAGGGCGCATCGAGCGCCTCCAACGGGCACGGCGACCACTACCAGACCTTCTTCCTGCTCGCCAATCCCGGCGACACAGCGGTTGACGCGCTGGTCACCTACTATCCCGAACCGGGCACGCCGATTGAGGAACTCATCCGCATCGAAGCGCATTCTCGCCGCACGCTCGAACCCGCCAAGTACCACCCCGGCTTGTCGGAGCGCGGCTTTGCCACACAGGTCAGGACGCTCGGCGGTGGCATCGTCGCCGAGCGCGCCATGTGGTGGCGCGACAGCCGGTGGAACCCCGACGTGCTCGTTGGCGGCAGCGCCTCCGCTGGCATCCCTGCGGCCTCGCGCGATTGGTATTTCGCCGAGCCGGGTCGGAGTGGACAGCGCGAGTTCCTCCTCCTGCTCAATCCTAACGATACGCTCGCCACGTTCGAGTTCGGACTGCAACTCACCGACGGCAAGAGCACGGAAATCCAAACCATCGCTCCGAACTCGCGGCGCACCATCGAGCTTCCCGCGGAACTCGCCGCATCACCGAACGGGGTCCACTTCCACTCCGACCTGCCGCTGATCGCCGAACGCTCGACGTATCGCGACTACGCGCAGATCTCGCCGGTGGAGGGGGATAGCTCGAGCGGCGCCACCGCGCCGTCGACCACGTGGCTGTTTGCCGAAGGCGCCTGCTTCGGTGACTTCGACACAACCTTTGCGCTCGCAAACCCCGGCAATGAAAGCGCCGATGTGTGGCTGACGTTCCATCGCGACGGGGCCAGTGCAATCACCGAGATCGTGACGCTGGAAGCAGGCCGCAGCACCACGGTGCGGTGCGGCGATGTGGGTAACCTGGATGGAAGCAGCTTCAGTACGGAAGTGATCTCCACGGCCCCGATCATGGCGGAACGCACGATCGTGTTCGGTCAGCATGGCGAAGGCGGGACGACCTCCGCTGGCGTGGCGCTCGACCAGGCTGCCTCGGAAGTCACCACGACTTCCATGCCGCAGATCAGCGCGATAACCGGCGGGTCGTCCAAGCCGGTCATGCCAACGCCGACCCCGACGCCAACGGTCACTCCCATCCGACCGACCAACTGACCCACCACAAACCTCCAACAACGACCGGCGCCCCCATCCGAGGGGCGCCGGTTTTGCATCTGTCGCAGAGGAGGAACTCGTGATTGACGATTGATTCGCATCCTTTCGCCAAGTAGGGTCAGCTATTCTTGTGGGGAGCATGGCGGGCGATGTTGAAGCGGTTGGTTTTTCTCGGGGCGGGTTTGTGGCTGGCGGGGGGACTCGGTGCGCAGCCGTATGGCATGGCAGAGCGGGCGGCGAACACGTCGCTGATCATCACTGAAACCCCGGCATCGACGCCGGAAGCTCACAGCGCTCAGCGCGTCTTTCCGCAGATTGCCCTGCCTGGCGCGACCCGCGTGCTTTCGGTTCCGAGGGCGGGGAAGTTGTTGTTGGTGAGTCCAGCGGGAGCGTATGGGTTCGATGCGACCGATTTGGGGGCGACGGACCTTTCGCCTTGGTTTCTGGCAGAGAACGGTGAGACTTTGGTCGATGTGGTCTTTCCCAAGGGCTGGACTTCCGATGCCGACTTTTTCGTCTCCCTGATTCGTCCCGCGGAGGATGTCTTCGAACTGGTAGTGCTACCGGTTTCCGGCGGCGAACTGGGTCTGCGGGGAGTGCCGCTGTTTACCCACACGGTTTCGGACCCTTCCGTCGTATCGGGATCGCTGGCCTTCGATGCCGTCGGGAAGTTGCTGCTCGGCCTGGGCGACGGTGGAACCCCCAGCGACGCGTCGAATGTCGGCCGATTCCCCGGGTCGGTGGTGGAACTGGACCCAACCGGGATCACGGCCCCAACGATTCGGGCGAAAGGCCTTCGCCAGCCGTTCCTTGCCGTCGACCCGTTGATGGGGACAGTCATGGCTCTCGATTTCCTTCCCGATGGGGCGCTGGAGGCGAATCGCGTTGCCAGCGGAGTGAACTTCGGCTGGCCGACGATGCTCGGGCAAAGCTGTTACCCGACCGGCACCAGTTGCAGTTCCATCGGACTGACGCGGCCTGTCTATACAGCGGCGCTGGCTGGTGCGCCGACGTTCATCGGGGGCGAGTACTCCTACGACCGCGACGCGCCGGACCTGCATGATCGCTTGATCGTGGCCAACCCCGCCACACGCGAGGTGTTGGTGCTGGAAGACACGGGGGCATCCACCATCAGCGGGCAAAGTCTCTTCATCTTCGAAAGTGGGGAATTGACGGGCATCGGTTCGGATGAGAACGGCGTTGTCTATACAATCGTCGATGGCGGTCTATACGTTATGCGCCCCGCCGACGGAACGCCGAACAGCTTCCCGACCCGGCTGAGCGACATCCCGGCTTTGCTCGCCGCGGGCATGGGCGTCGATCAAACGGAGCTCGGCATCATTCCCTACGCCCCGAGCGCCATTCTCTGGTCAGACGGCGCGATCAAGGAGCGCTTCATTGCTCTGCCGGGATCCTCACAGCTGGGCTTTCGGGAACAGGACGGCTGGGACTTTCCTGAGGGTGGCATGGTCATCAAGAACTTCCTGCTTCCCAGCGACGAGCGCGATGCCAGCCACACGCTTCGTCGATTGGAGACGCGGCTCCTGCTGCATCTCAACGGCGTGTGGGCGGGCTATTCCTACCACTGGAACGAGGAAGAAACGGACGCGATCCTTCTCCCGCGCGCCCTGAATCGCCGCGCACCACTGACGCAGTCGGACGGATCCGTGCTCGACTATTCGTGGTACTATCCGTCCCGGACCGAGTGCTTCCGGTGCCATACCGAGGCGGCGAACTTTGTGCTGGGCATCAACACGGGCCAGATGAACCACTCGATCACTTATCCGAGCAGTGGTGTGATCGATAACCAGCTGCGCGCCATGGACCATGTCAGCCTCTTCGCCGAGCCTCTTCCCGCGGCGCCCGAGGATCTCGAACGGATCCCCTCGCAGTACGACACGACGGCCTCCATCAATGATCGCGCGCGGGCCTTTCTGCACGCCAACTGCTCCTACTGTCACCGTCCGGGGGGCGGAGGCCAGATTGGCACGGACTTCCGCTGGTCAACGCCGCTCGGTGAAATGGGGATCTACTATCTCAGACCGGCGGGCTTTGATCTCGATATCGAGGACGCTTACAACCTGCTCCCCGGGCACCCCGAGCGCTCGGTCCTCGCGGCGAGGATGATCTCTCTCGATCCGGCTTTCCGCATGCCACCAGTCGCACGGAGCCGTGTGGCCACGGAAGATCTGGCGATCGTCGAGCAGTGGATTACTTCGCTGCCTGTGGCCACCTACTGGTCGATGGAGTAGGTTACTGGATGAACCACGCGCTTCCGCCGGTCGGAGGAGCAGGTTCGCTGATGATCAGGCGCTGATTCACCGTCACGTTGGTCTGGCTCGTTTCCGTCTGGTCGGGCCACACGATGCGAAGAGTGTCGATGACAGTCGCCTGACCGAGCCCGAAGTGAATCGGCAGGTCGCTCTGGTTAAAGGTACCCGAGTTGGTGTTGCACTCGCGGCGATAGGTGACTTCCTCCGGCGTCCCCGCGTTGACCGTGACGTATATCTGCGCGCCGAGCGCCCGCGTGTTGCGCCCGTTGGCGCGTGGCGAGACGAACAGCCAGTTGTTGCCGTTCTCGCTCGCGTTGCTCAAGAAGACCTTCTCACGGACACTGCTGCCCGTTGTGCCGACCAGATCCAGATCCCCATCCATGTCGATGTCCGCCCACGGACTATCATAGGATCCACGATTCGACTCCGATAGCCCCTCCGCTGTTGTCACGTTGGTGAACTGCCAGTCGCCGTCGTTCCGATAAAGCAGCCGAGCCACGTTCGTGGAACCGGCGAGGTGATCGTGAAAGAAAAGGTCCAGGTCGCCGTCGTTGTCATAGTCGACAGCCTTGCCACCGTTCAGATCTGCGCCCGTGTTGTCGATCAGCGGGTGACCAAGGATCTCGTCAACATCGGTATAGGTACCGTCCTGATTGTTGTGGAAGATCTTGCTGCCGAATTGGTCGGCGCCGATGACAAAGAGATCGAGCCACCCGTCGTTGTCGAAGTCGACAAACTCCGCATGGTAGGTGTTATCCATGTACTGGGTGCCGTTCGTGTCGGCGATGTCCTCAAAGAAAACCTGCCCGTCCGGGATGAAGCGATTCTCGAAGAAGTTGTTGCGGATGTTGCCGCCGCCCTGGCACGTGGAAATGTAGATGTCGATGTCGCCGTCCTTGTCCGGGTCTGCCATCGCCATGCCGTAGGCTTTCGTTCCGTGGGGCACCTGAAGCCCGACGGAAGCACCAAGCTGAAGAAAGCTGCCGTCCTCCTGTTGGAGGTACAGCTCGTGCATTTCCGGCCCCTCCATGCCCAACACCAAGTCTAGCATGCCATCGTTGTTCACGTCCGTCCATCCCACATTCTGGACGAAGCCCGGGTCGTTGATCGTGGTGGAACTAATGTCCGAAAAAGTGGAATCGCCCAGATTCCGAAACAGGTCGCCACGGGGGTCGGGAAATCCGGAGACGGAGGTGTTTTGCTGCCCAAGGTAGACATCGATGAAACCATCACCATCCACATCGGCCCACCCCGCGCTCCAGCCGGTGGTGTCGAGGGACGAAATCCCCGCGCTGGCGGAAATGTTCGTGAAACCGAGAGTACCGCTCGGCACAAAATCGTTGCGGAAGAGTTGGCGCGCGGCGTCGCGATTTGATCCCGGCCCACCGCCCTGAAAGAGCAGATCCGGGTCGCCGTCGTTGTCGATATCCGCGAAGGAAGCGCTGCGTGAATCGTAGTTCACGTTCCCCAAAACGGTGAGCCCCACCTCGGTGAACGTCTGGGCGGCGGAAAGCGAACTGATCAGGGCGGCAAGGATGATCGCCGCAGGGCGGACAGCGGGTTGCTTCATGTGGTTTGGTTCCCCCGGGAACGGATGCAAGATATCGTCTCTTAGGGAGACGTCGCCGCTGTGTCAAGGATACCTCGCTCCACGGTCCAGAGGCGCGGCGAGATTTCCCCAATCCGCAGGTGAATGCTCCCCTGTTGGTCGGTCCGAAAGATGGCAGCGCCCGCCTCGGCAGCGCGGGTCAGGGCGGCAGGCGAGGGGTGACCAAAGCGATTGCCGCGGCCGGCACTGAAGATCATGGCCTCCGGAGCGACGGCGGCGAGGAACGCTTCGCTGCTCGATGTCGCAGCGCCGTGGTGTCCTGCCTTCAGCACATCCGCCTTCAGGTCCACTCCCGCCGCCAGCATGGCCGTTTCCGCCTCAGCCTCTGCGTCCCCTGTCAGGAGGATGCGCGTTTGCGCCAGTTCCACCATCAGCACCAGCGAGGCGTCGTTCCGATCCGGTCCGTCGGCGAGAAAATCAGGCGATGGATGCAGCACGCGCGCCACGGCGCCGTCGTCATCCAATGATAAGCTCGCACCACGCTCGACGCGATTGACGGCGATGCGGTGACGCTCCGCGGCGAGTTCCAGTCGGGAGAACAAATCCGTGGGAGCACCCTCCCCGTTGACGTAGAACGCCCCGATGGGGAACTGCGCGAGGACCTCGGGCAGGCCACCGATGTGATCAGCGTCGGCGTGCGTCGCCACCACGCCTGCCAGACGCGTCACGCCAAGCCGCCTGAGCGTTCCGACGAGCGGACGACCGGCTTCCGGCGGACCCCCGTCGACGAGCCAGTCCTGTCCTCGTGCACGAATCAGCGTGGCGTCGCCCTGTCCCACGTCGATGAAGTGCACCTCGTAGTGACTCACGGGAGGCGGCAGTCGCCATAGGCTCAGGACCAGCACCACCGCGAGAACTCCGGGGACGAACTGCCAGGCAGAGCGTCTCGGCTGGGTGACGCTCCGTTGTTGCGACCAAGGCCCCATGACAAGCACGCCAGCGTAGAGCAGCGACAGCACAAGGCCCGGACTGGCGCCGCTGATGACAGCCATCGGCGGAGTTGCCAGCGACGTCGATCCCATGTTGAGCACCTCCAGCCCCCACCGGACGAGCGCCATCATCGTTGATGACAGTGCCGGAAAAGTTAACCCCAACAGGCAGGCCAGAAAACCCAGATAGACGCAGCCGATGGCAACCGGCAGCAGGACCATGTTGGCCAGCGGGGCCACGACGGAGACCTCCCCAAATCGGGCCAGTAGGATCGGGGCCAGCAGCAACTGGATGGCGGCGGACGTGGCCAGGATTTCCAGTCCCTTCGTCACCACGGAGGCTGGCTTTCCCCAGCCGAGTCGTTTCCCCACGGCCATGCGAATCTCCAGGTTCCACGGCCCCATGATCAGGAGCGCCAACATGCAGAGGAAGGTCAGCTGGAAGTCGAGCTGCCAGAGTGCGCGGGGCCAGATCATCAGGATCAGCATGGCGATGGAAGCGAGGGCTGCCAGCGGGTCCACGTTTCGTCCCAGCAATCCCCGCGATTCCATCAACATCAATAGGCAGCAAGCGCGAATGACCGCGGTTCGGACGCCAACAAGTGAGGCAAAGAACGCCAGCAGCAGAGCAAGCACCACCAGTCGGGTCCTAAGCCCAAGTCCCAGGAAGCGCAGCAACAAAACCATCATGCCGCCGACCAGCATCGTGTGGAGCCCGGAAACGGAGAACAGATGGACCAAACCGGTGCGCCGAAAGGCATCGTTTTGCCGATCAGACATCAAGTGCATCTTCCCGGTCATCATCCCGAGCAGGAGTGAGGCCTCGTGGCGTGGGAGCGCACCGGTTAGCTGCCGTTCGATCATCAGCCCAGCCTGCTGGGAAAGGCGCATTGCACCCGCAACCCATGAGTCATCGCGGATCAGTTGCACCCTTCGGGCGCGCAGCAGCGCCACGGCCCCTCGCTCACGATGCCACTGAAGCGGGTCGGTGGAGGTTCGATCGGCAGGCAACTCGAACAGACCTCCCACCGCCAGCACCTGGTCTCCGGGCACAGCGAGCGACAGGTCCAAATCGGCGGATCTGTCGACCGGGATCGAGATGGCAACCATTTCGGGCAGGTCATAGTGTTCTCCCGCAACCCCGAGGTCCGAGCCACTGCGCAGGTACAGGGACCAGGTGGAGGCACTGCGGCGCGGGCTCGAGGCAAGCGTGCCTTGGATGACGCTGAGAGAGGCTGCATCGCGCGGAAGCTGCTGCAGCACGGCAAATGCGGCCTGCTCGGAGCGAATGACCTGGGACTGGCGTGACGCTCCGAAGGCGACCATGGCAAGAGACAGCAGCGCGAAGAGCCAGCGGCGATTCCCGACAGCGAGGGCACCCAGCAGGCACACCGCCACGACCGCGAGCCACCGCAAGGGGGCACTGCTGCCCAGTTGCTCCACCAGCAGTTGGCCAACGATCAGGCATGGGAGCAGGTACACGGCCGGGCGCCGCGGCAGGGTGGGTTCGCTCGCTCCGGTGGGCATCATTGGTGATACGGTCCTTTCGCCCATGGACCGAATCGCAGCGTTGCCTTGCGGGAAAGGGGAAACCTGTTGCTGTACCTCAAATGGAGGGCAGCGGCGAGCATCCTCCCCCCGCTCTCCCAATCCCGCTTGCCACTTCATGTGGCCACCGCTTCGGTCAGGGCATGGGCAATGACTTCCTCCAGAACCCCCACGACCGCATGTTTCGCGAGCTGTTCACCCGCCTCGATTCGGCGGCCGGGTTCCTGCGCGAGGTGATTCCCCGCGCCGTGGCGGAACGATGCTCGTGGGAGGAACTCCAGATCGTCCCCGGCACTTGGGTTGACGAGGAGTTCAACGAGTTCGAGAGCGACCTCCTCTATCGCGTGCCCATGCAGGGAGGCGAACTCGGGCTCTATGTGCTTCTCGAACACCAGAGCACGCCCGATCGCTGGATGCCCCTCCGGCTCCTGATTTACATGACGCGCATTTGGCAGGAAATGCGCAAGCAGGGGACGACCGACGGCTGGTTGGCGCCGGTCATGCCGATCGTGGTGTACCAAGGCGCGCGACGCTGGGAAGCACCCACGTCACTCGGCGAGCTGTTTGCCCTTTCTGAGGAAGCACGCGCTGGCCTCGCGCCGTTCCTGCCAAGCTTCGAGTACGCACTGTTCGACTTATCGCGCGTCGCTGCGATCCCGGGCGGAATCGAAACCCGCGTGGTGCTCGACATCATGCGCGCCGTGATGCAAGGCCGTGAAGCCTATCTGAAAGCACTTGAAGGGGCGAGCCCTGCCATGCAAGAAATGCTCAGTGAGGAGCGGACGGCGCTGCTCATCGAGAAACTGCTGCGATACATGTTCGCGCTGGACGGCGGCGTGTGGGGCAGGGAACTCAAGACGTTCCTGGAAAACAAGCCGGGAGAGTTGAAGGAGAAGACCATGAGCCTAGCGGAAGAACTGATCCAAGAGGGGCGCGCTGAAGGCCGCGAGGAGGGTCGCGAGGAGGGTCGCGAGGAAGGCCTCTACGCTGGTCTGCGCCGCAGCGTCTGCCGTCTGGCGCGGATTCGCTTCGGCGACGACTGCCAGATCGCAGAGGCGCTCGAGAACATCGACTCGCTTGATCGATTGGAAGATCTGCTCGCTCTTGCCGCCACGGCGAAGACTCTGGATGAGTTGGTCGCTGCCCTACGATAGCCTCGCCGAATACTCCTCAGCGGGACAAATCAATGAGGGGAAGGGATCGGTCTCGCGGTCGACGCAGAGATCCACGGCCCAAGGAGCACCTGAACGGTCGATGGGGGTAAGATCCACACTTCTCACATTCGCTCGGCGCACCTTTTCGCAGGACCGGTTTACGGAATCGTCCTGTCCATGCCGAGCTTATTGACCCAAAAACCCTTGCCCTTGATGGCGTCAGAGGGCGACCTACCCGTTACCGCTCAACCATGCAGAAACGTCTTCATGGTTGGGCAGATGTTGTCTTCCCAACGCTGGCGGCGGCCCTTCGGCCCATCGATCCGCCATCACCTTTCCGCACCTGAGGTCCCTCCAGGATGAACACCAAGAAACCTACCGAGCCGAAGGATGTCTCCGGCCTCGACCGAAGCGATATTGAACGCCTCATCGAAGTGATTCACGACAAGGGAATCCAGGAATTCGAACTGGAGCAGGGAGGCATGAAGCTGCGCATCGTTTCGAACCGTGCCGCTGCTGCCACCCAGATCGTCTATGCCGCCGAGCCCCCCGCCGTGCATCACGCGCCCGCCGCGGTTGCGGCTGCTCCCGCTGCTGCGGCGCCCGCCGCGGCTCCCGTCGACGAAACGGCCGGCCTCAAGAAGGTAACCTCGCCCATGGTCGGCACGTTCTACCGTGCCCCCTCCCCCGGCGCGAAGAACTTTGCCGAAATCGGCGACAAGGTCACCGAGGACAGCGTCCTGTGCATCATCGAGGCCATGAAGCTCATGAATGAGATCAAGGCCGAGGTCCGCGGTACCGTCCGCAAGGTCCTCGTCGAAAACGGCCAGCCGGTTGAGTACGGTCAGGCCCTCTTCCTCGTCGATCCCAACTGACGATGAAGGCTTCGATCCTCCACATCAACAAGCTGAACACGGCGATGGCTGTACGCTACGCGGGCGGAATCACGGACGAGCTATCGGTTAGCGAAGCGATCCCGACGCTGGCGCCGCCACGCTGGCAGTTTGGGCATTTGGTCGTTGTTGCCCATCTCGGCGGGACCCTTGTTGGCGGCACTGCTTTCCTGCCGGATTCGTGGCGTGAGATGTTTGGTGGTGGCACGCGGCTGAACCCGGAAGTCAACTACCCATCGATGGCCGAAATCGTGGATAACCTCCAGCGCGCCCACCAGATGGCTGCCGACGCCCTGAGCGCCGCCTCGGATGATCTGCTGATCAGCCAGACGTCGCTTGAGCGCCTTCGCCCGCGGTTTCCCCAAACTGGCGATGCGGTGGCGTTCCTTCTGGGCACGCACGTCGGCTATCACCTCGGCGAGGTGATGGCATGGCGCAAGGCCGCGGGCCTCGGCGTGCCACCGGCCTGATCCCGCCACGTTTCACCTCTTTAGCCCCAAGTTCCGGAGACCCGACGTCCCCATGTTCAAGAAAGTCCTGGTAGCCAATCGAGGCGAGATCGCCCTGCGAATCATCCGAGCCTGCCGCGAGTTGGGCATCTCGACCGTGGCCGTGTACAGTGAGGCTGACCGTGATTCGCTCCATGTCCACGCCGCCGACGAGGCCCTGTGCATCGGCCCCGCCCCGTCCAGCCAGAGCTACCTGAACGTGGCCCGCATCATCAGCGCTGCCGAGGTCACCGGCGCCGACGCCATCCACCCGGGCTACGGCTTTCTGGCGGAAAACGCCCGCTTCGCTGAGATTTGCGCCGACTGCAATATCGGCTTCATTGGCCCCTCGCCCGACGCCATCCGCCGCATGGGTGACAAGAGCGTCGCGAAGGCAACCGCCAAGGAAGCCAAGTGCCCCACGGTGCCGGGCTCCGACGGCCCCATCAAGGGCGACGACTCGGCCTTGGCGCTCGCCCGCAAGATCGGCTTCCCCGTCATGGTCAAGGCGTCGGCCGGCGGCGGTGGCAAGGGCATGCGCATGGTCAAGGAGGAGAGCACCTTCCTCCGCGATCTGGAAATGGCACAGACCGAGGCGGGCGCCGCCTTCAACAACCCTGAAGTCTACATGGAAAAGTGCATCCTTCGCCCGAAGCACGTCGAGATCCAGATCCTCGGCGACCGCCACGGCAACGTGGTGCATCTGGGCGAGCGCGACTGCTCCGTGCAGCGCCGCCACCAGAAGCTCATCGAAGAAGCCCCCTGCCCGGTCCTCACGCCGGAGTTGCGTCGCAAGATGGGCGAGGCCGCCATTCGCGCCGCCAAGGCCGTCAAGTACGTCGGCGCAGGCACGGTCGAGTTCCTCCTCGATCAGGACAAGAACTTCTACTTCATGGAAATGAACACCCGCATCCAGGTGGAGCACCCGATCACCGAGGAAGTCACGGGCGTCGACCTGTTGCGCGAGATGATCCTCGTGGCCTCGGGCGAGAAGCTCAGCTTCAAGCAGGACGAGGTGGAGTGGGATGGCCACGCCATCGAGTGCCGCATCAACGCCGAGGACCCGGCCCGCAACTTTATGCCGTCGCCCGGCAAGGTCACCGCCTATGTCCCGCCCGGCGGCATTGGTGTTCGCATCGACTCGGCCTGTTATCAGGACTATTCGATCCCGCCCTTCTACGACTCGATGGTGGCCAAGCTGATCGTCCACGACAAGACGCGCGACCGCGCCATCCAGCGCATGAAGCGCGCGCTGCGCGAGTTCGTGGTCGAGGGCGTCCGCACCACGATCCCCTTCCACCTTGAAGTGATGGACAACAAGCTGTTCCAGAAGGGCACATTCGGCACAGACTTCCTGGAAGTCTGGAAAAAATAAGGCTGGCACCCCAATGGCTTCGACGACTATAACCAAGAAAGCCCTCCGAACGGGAGAGAAACCGATGGCGGAAAAAACTGAAGCCCCCAAGGTAGAGGTTGGCGAACATCTCGCCCTGTTCCCCTCCGAGCAGGGACTCGGCAGCATCCTCATCAGCCCCGACGTCGTGGCGCGTATTGCCGGACTGGCCGTCGCCGAAATCGAAGGCGTCAGCCTCGCTGGCACGGGACGTGGCTTCTCCATCGCCAACATCCTGCCCGGCAAGGAGCCCGTGAAGGGCATCCACGTCCAGAAGGGCGAAACCGCCCGTTACTCGATCATTGCCGAAGTCCGCATGGCCTACAACACCCCGATGTGGGAAACGGCCCAACGCCTCCAGCGTCATATCAAGGACACGGTCGAGCGCATGACCAACATGGAGCTGGAGGCCGTCGACATCCGCATCGTCGACATCTTCATCGATCGCGACCGCGAGGTCGAAGACTAACCCGAGGCGGATGCGCACCGAGTGACCCGGTTCCTGAACCTGACCTTTGCCCGCTTTGTCCGGGTGGTCACCCTGATGGTGATCTTTGCGGTCCTGATCCTGGTCGGGCTCGACCTGCTGTTTGCCACGGAAACCGTCCGGTCCTATTTCCCGGACGTCGTTTGGGAACCAGCCACCAAGATGGACGAAGTTGTCCTGCTCGCCTTCGGTGCTCTCTGCTTCCTACTCCCGCCCTTCTACATCGCACTGACAATGCTGAACCGCCGCATCGAGCGGGGCATCGTCGGGCGGGGAACGAACGGCAAGTACATCTCCCTGGATTCGGAAGCTGTCTCACGCACGATTACCCGCGAGGTCCGCTCACAGGTCGAGGAAGTCATCCGCGTCCGCTCCTGCGAGACCTGGCAGGGTTGGGGCGCCCCCAAGGTGATCATCCGCATTTCCATCAGCGATCGCGCTCCCGTTCCCGCCGTGCAGGAGAAAGTTCGCGAGGTCGTCGTCTCCGTCCTGACGCAGCTCATCGGCTATGCGGACGGCGAACAGGTAAAGGTCCGCGTGCGGGAAATCGCCGGGGCCACTGCCCCGCGCCGCCGCCCCCGCTCCCCCCGCAAGTCTGACGACAACGGCAAGACCCAGGAATTGGTGACCACCCCATGAGCCACATCATCCGAGACCGCAACGACCTTGCAGAGTTCTGCGAGCGCGAACGCCAGCTTGGCTACCAGATCGTCTTCACCAATGGCGTCTTCGACCTGTTCCACGCCGGACACCTCGATTCGCTGAACCGCGCCAAGGCCGAGGGCGACCTGCTCATCGTCGGCGTCAACAGCGACGAAAGCGTCAAGCGCCTCAAGGGACCGGGCCGCCCGGTCCTCCCGCTCGACCAGCGACTCCGCGTGCTCGCCGCCCTCGAATGCGTCGGCGCCGTGGTTCCCTTCGACGAGGACACCCCCGCCAACCTAATCGAGATCGTCAAGCCGGACGTCCTCGTGAAGGGCGGACACTACACCGTCGAGCAGATCGTCGGTCACGAATCGGTCCTCGCCCGCGGCGGACGAGTCCTGTCGCTCCCCCTTGTGCAGGGCCGCTCCACCACCGACATCATCGGTACCATCAAGTCCCGGTTCATGTGACCGGCCCGGTGAAGCGTTCCTTCGTTCGCACCATCCACAATCTGATCGACCGGATTCCCCGACCCGCCTGGGGGGGACTAGCGTTCCTGTGCGCCAGCTTCATCATCGCGATGGGACAACGCCCAGCGAACCGCATCCCGCGGCTCAACTACATCCCCAACCTCGACAAACTACTCCACGGTCTCGCCTACGCAGGACTTGCCTCGCTGGTGCTGCGAGCCCTGGTTCCCCGCCGCGCCAGCCAACCGGTCCCAGGAGGCCTGCTGGCGTGGCTCGCCGTCGTGGTGCTCCCGTCGCTCGTCGGGGTTGCCGACGAACTGCTGCAAGGCTGGGCGCAACGAGGTCGTTCCAGCGACGTTCGCGACTGGCTCGCCGACACCACCGGCGCCGCCGTGGTGCTCGCCATGGCCGCCTGGCACCGCCATCAGGTGAGGGCGCGGGAGGGGAGGTAGCACCCCTTCCTCCGTGGCACGGTAGCCCTGGGCGCGAAGCGAAGGTAGCGCGTGCGTCTCGCGCGCGAGTCTTTGCGCACACGGAGACCCCCATCAGCGCAACCGCCAGCCATCCTCTTCTCATCGGGCTGGACGGCAAGCCGTCAACCTCGCGGACGAGACGTCCGCGCTACCTTGTCCTGCAATTCCCGCCCTAAAAGGTTGATCCTCCCGCTTGGCGCACGCTACGTTCCCTAGTGCGGCGCGGCGTAGCGCAGGCCTTCAACGGTAACATGCCAGGAAAGGGCTGTCAGGCTGTCGGGTGGCAACGATCATTCTACCCTCCAGAAAGCAGGGAAGCGACATGGGCAATAGCACTCAGAATTCGGGCAAGAGCGTGCTGACGATCATAGGGGGACTGGTGCTGGGCATTGGCGCGGGATTCTTCTTCTTTCCCGTATCCGTCTTCGGAACTCCGTCGGTCTTCGCCTTCACGGGCTGCATCCTCGTCGGATTCGGGATCGGCCTGATGCTGACCGCGGTGCGTTCGGAAGGGGCTGGGGTCAGCTAGACCATCACCGTCTGATCGCTGTGAGGCGCAGAACCAGCATCTCGGCCAGTTCTGTCCAGTCGCCGACGTGGTCTTCCTCGCCGGTGGGATAGAGCGTGGCTTGCATGTGATCGAGCGCGGCGACCATGTCGCGGAGGCTCGTTCGCGTGAATCGCTTGGCGAGGGCCTCGACCTTTTTCCCCTTCCACGAGGGGATGCGAGCGAGCGCGGGAAAGCCGTCGGAGACGGTTGCCTGGGCTGCGGGGACCTGGGCCTCGCGGGCGTTCTCCAGGCACGAGGCCTGAAGCACCAGCTCGACCAGTCCGGCGAGGGTTGTATAGATCTTGAGGCGACTCCCCGAGTCGTTCCCTGCCCGGTCGATCCATTCGTGGAGCACCGTGACGGCGCCGACCGCGTTGCCGGAGAGCACCTGGTCTTCGAAGTCGAAGTTAAGGGGCTTTTCCTTCCGCTCGATCACGACGCCGCGCTCGCGCACGAGGCGGTAGAGTTCGCCGTCTTGGGCCACGATGCGGCCCTTTTCGTCGCTTTCGGTGCAGACGAAGATCGCGACGTTTTCCGTGGTAGGGAGGGTCTGGTCGAGCCACTCGGCGAAGACCTCCACACGGTCGCGCCCCTTGGTGGGCTTGGCCTCCTTGGCGGGCTTGGCCTTGGCGGCGCCCTTCTTCTTGGAGGCGTCGTAGAATTCCTTCAGGTCATAGACCACGACAACGCGCTTGGCGCCGGGGATGAAGGAGCCGGTCCCCAGTTCGCCGATGATTTCGGACATGGCGCGGTCGAGCGACAGCGGCTGGTTCCCCGCGGAGCGCACCTCCGTCAGGCCCGCGTCCCGTTCCTCGGGGGTGAGGAGCGAGCACACCAGTTCGTAGCGGGCATTGTTCACCTCGGCATCGCTGTTGCCGTGGATGAGATAGAGCTGGCGGGCTTGTTCCTGGGGAGGGGGCACGAGCAATCCTTTCGCGAGCAGGGAAGCCCCGGAAGCGAATGGGGGCAAGCGGGGACGAGCCCGCAAACCGCCCGCGCCGCCGATCCCGCTCGCCACTACCGCACGGGAAGGTTTCGGTGGGCCATATGGGCAATGACTTCCTCCACAATCCGCACGACCGCATGTTTCGCGCGCTGTTCACCCGCCTCGATTCGGCGGCTGGGTTCCTGCGCGAGTTCATCCCCAGCGCCGTCTCCGAGCGCTGCTCTTGGGATGAACTCCAGATCGTGCCCGGCACCTGGATCGACGAGGAGTTCAACGAGTTCGAAAGCGACCTGCTATACAGCGTCCCGATGCGGGGTGGGCAGTTGGGGCTCTGCGTCCTCCTCGAACACCAGAGCACGCCGGACCGCTGGATGCCCCTGAGGTTGCTCATCTATATGACGCGTATCTGGCAGGAGACGCGCAAGCAGGGCATGACCGACGGGCGGTTGGCGCCGGTGCTGCCCGTCGTGGTTTATCAGGGGGCGCGCCGGTGGGAAGTCCCCACGTCTCTCGGCGAGCTATTTGCCCTCTCCGACGAAGCGCGCGCGGGCCTCGCGCCGTTCCTTCCGGCGTTCGAGTTCGCGCTTTTCGACCTGTCACGAGTCACCGCGATCCCCGGCGGAATCGAGACCCGCGTGGTGCTCGAAATCATGCGTGCCGTCATGAAGGGCCCCGAGGCGTATCTGAAAGCTCTTGAAGGGGCGAGCCCCGCCATGCAAGAGATGCTTATGGAGCCGCGGACGGCGCTCCTGATCGAGACGGTGCTGCGATATTCGCTCTTGGTTGATAGCAAGGCATCGCGGCAAGACGTGAAGCTGATCTTGGAAGCCAGCCCGGGAGCATTGAAGGAGAAGGCCATGAGCATCGCGGAAGAACTGATCCAAGAGGGGCGCGAGCAGGGCCTGTGCGCGGGGCTGCGCCGCAGCGTTTGCCGCTTGGCGCGGATTCGCTTCGGCGACGACCGCCAGATTGCGGGAGCGCTGGAGAATATCACCGAGCCTGAGCGGCTTGAAGACCTGCACGCCCTCGCCGCCACCGCGAAAACGCTAGAGGAGTTGGTCGCTGCCCTGCGATAGCCTCCCCTGTTAGCCGTCGAACGGCTTCAGGTAGAGCGCCGATGGGGGGCAAGCGGGGACGATCACTCCCCGTTGACACTCCCGGCGGGAACGGGCACCTGTGACGGGAGAATGCGTACCAGCCAACCGGGGGAACGATGAGCTTCTTTCAGCCGGACGAGGATCTGCCCCAGCATCCCTTCATTCCGCGCAAGCTCCTACGCGAGGAGCCGTGGGGGGAAATCTGGCATGTGCTCCATCGTAGCTCCGCGACAACGATGATCCTGATCGCGTGGTGTACCGCGGACGGCGACGCGCTCTTCGAGGAGATCGAGGGCGGCATCCGGCGCTGGATGGAAGTGGCGGGCACCACCAACTGCCCGCACCTGCTGCGAATCGTGGAGCTTTCCGCGTCAGCGATTCCCTATGTGCTGGTGGAGGACCCCGGGGGTCTGTCGCTGCGCGACGAAGTGATGGGTCGCCGGACAGAGCCGCCGAAGCCCGAGGCGATCGGCAAGCTGGGAATGCACCTTTGCCAGACGGTGCTCGAGGCGGAGGCCTATGACTGCGCGCCGCTCCTGCTGACGCCGGATTCGATCTATATCTGTACGAGCGACCGCGACAACCCGTTCAAGGTGCTCCCAATCTGCCCGCGTGCCCATGCCAATGGGCCCCTGATTGCGGGGGGGCGTTACCAGCCCCCGGAGTTCAAGCTGAGCAAGAGCCCGACGAAGCTCCATGCGGATATCTACGCGATTCCCTGGCTCCTGACGGAGGTCTGGCGGAGGGACTTCGATTCTCCCCTGCCGAAGGACATCGCCGAGGTCGTGCCGCTGAAGGGGCTCTCCTACCTGCTCGATGGAACGACGAAGCTGGTGCAGGGCGTCTACTCGGAGCCCAACGTGGCGGTGCAGGGTTTCGAGCGCTGGCTGAAGAAGCAGATGGCGACGGACATCGAGGCCCACAAGCAGGCGGAGATCGAGCGCAAGCGTGGGCCGCTCCTGAACTTCATCGTGAAGAAGCGCGGTCTCATCATCGGCCTGTTCGTTTTCCTGCTCGTCGCGGGCGGCACCGGCTATGGCGTGTATTACTTCCTAACGAATCGTCCCAAGCCGAAGGTGAACGTGGCGGCGCTGGTGAAGACCGAAGCCAATGACGTGGCGACGATGTACCTTCAGGTCATCCAGGACAAGAACGCGGCCGGAGCTGCGGACGTGACCATGGGCACGGACCTGGTTGACCAGACCGGGGCGATCCTGAAGCAACTGGCGACGATGAAGCAGGCGGGGGTCGGTGGCGAGGTCACGAAGGTGACGAAGCAGATGGCGGGAAGCGGGGACCAGCGTTTCGTGGAGGCGCGGTTGGCGGATGACGACGGTCGGCCCTTCGCCATCCTGGTCTTCGAAATGAGCCAGCGATCCAACTTCGAATGGATCGTGGTGACGGCTTTCCTGAAGCCGCTCAACTTCGCGTCGTGAAGCCGCCCGTGCACCAGCCAGGGCCGCTCGGCGTCATGCTCATGCCATTGGCCTCGCTTGGTTTCGTCCTGCGACGCCCGCGTCTATACGGCTGGGTGTTGGCCCCGTTCCTCATCAACACGGCGCTGCTGATCGGGATGTGGTCGGCAATCGGTGGCCTGCTGGTGGATCCGGTGGTGGACTTCGCGGCGGAGCACTTTTCCTGGCTGGGAGCGACGGCACTCGCGGCGGCGCGTTTGATCCTCCTGCTGCTTGCCTTCCTGCTCAGCCTCTTCGCTTCCTACATCCTTTTCGCCATTATTTCTTCCCCGTTCAACGACTTCATGACGGAGAAGATCGAGGACGAACTCCTCGCGGATTACCCTCATCTGAAGGCGACGCCGCTTCCCATCGTGAAGGCAATCCTGCATGCGCTGTGCGAGGCAGGGATTCGCATCTGCATCGTGCTGCCGCTGGTGGTGGTCGCGTTCGTGCTCGGCTTCATTCCGTTCGTGGGGCCGATCATCGCGGGAGGAATCTCGCTGGCGAACGGCGTTCTGTTTCTGTCGATCGACGCGTACAGCTACTGCATGGATAGACGACGCATCGACCTGCCGGCAAAGATGGCATGGCTACGGGCGCGGCGGAACCGCTGGCTTCCCTTCGGCTTCGGGCTGGCAGTATTCTTTGCGGTGCCGTGCAGCGTCCTGTTGCTGCCGATGCTCGCCGCGGTGGCGGCGACACGGCTCTACTGCGCGTCGCTGATTGAGGAGGACGAGGCAGCGAAGCTACTGCCTGCCGCGTCAGAGGATGCGCTCGCGGGGGAAAGCGCCGGAGGATGAGTTGCGGGGCGTCGGCGTGGCATGGCCGCCTCCCTTTGGCAACATGGCGCCGGGATTCACGGTGGCCTCCAGCGGCAGCAGGATTTCGAAGCGAGTGCCCTTCTGGTCAGCACCAGGCTTCATGGCGATTTCCCCGCCGTGGGCCTCGACGATGGACTTGACGATGGCAAGACCGAGGCCCGTGCCACCCTGCTTGCGCGTGTAGAAAGCCTCGAACAGGTGCGATGCCATCTCCTCGTCGATGCCGGGGCCGTTGTCCTCGACGGCGATGCGCACGGCAGGTTGGCCGTTTGGGAACTGCGCGGGCCGAGTCTCCAGCACGATGCGCCCGGGATTGTCGTTCATCGACTCCAGAGCGTTCCTCCCCAGATTGAAGAGGGCTTCCTCCAGGCGCGCCTCGTCGCCGGTGATGGCGTCGACTTCGCGATGAAGATCAACGTCTATACGCGTGGGACGGCGATCGTCGTCCAACTCGGCATGGGTGGCCGCCTCCATGCCGAGGATCGTGGCGCAGCGCTCCACGAGACGGTTCACATCGATGGGAGCGATGGCGAGCTGGGGAATGCGGGCGGAATCGAGCAACTCGCGCACGCGCCGGTCGATGTTCTCGACCTCCTCGAAGATCACACTTAGGTGCCGCAGGAACGCGTCGCGATGGATGAAGTCGTCGCATTGCTCCAACTTGTCGCGCATGATCTGGGCATAGCCCTTGATGGGCCCCAGCGGGTTCTTGATCTCGTGTCCGACGCGCGCCGCCAACTCGCCCACGACAGATAGACGCTCGGTGCGGCGCAGGCGCTCTCGCGTGTCGGCGAGTTCGCGGCGCGTCTCCTCCACCACGCGGCGGTACTCGGCAGCGCGGGTGAAGAGAATCTTGTCGAGCAAGCGGTCGATGTGCGCCAGGCGCGCCCCCAGCAACAGACAAAGCATGATCGCAACGAGCAGCCAGCCGATCGTCCGGTCGACCAGCACCGAGCCGATCAGGAGCGAGTAGAGCTCGCTGAGGAGCGCCACCAGGACGAACGACACGATGATCGCAGCGAGCACATACACGACGCGCTGGAAGATGTGGGGCGCACGAAGCTCCTCCTGGCGCAACACCACGACGACGGCGCCCTGAGCCATGATGGCGAAGAGGAATCCTGGAGATGGGAGGATCAGCGCCTGGCCGCTCCCCGACGACGCCCAGATGACGCCCGCGAACAGAAACGGCCCCACGATGCAGCCGATCAGGTGCTTCGAGAGATTCTGGTCCGGCCCCGTGCTACCGTTGTATCGCACCGCGAGCGCAGCCACTGCCCCCAGGATGCAGCCCAGTGCATAGAGCACCGCGGCGCGCGTCGCCGTGCTATCGAGGCGCGGAATCTCGGTCCTCATCGTGACGAAGAGGAACTCGCTCAGCGACTCGTGATAGTTGCCGAGCAGCGGGAGCACCACCGCGGGGGCGAACACCGCGAAGATCATCGACGGCCGCCCCCAGATGGGCACGAGGGGGCGAGGGCGTGTCATGGCGTGATGCAGGAAGTTGGCGGGGATCAGCAGCGTCGCCAGGTAGGGCAGCGCCATCGTGAGGCCCGCCTCCAGTTGCAAGGCCTGGTGCATGAACTGGCCAGCAGCCCAAAGGATCAACCCCAGGCAGTTCAGCATGAGGAAGAATCCCGAACGCGTCCGATCGCCGAGGCGCACCATCCAGGCGACCACGGCAAAGTTCAGCAACACCAGTGCGACCAACGGGACGAGGCTTACGCTCATGCGATGACGTGCATCCGCTCGATGGACTGGGAATACTTAAGACCCAGCGGGCGGGTGACGTCGAGTCCCTTCGTTCATTCGGGAGGCGGAGGCGCCGCCAGCAGGTCGCGCACGAGGCTCCGCGTGGCCTGCACCGCACTGTGGAAGGCACGCAGGATCGTGGAAAGTTCCTCACGCGACATGATGCTGCGGTCGCGGCTTTCCAGCACCAGCAGGCGATGCATCTCCGCCGAGCCACGATCCAGCCCGATGCTGAGCGGCAGGATCTGCGTGTTCAGGGCGAGCAACTCGCGATAGATATGCCGCGCGACGGCGGGCGGCACCTGCCCCGCCTCCGACTGGAAGTACAGCGCCTCCGGCATCATCGAGATCACCAGGCGCGTGTCGCTGTTGTCGTATAGCTCAAGGCGCCCGCCGCCCAGCTCGCCGATTCCCCAACCTTCCTCGGAAAGCCAGGCGTGAAGCTCCGCGTCGCTGGCAAAGGCACCACGCCGCTCCGCGCTGACTTCGAGACCCGTCTCCTGACGAGTGGAGGGAACTTCACTCCGGACAATGATGGGACGTGCCGCCGCGGAGAGCACCACACGCAGCTTGCCGAGGAATTCGTCCAGCTTGGCCGCATCGGGAGCACCGCCCGATGGAGCGGCCCTGAGGGTCGCCATCTCCGAGAAGCCCTTCGCAAGGACCTGGTTCGTCTTGTCGATCGCCGCGAGGCCGCGGAGGCCGCTGCCGATGCCATCCAACTCGCCGCGAAGCGCCGAGACACCCTGGCCTGTGGCCGCGAGTCCCTCTGAGATCGCGCCGCGCGCCGTGTCGAGCGCTGTATAGACACGCTCCACGGAGCCGCCGATCTTCGAGAAGGCCCGCTGCATGTCGCCCACTTCCGCCAGCAACTGGGACATTGGGTCCGTCTCCGACATGCCGCGCAGCTTCATGTTGCGCTGGAAGGTCTCGCGAATGGCCTCAAGGCGCGCGCGATCCTCCGCCGTGGCCCAACCCTGCAACTCGCGGAAGCGCGCCAGGTTGAACTCGGCGGATCCGGTGAGAGTCTGCGCTTCACTCTCGTAGTGTGCCATCAGGAGCGTCCGAAGCTCCTTGTCATCCATGATGGGAAGGACCTTCTCCGCCAGCTTGTTCATGTTGCGGTAGGAGCCCTGGAGCTTGAAGGGCGGCTCGGTGCGGTAGGCGTCCTCCTGCGCCGCCGAGCGTATATACTCAAGGTTCACCTTCAGGATCACGGACTGGATCTCGCGCATCCGGCGCAGCACTGCGACGATCTCGGTCTGTTCCTCGGCGGAGTAGCTGCCCTCGAAGTCCAGGCCCTCGCGGCTCCCCGTGTCGACGAGTCGAACGAAGGTGTATAGATCCTTCTGGCTCCGCGTGGATAGACGTCCGAGGATCGGATTGGACGTGAGGGAATTTTCGATATAGCTGAGTTCGAAGGCCTCGCGGCTGTCGCCGATGATGTCGCCGAGGTTGTAGGTATCGGCACGATTGGCAAGCATATCCGGGATCTGGAACTTGTCGCCCGACTCGGTGTAGGGATTGCCCGCCATGACGACGCAGACCTTGCGCCCGCGCAGGTCGTAGGTCTTCGCCGTGCCACGGAAGACGCCCTCGATCTTGCGCTGGCCATCGCAGAGCGAGATGAACTTCTGCAGGAACTCGGGATGACAATGCTGGATGTCATCCACATAGATCATCACGTTGTCGCCCATCTCGAAGGCGAGGTTCAGCTTGTTGAGTTCCTCGCGCGCACCCGCATTGGGGGCCTCTGTCGGATCGAGCGACAGCACCCGATGCCCGAGAGCGGGGCCGTTGATCTTCATGAAGACGAGGCCCAACCGATGGGCAAGGTACTCCATGATCGTGGTCTTGCCGTACCCGGGAGGGGACACGAGCAGCAACATGCCCATGAGGTCGGTGCGTTTGGTCGCGCCGACGGTGCCCATCTGCTTGGCGAAGTTCTCGCCGATGCGCGGGAGATAGACGCTGTCGATCAGCCGGTTGCGAACGAAGGACGTGAGCACGCGCGGTTTGAATTCGTCGAGGCGTAGCGACTTGCGATACTTCTCCACCAGCTCGCGCTTGAGCGTTTGGAAGCGCTCGAGGCGCGGCAACACCGTCGCCTGGTGCTCGGCGAGACGCGATAGGAACGCGGGAAGGTCGAAGGGGAGGTTGCCCTGTGCGATGAGCGGATGATTTCCGCGCATCCCGGCGATGAAACCACGGGTCTCCACCCGTGAAATGGCCCGTGAAACCGTGGGCTTCAGCAGATGGACGACCGCCTCGTCGAGATGCGGCGCGAATGTATCGCGCTCCTCGCCAAGCGTCTCCAGGAATCCGCCGACCCAACGGCGGACCAGGCAAAACCGCTCGACTGCATCAGCCTCCCAAGCCTTCAGGGCCTTCTCGAAACGGCCGCGGTGCATCGACTCAGTCAGATACGACTCGAACCGGGCCGCCAGATCGGCCGCGTGTCCGTCGAGGGGGAACACCTCCGAGGAGCCCAATTGATCGAACAGATAGCGGGCGGCAGCATCGACCGTGGCGTCCGTATAGATGTCTATACCTCTATACGCGCCAAGTAGAAGCTCCTTCAGGGATTCGATCTCGCTTGAAAAATCGGCCGCTGGGAAGACCTCGCGTAGTGCGCCTGCGGCGGCACAGCGTCGCGCGGTCGCTTCACGGCGATCAGGCTCCACGAGCCACGACCAGGCGAGCAGCGCCGCGCTGCGCGACTCCGACGACCAGCGCAGCAGTCCGGCATCCGAGAGTGCGGCCTTCAGGACCTGATAGATCCGCGCCGCATCAAGATCATGGACCCCCTTGAGGTAACCTTCCTGATAGCGCGGTGCCATGAAGGCCTGCACCTGCGCGAGCAGTTCCTCCTCCGAACCGGGCAAAAGGTGCGGATTTGCCTCGTGGAAGCTGAAGGCAAGGAACTCGGCCCTGTATAGACTGGGCGATTCGCTCCGGACCTCCAGATCCCAGACGTCCCTGAGGGCAAGAATCTCCGGGTCGGTGATCTGATCGAAGAAATTCGTGCCGGTCAGGTGGAAGAATAGGCCGCCGTCGCGCTGGAGGATCGTCAGGTCGAGCGGTTGCGTGTTCACGCTGAAGGAGTGGCGCCCCAGCTTGATGACGTTCTGTCCGTCTTCGAAAAGTTCCTTGCGGTCCTTGAGCTGGCGAACGGCGTTCTCCAGCGTCGACTTGAGGCGTCCGCCAATCTCGTCGCCCTTCACGGGATCGCCCAGTTCCACCAATTGGCGAACGATGTCGCGCACCTTCTCGACCATCAGGTCGGAGGCGAAGTAGCTGTGAAGCTCCTCGATTTCCTTCAGGCTTTCGGCCTTGTTGCGAATACCGCTCAGTATCCGGTTCGCCGACGACTGGAGGGTGGAGGCCTTCTTGTTCCGGGCCTCGATGAGGGCCAGCTTGCGGCTCTCGAACGCCGACTGGATCTCCTCACGCTTGTCGGCCAGTTGGGAGATGAACTCGTCATAGTCCGAAAAGCGACTCTCGAGCGACTCCACCTGCACGAGGAGCTTGTTGAGGTACTCCTCGACGCGGGCCGGGGTGTCGGCCACATCGAGGAAGTTGACCACGCTCTGGCCGAGCAGCTTGAGCTGCGCGCCAAACTCGACGATGGCCTCGGCGCCGCCCAGTTCCTTGCGACGCGCCTTGGTGGCCTCGCGTTGCTGGTTCACACCCGCATAGACAGTCGAGATGCGGTCGATAATGGCGGCGCTGCGGGTCGGGTCCTCGATCTTGAGGTTGCTGACCACGTCGATGAGCAGGTCCAGGCCCTTCGCGGTTTCCTCGATGGCCTTGGCGTGCTCCCCGACCTCGACGCCCTTGGTGGCGGCGGCCACATCGGCAGCCAGCTTGGCCAGGCGCTGCTCGTAGGGGACGAGCGACTCGGGCTTCAGCAGGTGATCGACGGTGCCGTTGGCGAGCAGGTCCATGCGCTCGACCAACTGCTGCTCGACCTTGCCGATCTGCTCCAGGTCGGCGTAGCGCATCTCGCGCAGCGTCCCCACCTGTCCGCGCAGGGCGCGATAGTCCGCCATCCCCTTCACGAAATCGTCGATGGAGTTGAGGTAGGCGGGCTGCACGGATTGCATCAACTCGGCGGCGCGCGTGGTGAAGGTGCCAACGGCCTCGCGGGCGGTACGGCGAAGAGCGGTGACCTTGCGGAACTCGTCCACCGCAGCATTGGCGGTGCCGCGGATGAGCTGCAGCACCTCGGCAAGGTTCTCGGCAAAGGCCTCGCCGAGCCAGAAATAGGAATCGATCATGCCGCTCGCCGTGCGTGCGATGTCCGTATAGACAAGTTCGTAGGCCTCGCCCCGCTCGCAGAGCTTCATCAGCTCGGCGCACTCGGCCATGACGCGGACGACTTCCTTGTTCCCGACCTTGACCAGCGGGCTGTCGGCAGCCTGGGGCACCGAGAGCGCCGACGCCACGAAGGGCGTCTGCCAGGTCTGGACCATGTGGTGGCGCGTGGGTTCCGCGTCTGCGCGGAGCACCACCATGCGCCCGTCATCGAACAGCGAGTAGCCATTGCTGTGCAGGGGCGTGGCGACCTGCTGCTCGATCAGGTTGTAGGAGAGCAGCGTATAGACACCGGTCTCGCGATTGTGGAAGGAGTACAGATAGTCCTCGCCGTTGGGCGCGGCCAGACGCCGTTCGAAAATCATCCCCTCGGGGTTGTGATCGAAGATCTTTAGCTCGCCCGTCTGGAGGCAGTAGCCGTTGGGGAAAATCAAGCCTTGCGAGTCGGGCAGGAGAATGCAGGCACGCTCCATCGCGTCGACACGGGCAACGGTCTTCAGCTTCTCGTTATAGACGAGATAGCGGTAGTTTTTCTCCTGGTAGGGCCTGATGCGGAGCAGGATCATCGGCCCGACGATGGCGTAGAAAAACTCCGCGTCGTCGAGCGTCTGCTCCTTGTGGTCGACCGGTTCAGAGTAGATGCCCTGGCCGGTCGCGGTATTGTCCTCGATCTTGACGGTCAGGTCGCCGCCGGTCGTCTCGATGAAGACGCGATCCTCGATGGAGATATGGGCAAAACGGCCCTCGCGTCGCATGTCGCGGTGGGTGCGCTTCCACTCGAAATCGTGCTGGGGCGGAAACTTGAACTCGTGGTCGCTGCGGTTGTCTATATAGGTCAGTTCGCCGTCCTGGACGAGCCACTTGAAGGTCTTCACATCGGTCACGGCGCGGCCGATTTGGAAGACCATGAAGAGGTGAGGGCCGCTCAGGTGGAACTGGGCGAAAGTCGTGTTCTTGTAGTACTTGTAGAGGGAGGCAAAATCCTCGCGGAAGCGGACATCTTCGAGTAGCGAGGCCTTGGACTCAACAAAGCCCCCCTCGCCCTCCTCGTAGGTCGCGAAGACATCCTCGACGTTGACGGTGGCCTTGAGGCCGAACTGCACATTGTAGCCGAAGAGGAAGCGGTGACCGAGGCAGATCAGGTCGCGCGGCGTGCAGTTGTTCGCCGTCGTGATGCGCTGGCTGGCAAGGAGGGCTTGCTCGATCTTGCCGAAGGCATTCTTGCGGGCCTGGTTGAGCCGCTCGACGCGGGCACGCAGCTCGGCTGCGTGCCCGTTGAGTCGTGTGCGGAGAATCTCGTAGGTCCCGCCTTCGAGTTTGACCTCGTCGGCCATGAGGGGAGTCTCCAATCCGGGAGTATTCGGTTAGAGCTTCGTGACGGAGGCGACGGTCTTGCCGGCGAGGCCGAGGCGCTTGGCCACGGCGAGCGCCGACTGGAGCTTGCCGCGGATTCCCTCGTCTTCGGTCGACGTCATCAGGTCGGCAATCAGCGCCGAGACCGTCAGGTTCTTCACGTCCTCCGAGTTGACGCCGAACATCCCGATGACCCGGCGCAGTTCACGGCTGAACTGGTCGCCGTCGCCCGTGAAGAAGGTCTCCTTTACGTCCGTCAGCACCTGGCTGTTGTCGACCAGACGGTCGATGGATTTGCCCTGCGCGATGGAGCCGATGATCTTCTCGAAGAACATGGTCTCGCCACCGACGATGTCGATCTTGGCGCTCTTGACCGCGGAGGAAATGACCTCGGCCTGAGCGGCGGCGATGTCCTTCTGGATGCTGATCTGGGCCAGCGCCACGGACTTCTCCATGTCGAGGCGCAGCTTGTATTCCTCGTGCTCCTTGCCGACGCCGTCGAGCTTGCGCATGGCTTCCGCCTTCTCGGTGATGCCCTGGGCTTCGGCGGCGAGCTTCTTTCCGAGCACCGTGGCTTCGGCCTCGCCTTCCTTCTGCTTGGCATTGGCGCGGGCTTCGAGACCACGGGCTTCCGCAAAGGCCTTGAGTTCGAGCACCTTCGCTTCCGCGGCGCCCTGCTCCTCGACGGCCTTGGCGCGGGCCTGCATGACGGTGACCTCGGACATGCCGATGACTGCTTCCTCGGCGGCCTTCGCCTCGGCGATGATCTTCATGGCCTGCGCGCGCTTCTCGGAGGCAGAGAACTCGGCTTCGGCCTCGATGACCTTGCGGCGCGCATCCAGCTCGGCGGACTGACGGCTGGCGTCGGCGGCCTGGACCTGCTTGACGAGCAGTTCCTGGGCGTTGGCCTCGGCAGCCACCACCTTGACGTGGCGTCCGCGTTCCGCTTCCGCGTGCACCTTCGTGTCGCGAATCTTTTCTTCCTCGGCGACCACGGCCTTCTCCACGGAGACGCGCTCGCGGATGACTTCCTGGATCGTCTTGCGCTCGGTTTCGATGGCCTTTTCCTTCTCGATCTGGGCGAGGGAAACGATGCGCTCGCGCTCGGTGGCCTCGAGGGCGCGGTCCTTCTCCACGCGCTCGATTTCGATCTTCTCGGTGCGCTCCTTGGCCTTCTGCGCCACGATGATCTGGCGCTCCTTCTGCTCCTCGGCGATGCGCACCTCCTCCTCGGTGGTGATGCGGGCGCGCTCGGCCTTGAGCTTCTCTTCCTGCTGGATCTTGACGGACTCTGCCTGCTCACGGGCCTTGGCGGCGGCGACCTCGCGGCGCTGCTTTTCCTCGGACTCGGCGAGCTGGCGCTCCATCTCCAGGATGGCCTCGCGGGCCTCCACGTTCTGCTTCGTGATGGTCTTCTCGCGGTCGCGGTCGATCTTGTTGGAAAGGATCGCCTGATTGGCGGTCAGGTCGGTGATCTTCTTGATGCCCTCGGCGTCGAGGATGTTCTGCGGGCTCAGGTAAGTGACCGGCGTTTGCTCAAGGTAGTCGATGGCAGCGTCGTCCAGGATGAAGCCGTTGAGGTCCGTGCCGATGACCTCCAGGATCTCGGTCTTGAACTCGCCGCGGTCGGTGTATAGCTGCGTGAAATCGAAGCGCTTGCCGACGGTCTTGAGACCTTCGGAGAACTTCGCGTCGAAGAGTTCAATGAGGGCGCGCGGGTCGGAGGCACGCTGGCAGCCGATCGACTGGGCCACCTTCAGCACGTCCTCCACCGTCTTGTTCACGCGAACGAAGAAGGCCACCTTGATGTCGGCGCGGATGTTATCCTTGCAAATGAGGCCGTCCTTCCCGGAGCGCTCGATCTCGATGCGCTTGAGGGAGATGTCCATCAGTTCAAGGCGTTGGAAGATCGGGATGACATAGTCAGCCGTGAAGCTGACCTTTGTCGCCCCGCGCGAGGTGATGATGAGCGCGCGCCCCTGCTCCGCCTTGACGATGAACTTGGCGATGAAGGCGATGACGCCCAGCGTCAGCACCGCCAGGAATAGAACGGAAATGGCAACCAGTGCGTAAATCATGAGCCTTCCTTTCGTTGGTTATTGGTTCCGGACCGTATAGACGCCCGTTGTTTCGTCCCGGTTGACGAGCACAACCAGGGTTCCCTTCTCAATGCGCGAGCCATCCATACTCCGCACGTTCAGCCGATATTCACTCCCCTCAAAATTCAACTCCGCCTGGCCGAGCTTCCGTCCCTCGATGGGACTGCGAAGCATGGCCGTGTTGCCGAGCAGCTCGTCGCTGGTCTTCGCCAGGCTCGTTGGCTGCGCGCGGAACAGGGGAACAAGCGGAGTCGTGAAGCCCTTGGTCATCAGGATCGCCACGAAGTAATTCGGGACGAGGAACGCCAACCCCAGCAGCAGGCTGTCCGCCGGGTTCAGGTAGTGGTTCATCAGCACCCCAAGCACCCACATCGAGAAGATGAAGAAGCTCAGGACCACCATGAAGGGAACGCGCTGCACGTTGACAAAGCGGAGGAAGGAGGTGAGCGGGCCGGCCTCGACCACGTCGTACCCCGACTTGGCGTGTACCGCATCGCCGAAGTCACCGTGCCCGCCATCGACGTCCACGTCCACATCTGCGTCGATGTGGAGGTCACCACCAACCGGCGGTGCGTCGGCGTGGAGGTGGAGCGCATCCGAACCGACGAGGCCCAGCGCCATCAGCGACCAATAAACAAGCACGACGCCGAGCAGCACCGTGAAGGGTAGATTAACGAGCGCGATACTCTGATTGAGTAGTTCCATCATGGTCCACCGTCCGCTGGGCTTGGCTCCCGAAAGGTCTATCGGGAAGCGAGCCGAATATTCATCCAAGGACTTAGGTCGAGCGCCTTTTCTGACGGAATTCACCACGCGGAATGACGAGACGCAACCGAGTTTCCACGCCCCTTGACGCCCGGAATGTGCGCCGTGCAACCTATGGCGTCTGGCTGAGCTTAGGACCGGGGGTGAGTTTCGATGAAGTCGGGATTTCGCACGAGGCAATGGTGTGCTGCGCTGATGCTTGGCCTGATGGGGAGCGCCCATGCCGCCTCCCTTGAGTTCGACATCGTGGTGAGCGGAGGCTCCTTCAGCGCTGCGGCCGCGGCCTTTGCTGCCGCAAGGACACAGCCTTCTGCCAAGATCCTCCTGATCGAGCCAACCGACTGGCTCGGCGGTCAGGCGACAAGCCAGGGCGTTTCCGCCATCGACAACAGCTATCACGCCCCGGCCAACACGCTGATGGCCAATAACCAGTCGACCTACTACCCCGCCGACTACCTGGCCTGGCTCGACGAGATGCGCAACGCCCCTGCAGCCGCCCCGGGCGAGGGTTATGCGGGCTTCTCCGGCTGGGTATCGCGCGATTGCTACGACCCGCGCACCGGCGCGTGGGCGCTCGACCAGATGGCAGCCGACTTTCCGAACATCACCGTCATGAAGCTGACTGTCGTCAAGAACGTCACCACAGCCCCAGTCAGCGATTTCTGGGGGAGCGGAAGCGCCATCACGGGCCTCACGTTGATCGAACGCACGCCGAAGGCTGGCTATACACCCTTCGATGACTTCGTCTCGCAGGAACTCCCCGACTGGTACAGCACCGCGGAGTCGAGCCGCTTCACCAAGACCGTCCACACGGTCACGGCCCTCACGCCCGGCAAGGAACTTGTGGTCATCGACGCGAGCGAACTAGGCGATGTAATGGTGCTGAGCGGCGCCAAGTACACCCAGGGGCGCGAAGTTAGCACTGAGGCGATCAGCGACGCCGGGACCCTGCCCGCGCTCAACGATGCCCAGCCGATGGCAACCGTCTTTCCCTTCGCCTTGACGACGACATCGACCGTCTCGGACGAGAGCGACGCGAAGACGCCCTGGGCGGATTTCGACAGCTACCTGGCGGCGCGCACCTCCGACTACTTCGGCCTTGGGACGACGAGCTGGACCCAGGTCTGGACCTATCGCCGTATATACAGACCCAGTGGGGGCTCCACTTCCTCGACGACGATCAACGTCGGTGACGTCTCGATGCAGAACTGGAATCCGGGCAACGACTACCGCCAGGGAGCGTGGCTTCTCGGCATGGCAGCGACCAACGCACAGGCCGCCAGCGACTGGATCGGCGGCGCCAACCTGGCCAATCTCGCCCTGGCAGAGGAACATGCCACCGCGTGGTACTTCTGGATGAAGGCCCGTAAACCGGGCAGCTTCCCCGCCAGCGACACGCGCCTACTGCGCGGATCCGATGCATTCAACATGATGGGAACCAAGCACGGCCTCGCCAAGTTCCCGTATATACGCTGCACCCGGCGAATCGTCGGCATCGACAATTTCCGCATCACCAGCCGCTACTTCGTCAACACTCAGGCCACCGGCTACGTCAACGAGACGTCCTATCGCTACTTCGACTCGGTCGGCATCGGTAGCTATACCGCGGACGTGCGCCCGCTCGTCGGCAGCACCGGTGTCGCGCCGCCGTTCAGCCAGCCGGGGCCGTTCTACATTCCGTACCGTGCCCTCGCCTCACACAACGTCCGCAACCTGCTGGCCAGCGGCAAGACGATGGCGCAGACGTATATCACGAACTCCGCGTATAGACTGCATCCGATCGAGTGGCAGAGCGGTAGCGCCGCCGGGACAGCCGCGGCCTTCCTTTGGCGCGACGACATGAACAATCGCGAGTTGCTGGACATCACTCCCCTACGCGAGTACCAGACCTCCGTCGCCACGAATGCGCCCATCAGATGGGCCTATCGGGGGGAATCGCTCCTGCCTCCCCAGGACGGCGACCTCATCGTCTATAACTTCCAGCCGGTCCCGCGCAACGCCACCTTCGAGGTCGAAGCCTACCATCCAACGGCCACCCGCGCGGACATCTACGTCAACGGAGGGCAGATCGGAACCACCTCCTACCGCGCAAACGGTCGACTTGTCTATACAGGGACTGACCTGCTCAGCGCCGTCTCCCCGGCAGCTTTCGAGGCCCGTCTATACGACAGCGGAGGGACGTTCCTGACGACGCTCACCACCTCGGTGGTCGTCACCGATCCCGTGGTGCCCTGCGAGATCGACGATACCGTGACGGACAATGACGACACAGATGGATACTTCACGGTGACCGGTTCCTGGGGCGCAGGCACCGCGCAAACGGATCGCTACTGCCCGACCAAGCCCGGGGCGAGCTATACGCTCACCAACAGCAACGACGGCGCCCGCACCGCCAACTGGCGACTCCGCACCACGGTTCCCGGAAACTACCGCGTGGCGATCTGGTACTCGGCCTCCAGCAATCGCGCCACCGACGCCCGCTTCACCGTGGTTCATCGCGACGGAAGCACACCCATCACAATCAATCAGCGTGTCAGCGGCGGCCAGTGGCTGGACCTCGGCACGTTCCCATTTAATGGCGACATCAACGAAGCGGTGATCCTCCGGAACAACCACGCCACCAGCGGCGCCTACGTCATCGCCGATGCCGTGCGCGTCACCTTGGAGGAGCCGTTCAGCTCACCGGTACAGGGCTGGAGTATCTTCTAAGGCGCGCGCTACTTCACCGTGACTCCGAGCGCCGGAAAAAGCTCCAGCACCCCGCTCGCCACGAACTGCACGCCCAGCGCGGCGAGCAGCAGTCCCATGATGCGCGTCGCGATGCGGATGCCCGTCTTGCCGAAGATCTTCTGGGCCTTTTCCGCGAGGCGGAGCGTCGCCCAGACGATCACGCCCAGAACCAGCACAATCACGAAGAGCCCGATTCGATCGGCCCAGGATGGTGCCTTCTGCGAGAGAAGGATCGCCGTGCTCATGGCGCCCGGCCCCGAGAGCAGCGGAATCGCCAACGGGACAATCGCAAAGGACCGGATGTCCGAATAGTCCTCCTGCCCCTCGTCGCGCTTCACGCGACTCATTCCACCCGCCAGCATCTCCAGCGCCATCGCGAAGATGATGATGCCACCGGCCACGCGAAACGCAGGCAGGCTGATCCCAAGGAAAGCCAGCAACTGCGCGCCGGCGGTCATGAAAAACAGCAGCGTCAGCACCACCGCGATAGCGGCTGTGCTGGCCACCATCTTCTTCTGCCGCCGTTCCGCGTCGCCGAATAGCGCCAGATAAACCGGCACCACCGCCAGCGGATCCAGGATCGCCAGCAAGCCGGTGAAGGAAACGAGGAGGAAGTTCCAGTCCAATCAGCCCACCATTCTCCGAGGCGCGAGCACGGACGGGATCAAACGATCGGCTCTTCTTCCACGTCGCTCGTGTGCGCCATCATCTTCACGCGCATTTCGTCGGGATAGTGGGCGCGCTGCAGCGCCACCTCGCCCGTCACGTCACCCTTCTTGTATAGACCGAAGAGGAAATCATCGAGCGTCATCATGCCGAGCTTGCTCGAAATCTGGATCTGCGAGTAGATGCGGTTCGTCTTGTGCTCGCGGATGAGCGCGCCGACGGCGGGGACGTTGTGCAGGATTTCGTAACCGGCGCGGCGACCGCGGCCCGAGGCGTGCGGCACCAGCGTCTGGGCGATGATCGTCTTGAGCGCCACGGCGAGCACCGAGCGCACCTGCTCCTGCTGGTTCGCCGGGAAGGCGTCGATCCTGCGGTCGACCGTCGAGGAAGCGTCGATCGTGTGCAGCGTACCGAACACCAAGTGGCCTGTTTCAGCGGCGTGAAGGCCCGCTTCCATCGTTTCCAAGTCACGCATTTCGCCCACCAGAATCACGTCCGGGTCCTGACGAAGGGCGCCGCGCAGTGCATAGGAGAAGCTCGGCGTGTCCACGTGGATTTCACGGTGCGTGACGATGGCCTTCTTGTGCGGGTGGATGTATTCGATCGGGTCCTCGATCGTGATGATGTGACAGTAGCGGTTCGCGTTGATCCAGTCGATCATGGTCGCCAGCGTCGTCGTCTTGCCGGAACCCGTCGGACCCGTCACGATACAAAGACCGCGGTGCGCATTCATCACGTTGATGATCGATTCCTTGGGAAGACCGAGGACCTCGAACGGCAGCAGGCGCGAGGGGATGAGACGCATGACGATGCTGATGTTGCCGCGGGCGCGAAGGACGGCGACTCGGAAGCGCGCCTGGTCGGAGTAGGAGTAAGCGAAGTCCGCCGAGCCGTGTTCCTGCAGCATCTGCTGGTAACGCGGCGGCGTGATTTCCTTCATGAGGCGCTCCGTGTCGTCCGGCGTCAGCACCGCCGGGTCCACCGGGTCGAGCGTGCCGCCCAGACGCATCACCGCGCACTTGCCGACGGAAATATGCAAGTCGGAGCCATCGCGCTCGACGATGAGCTTGAGCATTTCATTCATATCCATGGGGAGCACCTCTTGAAAGACCGGGACGACCGGCAGATGAGACACAACGCATCACGTCTGTAAGGGTGGGGAGGACCACAAGCGCTGTCAACGGGATGACGATGGGGGACTTTTTTTCCATCTGAGCGGTTGCGGCTGTTCCCGGTATTCGGCATCGTGCATTGGGATGCTCAGGGCGGCACACATGAAGGGCACGGAGCACGGGGAATCGTATGGCAAGTACACTCGAACAGGCTATTTCAGAGTACGGTCGTTTGGCCAAGGCCAAGCTCGCCGGTAGCGGCGAACCGGAGGACCAGCTTCGTGCGCCGTTCGAGGGGCTTTTGAGTGATCTTGCCGAACTGGTCAACCTGCCACGCCAGAAGGTTGTCGCCGTTGGCGAGGCCCGCATCAGCGACCTGAAGATTCGACCTGATTATGCCGTGAATGTTCATGGCGCCCTTGTGGGCCACGTTGAACTGAAGGCCCCCGGCA
Organism: bacterium; assembly: GCA_016125005.1. Taxonomy (GTDB): domain Bacteria; phylum Sumerlaeota; class Sumerlaeia; order SLMS01; family SLMS01; genus WGMQ01. Next base: position 11,476 of record WGMQ01000082.1, on the reverse strand, counting down.
AGGGCGCCGACCCACGCAAGTTTCGCGATCCCCATGACAAGGCGCAGTGGCACAAGCTCTCCTCCCTCCCCAACCTGATCTATTCCGACGGAAACGAATTCAGCCTGTGGCGCGATGGCGAGCTTGTTGGTTCCGTCGTTCGCCTTGAGGGTGACATTGAATCCTCAGGCGCGAAGCTGTCGGCCCCCGGCACTCTGCTTGGCCTCTTCGAGAGCTTCCTCCAGTGGGCGCCGTCCTCCCCGCGCAATGTCCGCGAACTTGCCCACACCAGCGCCCGCCTGTGCCGCCTGCTCCGCGAGGAAGTCACTGAGCAGTTGGCGCTCAAGAGCGAAGCCCTCACCTCGCTCGCCAAGGACTGGCGCATGCTCCTCTTCCCGGAAGCCAACGACCAGACCTTTGCCGATGGTTATTCCCAGGCGGTGACGTTCGGCCTCCTCATGGCACGCGCCAAGGGCATCACGCTGGCCCACGGATTTCAGGAAATCGCCCGCGAGCTTTCCGCCACCAGCACCCTGATCGGCGCCGCCCTTCGCCTTCTGACCGACAACGCGGAAAATCAGAAGGCGCTGGAAACCTCCCTTGGAACCCTTATCCGCGTGCTAGATGTGGTCGACTGGTCCGCCATCACCAAGGGCGAGCCCGAAGCATGGCTCTACTTCTACGAAGACTTCCTTTCCATCTACGATAACGACCTGCGCAAGCTCACCGGCTCCTACTACACGCCGCCGGAGGTGGTCGCGGCGATGGTGCGCCTGGTGGACGACATCCTGCGCAGTCCCCGCTTCGGCCTGCCCACGGGACTGGCGTCTCCCGTGGTCAGCATCGCCGACCCGGCCACGGGAACGGGTACGTTCCTGCTGGGGCTGCTGCGCCGCATTGCCGATACGGTGAAGGAGGACGAGGGCGAGGGTGCCGTGGCGGAGGCCATCACACAGGCTGCCAAACGCCTTGTGGCGTTCGAGCTTCAACTCGGCCCCTTCGCCGTGGCGCAGCTTCGCATGCTGGCAGAAATCACCGCCCTCACGGGAGCAACGCCGAAAGCCGCCCCGCAGATGTTCGTCACCAACACGCTCGGCAATCCGCAGGACGATGAAGGTTGGATTCCCGGCATTCTGGCACCCATTGCGAAGTCGCGCAAGGAAGCCAACCGCATCAAGCGCGAGCAGCCCATCACCGTCGTCATCGGCAATCCGCCCTACAAGGAGAAGGCCAAGGGCATGGGCGGCTGGATCGAAGGACAGCGGGAGAGCGAAGAAGCCGCCTCGCCCCTGGCAGACTGGCAGCCGCCCCGCGAATGGAAGGCCGGTGCCCACGCCAAACACCTGCGTAACCTGTATATCTACTTCTGGCGCTGGGCCACATGGAAGGTCTTCGACCACGGCCCGGGCAAGAAGGAGGGCGTCGTCTGCTTCATCACCGTGGCGGGGTTTCTGGCGGGACCCGGCTTCCAGAAGATGCGCGACTACCTCCGCCGCACGGCGAACGATATCTGGGTGATCGACTGCTCGCCCGAGGGGCATCAGCCCGACGTGCCGACGCGCATTTTCCAAGGCGTCCAGCAACCCGTCTGCATCGTGATTGTCGCGCGTCATCCCAAGAAGAAGACAAAGACAGAAGAACCGGCCACGGTCCGCTTTACCGCCCTCCCCGCCGGACCGCGCGAGGAGAAGTTTGCGGCGCTGGCGAAGGTCACACTCACCGGCAAGCAGTGGGTCGAATGCCCGACGGACTGGCGCGCCCCGTTCCTTCCCGCCTCCACCGGCGCGTGGGCGACGTATCCGAAGCTGGAGGAGTTGTTTGTCTATCACGGGTCGGGGGTGCAGCCGGGAAGAACTTGGGTAATCGCGCCGGATACCGACTCCTTGATTTGGCGGTGGAAGAAGCTGGTACAGGCAAAGCCCGAGGAGAAGGAAATGCTGTTCCAACCCCATCCGTCAAAAGAGGGTCTAGGTGATCGCCACGTTCAAAAGATTGTATCGAAAGGCTTGCCCGGATTTCCAGATCGCCCAACACGGATAGCAAACGAAAGCTCCCCGTCGGAGGAGCCAATCCGCTACGGTTTCCGCAGCTTCGACCGGCAGTGGATCATTCCCGATAATCGCGTCATCAACCGCCCCAACCCCGGGCTTTGGGCGTCACGGTCAGTACAGCAATTCTACCTAACCGCTGTCACGCGGACCTCGCCCACATGTGGGCCGGGCATAACCTTCACCGCTAGTATCCCGGACTACGACCACTACAAAGGTTCCTTCGGCGGCCGCGTCATGCCCCTCTGGTCTGACGCGAAGGCGACGGTGTCGAACGTGCGGCCCGCGTTGCTGGCGACCCTCAGCGCGCGCCTCGCCATCGCCGTCCAAGCACCGGACGTGATGGCGTATATCGCGGGCATCGCGGCCCACCCGGCCTACACGGCGCGGTTTCAGGAGGATTTGTCCACGCCGGGGCTGCGCATTCCCTTCACCGCCGACGCGGCGTTGTTCCAGCGCGTGGCCGAGGCAGGGCGGCGCGTGATCTGGCTGCATACCTTTGGCGAACGCATGGCCGACGCCGACGCGGGGCGCCCGGCGGGTCCGCCCCGAATGCCGCCCGGCAGGCGCCCCACGATTCCCGCCAAGGGCACGATCCCGCCCGACGCGGATGCGCTGAATTGGGACGGCAGCAAGGAGCGGCTTCTCGTGGGCGGCGGCTACGTGGACAACGTCCCCGCGCCCGTCTGGCAGTACGAGGTTTCGGGCAAGCAAGTGCTGGTGCAGTGGTTCAGCTACCGCCGTAAAAGCCGCGACCGCCCCATCATGGGCGACCGCCGCCCGCCGTCGCCGCTGGGCAACATTCAGCCGGAAGGCTGGCTGGCCGAGTACACGACGGAACTGCTCAACGTGCTGAACGTGCTCGGGCTGCTGGTGGAGATGGAACCTCTTCAGGCGGAACTACTGGAGGCGGTGTGCAACGGCCCCATCATCACGGATGAGGAACTAAAGGAAGCGGGCGCCTTCGTCGGGGTGGACACAGCAAAGTCCACCAGCAACGCGCCGGATTTGTTCGACGGCGGGTGACGGATTTCAAGAGAGGCATCGACCGGTCGGCCTTGGCTCCGAGTGGCGCCGCAGTCCCTTTTTCTGGGGGACGCCCGTCGATGTCCGATCGTCCCAGGCAGGTACCGACCGGCGTTCGTCCCGAATCATGCCCATCGGCGTGGTGGCAAAGGGCGCATCCGGGCGTACCGGCTTCCTTCTTAAGTTCGAGCAGGTTGAACTGGTGGTCTGAGCCGCCGCCCTCCGGGGACCACCGGCGGCTGGGGGTCCTTCGGAGGGCGTTGGCGTTTTCCCTGGGGCGTAACTTCGGCAATGGCAGAAGACCTCTTTCGGGCCAGCGGGAGAATCGGAAAGTGTCCTGGCTCTCCGCCGCCCCGCACCACCATCGCCACCTGAGAGTTCATCCGGAAAGCTGCAACGCGTCCTCGCGTTGCAGCTTCAGCGCGTTGCAACTTCCCGAGTGGGCTCTTACTTCGAGGTGAAGCCGAGGCCGGGGCCGAAGTAGAAAATGTCGCCGTCGGAAACGGTGCCGTTGGTCGGGTCGTAGGCAACGGGAATTCCCGCATCGCTGGCGAAGTCGTCGTGGTCCTTGTCGGGGCCGTGGCTGTGCATGTGCCACTTGACGGTGCGGTTGTAGAGGGCCGGTGCCGGGTCGACGCCAAGGGCGAGGGCTGCCTTGGTGCGGGCGCTGAAGAACTGTTCCTCCTCGACGGTGAAGAGGACCTGATTCATCTGGTCGTTGATATAGTGGGGAGCGTGGGCGTTGGGGAGTCCGTCGCCTCCGTGGGCAAAGATGTCGGAGGGGAGTGAGGTAAGGTAGGAAATCGGGGTCGTCAGGCGACGGGACGTGTAGCCTTCGGCGCCGGCGGACAACGCGTAAATGTCGTTGGCGCCGGTGATGGACTCGTCGTGTCCGGCCGGATAGAGGTCAGCAGGGGGGTAACGGTTGGCGTCGATGTAGTAGGTCTCCATGCCGGTGGCGCAGGTGCGCAGGTCGGCCATGAAGCGGGAGACCTTAGAGCGGGTCTGGGCTTCGAGGAAGTTGGGGACGGCGATGGCTGCCAGGATCGCGATGATGGCGACCACGATGAGGAGTTCGATGAGGGTAAATGCACGAAAAGTGGAACGCATGTGGGATGATTCTCCGGGGGTGTGTGGGTCTGGGATTCCGCGCCGCGCCGTGAAGGCGCAGCGTGGGACGGCATGAGGATGGGGTGATGTGCCGGGAGATCAGGCGCTCGGAGGCCCGCGCGTTCGCGCTTCACGCCGTACATGAGGCGGAGGCTTGGGTTCGTCGAGTACAAGGGGGCGGAAGGAAAGACAAGTGGCCTGTGGGACCTGCAACTCGACATGGACGTCGTCGATGCAGAACAGGTTCCCCTGATGGTCCGTGGCGTCGTGGGGGACGTGGTCATCCTGCTGCTGGGGAATCTCGGGGGGAAGGCCGCCGGTGACATGGCCGTGCTGGAGGTGGCGCTCGGTGGCGAGGTGCCACTCGAGCCAGAGCTGTTGGAAGGAGAAATGGAGCACCAGCGCGCTGGCACAGAGCACGAACCACCAAGTTGATTGTCGTGCCCCATGAACGGCGGGCGGCGCGGAGGGTATCATAGACGGCGTTTTGGATGAGTGCGCCACAGATCGTCAAGTAAAAGACGCGATCCTGTCACCGCGCTTCGGTCCACTGGGGCGAGCCTTGCGGAGCGGCCTGATCCGCGCCGCAAGGCCCATGGAATCAGCGCAGTTTTTCGCATCCTGCCCTTGCATTGGGGGGGAGCCCGTGCGAAGGATCGTTTGATCTGAATCTTGGATAGACGGGGATCGATGAGCGTCAACGAGTCAGAAATCGCGGCCACCAACTCAGGTGGCCAGGAACCCGATGCGCGGAAGACGTCCCCGGCGGTGGTCAAGCGGCTGTCGCTCTATTCGCGCGTGCTTCAGGCGATGGAGTTCGACGGGCAGGACAAGGTGAGCTCGGCGGACTTGGCGCGCCGCCTCGGTCTCAACTCGTCGCAGGTGCGCAAGGATCTGGCGATTTTTGGCCAGTTTGGCGTGCCGGGCTTTGGATATCCGGTGATGGAACTCCGGCGCGAAATCCGTCGCATTTTGGGCACCGACCGCGAGGTGCGCGTCATCCTGATCGGCGTGGGTAACCTCGGCTCGGCGCTCATGTCCTATCGCGGGTTCCTCAAGCAGGGATTCACCATGCTCTGGGGCTTCGACGCGGACCCGGTCGCGGCGGCGCAGCGGGTGCGGACGCGAATCCCAATTTTCCATGTGGATGACCTGGAGCAGCAGATCGCAAGTCGCCCGGTCGACATCGCGGTTCTCGCGGTTCCGCAGGAAGCAGCGCAGGGGATCACCGACCGATTGGTGGCACTCGGTGTGATGGCGATCCTGAACTTTACTCCCGCGCGCATTCAGGTCCCGGCCGGCGTGCATGTGCGCTACGTGGACCTCTCCCTCGAGCTGGAAAGCCTCAGCTTCTACGTCCAGTGACCAGCCGCTTCGATTGAGGCTCTGCACTCCACCTCCCCCACACCTTTCGATTGCCTCGATGGAAGAGATGTTCATGCGGAAAATTGCTCCCGTCTTTCTCGGCACCCTGATGGTCATGCTGATCGCGTCGCGCGTTTTTGCCGAGCCGCTGGCCCGCGTGATCCTGAGCGAGAAGTCGGTGGAGGGAGCCACCCTGCTGGAGTTTGACAAGGCGCTCTTCACCAAGATCAGCAAGTCCACGAGCGAAACCAAGGTCGAGCTGCCCCTTCCCGACGGCACCATGGGAGCGGCGTTGCTCTACGGCCGCACGATCCCACTCTTTACCGAGGACGCTGTGATCATCGTTCAGGGGGATGGCGAACCGGTGATTCGCAAGCCGCCGACGGTGGAGACCGTTCTGGGAACCCTCGCTGGGGAGGACCGTTCCGCGGTGGCCCTGACGCGCATCGGTGATCGCTACTTCGGGTTCGTCACGCGCGCCACAGGAGCGACTCTTTCGGTAACGCCGGCGGGAGAGGAGTTCGGCAAGTCGGCACACCAGATCACGTCACTGGCCGGTGAATTGGAGCTGCCATCGCAGTTCTGCGATGTCCAGATCCCGCCCGGCGCCACTGAGCCGAAGGAACCCGTCGGCACGGCCAAGGGCGGCGTGGACCTCAAGCCCATCCAGATTGCCGCGGAGGGGAGCTATGAGCTATACAAGTTCCTCGGCTTCGACGAGATTCGGGCGGAGGAGTACACGACCCAGCTGATGGCTGCCGTGTCCTCCATCTTCGAGGTCCAGCTCGGCGCCAGTCTCCAACTGGTGGGCATCCGTCAATGGGTCACGTACCGTGATCCTTACTTCAACTCATCGCTCACGGTTCTGGAGACCGAGCGCGACATGGTCGCCAACAATCAGGTCCCGCCGCAGTTCGCCAACGCAGACCTGATCCATGTCGTCAGCACCTTCCGGAACCGGGGCGGCATCGCGTATCTGGGTGTGCTGGATTTCTGTGGAGATGTGGCACGCGAGTATCGGGTGGGCTTTAGCGATATCTATGCATCGACCACCTTTCCCACCTCGTCCTATTCGTGGGACATCAACGTGGTGGCTCATGAGCTGGGGCACAACGTCGGTTCCCCTCACACACACTGCTACGATCCTCCCATCGACTTCTGCTATACGTCGGAGAGTGGCTGTGCGACCGGTCCGGTGGTGCCCCAGGAGGGCACCATTATGAGCTACTGCCACCTGGTCGCCAGCGTCAGACTCGAGTTCAGCCAGCGTGAAGTCGACCTGATGCGGAACAGCCTAGATGCCAGCAGCTGTCTTCCCGGTCCTGTATCGGTCTCACCCAATCCGCCCCTTCCGGATCAGCCGGTGACGGTGACTTATGATCCTGCCGGTGGTCCCCTCGCACAAGCGCCGACGGTCTTTGTTCGTCGAGGTAGCAACAATTGGGGGAACGGACAGGTCACCGACGCCGCCATGACCCGAAACGGCGCCGTTTGGGAGTACACCTACCAGGCCCCCGCCGACGCCTATTCCCTGCACTATTACTTCCGCAATCTCGCTGGAAACGTCGGTGACGACAATGACGGGTACCACTGGCGCTTTGCCACCGATCAGGGTTTTGTCCCACTCCCCACTCCGCTCCCCGACCGAGTGATCATCGAACCGGATCCTCCCCTCACCGGACGTCAGGCGTTGATTTCCTACAAGGCAGGCGGCACTCCGCTCAATACCTCTGCGGCGGTCTTCATCCACCGCGGACTGAGCGGCTGGCAGACTGTCCTAGGCAACGCTCCCATGACGTTCGATGAGGCGACAGCATCGTGGCAATATCGCTGGGAGATCCCCGAGGATGCCACGTCGATCGAGTTCGTCTTCACGGACGGCGAATCGAACTGGGATAACAACAACGGCGACGATTGGCATTTCCGCACGGTCGATCCAACCTATACCAGCTCGAATTGGACAATTCTCTGATGATTGACCTGATCCTGACAGACGGGCGGATTCACACACTCTCCGCAGATCACCCGATCGCCGAGGCCATCGCCATCTCCAACGGTCGCATCGTGGCTGTCGGGCGGAACGAAGACGTGGCCCATCTTGGTTTGGCGGGAACACGTCGCGAGTCCCTTGGTGGCAGGGTCGTGATTCCTGGACTGGTGGATGCCCACATCCACTGGGAGTGGACCGCCATGAATCAGAGCCGGGTCATCCTGCACGACTTGCCAAGTATGCAGGCTTGTCTCGATGCAGTGGCGGCGATGGCCAGGAAGCTGCCCGAAGGACAGTGGATTCAAGGCTTTGGCTGGGCTCAGGGGCCGTGGACAGACACCGGTGGAGCCTTCCCAACCAAGGCGGATTTGGACCGTGCGGCTCCCAATCACCCGGTGTATCTTTCCGCTCGCAGTGGCCACGCCAGCTGGTGCAACTCGCTGGCGCTCCGCATGGCAGGGATCGACCGCCATACCCCCAACCCGCCGGGCGGCGCCATCAGTCACGACGCCCACGGAGAGCCTGACGGCATCCTGTTCGAGGACGCGTCGGACCTGGTTTCCGAGATCGTTCCCGCCGCGACTGAGCGGGAAGTTGCCGACCACATGCGACAAGCTCAGGAGCTTGCGTGGCAGGTTGGTCTAACCGGGCTCCACGACTTCGACCGTCCGCGGGCTTTCCGCGCCCTCCAGATGCTTCACGAGGAGGGCACGCTTGGTCTACGGGTGCTCAAGCAGATCAATGTCCCCTACATCGGCGCCGCGCAGGAGTTGGGTGTGCGCTACGGGTTCGGCAACGAATGGCTCCGACTGGGCGCCCTCAAGATCTTCGCGGACGGCGCGATTGGCTCGCTGACCGCGCAGATGATCGATCCCTATGAGGGGCAACCTGACAACCGCGGCATCATCGTCACGCCCAAAGACCAGATGGCGGAGATGGTGCTGGAGGCGACCCGCCGCGGCATCCCCTCCACGATCCACGCCATCGGCGACGAGGCAGTCCGCCATGTGCTGGATGTCTTCGAACTGGCCCGCGCGGAGGAGGCACGACTCGGTATTCCCCGCGTCGCCCGTCGGCACCGCATCGAGCATGTGCAGGTCATCCACCCGGACGACGTCCACCGTCTCGCTGCGCTCAACATCGTGGGATCGTTTCAGCCGATCCACGCCACGTCCGACTACCCGGTGGCGGACCGCTACTGGGGGGATCGCTGCGCTCTGGCCTACAACCCGCGCCGCCAGCTTGACCTCGGCACCGTTGTGGTCTTCGGCTCCGACTCGCCGGTGGAGACGTTCGATCCCTTCCCAGGGATACGCGCCGCCGTGACGCGACGCCGTGATGATGGCACCCCGGGACCGCAGGGCTGGTACCCGGAAGCCCGCGTGACGCTCGACGAGGCGCTGCACGCCTACACCGTCGCGCCCGCGTGGGTGGCCGGGCAGGAGCACGAGCAGGGCCGCCTAGCCGCTGGATTCCTGGCCGATCTGCTGGTGCTCGACCGCGACCCGTGGTCGCTAGGTGATCCCATGGAGCTGCGGCTGGTCCGCCCCGTCGCCACGATGGTGGGCGGTCGCTGGCGCTGGCGTACCGTCTAACCCGCGCTTCATTCTTGACAGTGTTCCGCCCCCCCGCCGAGGTGTTGCGCGAAGTGTGATTTTGTCCGTGTGAGGCAATGACGGTGGCAGCGCGAGGCAGGGGAAAAAGCGCGTCGGGTGGCGCTCTGGCAGGAATCGCCGGTTGGCTGAAGATCGCGGCCTTCGTGAGTGTCGGCGTGGTGGGTGGCTATCTGTGGCGGTCCTACTATCCGCTCGCGCTCCCATTCGAAAGTGCCCTTGTTGCGGACAAATCATCCGATGACGTGGCAACCCTCCAGTTGCGAGAGCTGGCCCGAGCCGCCAACGAGCGAGCCGACCGCGAGGCACGCGAGCGCGAGGCCCTTGCTGCGCGCCTACGCGACATCGAGAAGGATCGCCACCAGACCGAGCTCGAAGTCGGCGACCTCCAGATCCAATCCATCATCAAGCAGGGCGGCGACTAGCTGTATGGTCCGACAGCGTGATGGCTTGGTTCGACCTTGAATAGTTGTGGCCTTGATGCCCAGCACTTCATGATAAACTCGCAGTGGCAGCGCCTGACCGTGGCCTCCTTGAGTGTACGATTCATGCGATCCACTTGGCCGTTTGTCCATGGATGGTAAGGTTTCGTGAGACGATGTTCGATACCGTGCTCCCGGCAGACAGTACCAAAGATGTGTCCGCCAAGGGACCTGCCTCTCGGCCCGTCGGCAAACTGAAGGCCATTGCCGGTCAGAATCGTGTGGATTTTGTAGGGGACGGCCTCGAGGAGAAGACGACGAAAATGGGCCGCACTGACCTTATCCATCGCCGGGCGAAGTTCCGTAAATACCAGCTTGCTGGTGCGATCAATACAGACGAAGAGGTAGAGCTTCCCCCCCCTCTGTGCGGACCTCGGCGGTATGGATATGGAAGAAGCCAATGGGGTAGACTTTGCGTGTCGGTTTGTCGCCATCGATGGCAGCAGGGCGCGAGATACCATGGCACTGAAAACAACGATGCAGGGCGGAACGCATCAGGCTCGGAATGCAGGCTTTGAGGGTGTGGAAGCAGTCATCGAGGGGGAGCAGCGTGAGCCTGCGGAAGGCCACTCTGGCAGCTTCTTCCTCGGGGGGGTGAGGACGGTTGATTCGGGGGCCTTTGGGCCCCATGGCAGCGTCGCCGGTCGAGTCCCGCTTGCGCCATTTGGGGACTGTCTTTTTGTCGGTGCCATGACGCTCAGCGAGAACGCTCAGGCCTTCTTGACGATGCTGGATCGTCCGACGAATCGCACGCCGCCGTGCGGGCGCAGCCGTGAAGTATCTGTCCCATATGCGCTCCTCTGATGGAATGATGACGGAATCAATTTCCGCACCATGGCATTCTGGGACTGAACATCTAATAAGAAACTCAAGTCTCCCGGTACGTTATCGAGGCTTTGACATTAGGAATTGGGACACCTGCCATTAATCGATACAGAGAAAAACGGCTGTATTCTTGGCAAAAGAGCCTCCGATCGATTGCTGATTCAATCCGATTTCGAATTTTCTGGCCCGCAGAGGAAACGTACTCCTCGGGAGTTTCACATACTCGAACTACAATTGAATCTCCAATCTCTGGCAAATGCTCATATAGAATTTCGCGATCCAAGAAATGATGATAGAAGGGAGAGAATGAGTTTAACCATTCCAGCCGGGAGAAGCCTTTCTCGGGGCTGTGGATGTGATGGCCTGGCGGGTCGGTAGAGCAACTCACTTTCGCGTAAGAATAGATCGGAGCCAAAGAAATTACACTGTCCGTATAAAAAGATACCGTTGCGCGAGCACTACCCAAGCGATGGATCGGAACAGTGTAGCTGATCACATGAGTCAGAGTCCGATCCTTCAGATAGATAGCGAACAGCTGTGCTTTAGAATTTCTCGAGGACCAGTAAAGTGAGTTGTCGAAATCAGCTGATAGCTCTTTCTCTGTAATAGATGACAGAGACTCATGTTTAAACTGACTTTGGCGAATGACTTGCTGTCCTACAGAAATCGGCAGTGTCCTTAGCAATCTCCCCAAGACATCCAGAAACAATGCGGGTGGAGTGCTAGGTTTGAGGTGCCATACCACTGATAGATCCTCGATTCTCATCATTTTCATCCTCCTTTTGGATATCTGCACTGGTCGACCCCCTTTGGACAAAAACCGGCCTTCGATAAGTTAGCTTTCCGGCGGGTTGAGGGTGCTTTTCACACCCCACTTGGAACCAAGGCAGCCTCGCGCGGAGGGTCTGCCCTGGCTCGCTCTTGGGGAGCGTACCGTGGCGCCTTCGCCTTGCGCGGAGCAATCCGAACCTCCCCGCGGAACACTGCTCCCGGCGTCGCGTAGCCGAGCGACTGGTGCGGCCGGCGCTCGTTGTAGTG
>WGMQ01000062.1 GCA_016125005.1 bacterium | reverse complement strand
CTGCGCCCGTAACAGCAACAACCACACCGCCAGAAACACCCCGGGGGCCTCGCACACAACGCGAGGCCCCCGGAGTTTTTCTCAGTCTGTATAGACGGCTGTCTAGACAGTTACTTCGCAACCCACTGGCGATGGTCGCGGATGGCCTAGTACTTGATCCCGCGAATCGTGGTGTGCTTGAAGGGCCCGATCAGGTTGAAGAAGATTCGGAACTGGCGATAGCTGTTGCGGGCAGACGCTGTGAGATTCTCCGCGTAGACCATGCCGCCCTCGGGACCGGTATCCAGCGCGTTGACTTCGATATCAGCGCGGGCTCGCATTGTATCCGACGTGTAGAAGATAGACTTGAAGATATTGGCCAGACTGAATGGATCAGTCGTGGCGTCCACACCGGCGCTCTGGACCTTCACGTAGAGGATCACTTCCGCATCCGAGGCCGTGTCGACCACGGAGGCGTTCATGAAGATCAGCTTCATGGCCAACGCGGAGTGCACATAGTCCGACGTGACCTGATTGTTTTCCACGTCGCCAACGATCAGGTAGACCTGCTTGTCGAACACACTATCGCTGGTGAGGTTGATGTCCTCGACAGCCTGGTCGATTGTCTTTGTGAGCAGGAGTTGCTGGATTCCAGAACGCCCGCCGCCATCCTCTGGGAGCTTGAAGGCCACGCACGACGACAAGCAACACGCTGCAAAGAGACCGAACACGGCCGCGAGCACTGAACGACTCTTCATGGGTAACCACCTCGGGGAATTTCCCGAAGGATGGAGCTGCCGACCCTTAGCGTCAAGCCAAACAAGTTTGTCCGATCGAAAATGCGAAGGCGACTATCGCACCTTCTTCAACTCGGCTGCTTGAGGGTTCATCAGCATGATGCTGATCGATCCGATGTAGAAGGTCATGCCGAAGAGCAGGATGATGCTGGCGACCCAAAAAGCGTTGGTCTTGCGGTTGCGGCGGCGGATGGCCACCGCCATCCACTTTTCCGGGTCGAGGTGGATGTAGGTGCTGATCCAGCGCACCGGCATGACGAAGCCGATGGCAAGCGCCGCGGCGAGCACCACGAGCGACAGGCCGGTCACGATCAGCAACTGGGCGGTCACGTTGGTGTCAGCGATGATGCGCCCCGAAAATCCCGTCACGGTGATGATGACGCCGGCCACTTGCACGAGCGCCAGGGCCCGCGTGTGCAGCACCGCCAATTGTCCGTCGAGCAGTTGGTAAATGCGGCTGAAGTCGTCCCCCTTGCTGAAGCCGCGCTTCAGCGCTTCCACCTCCGTCCGCTCGATGTCGGTCAGCGGCTTGATGTCATCGGGATCGACGGGCTGCTTCACAGGTTCGACAACCTTTCCGCCAGGTCACGCAGTGCCGGATTGAAATACGCCGCCGCGCGGAACAACCGGCTTCCAAGCAGGCGTCGGCCCGCATCGCGTGCGAAGCGGCGCACCGAGACTTCCCCCTGCTGCCGATCCTGCTCCACCACGAATTGGCGATGCAGTTCGGTGAGGGGATTCTGCGCGGACTTGCCACCGACACGATCCGGAGAGACCTTGGGCTTCTCGCAGAAGGCGACGAGCGGCTGTAGGTCCCGGACTGGTGACCAGCCTTCCTCGAGTTGCTGGCGGAGCTTTCGTGGATCGGGCCAGCGACCCAGCCGCGCCTGCTCGATGAGGGCTTCGGCGAGCGCCTCGCTGTCGCTGAACGGCACACCGCGCGCCAATTCCTTCTCCACAAGACTCCGGGCAGGTTCACCAACTACGGTCGTCACGACGCGCATTCCGCCCTGCAACCAACCCATCAGCCGGTTGCGATAGCCGAGCTCGCCTTCGAGTGTCGCCAGATCCACATTCACGCCAACGTCCGCCGATGCGACCGCCTCAAGCACCTGCTCGTGCTGCACCCAGCCGAGCAGGTGGAAACGCTGGGCCTCGGTGCTATTGAAGACCATGCGCTCGAAGCGCTCGTAGACCGCTTCCACGTGACCGGGAATGCGTCCGCCTGTGCAGACGAAGTGCAGGTTCGGGTCCATCTTCATGGCCTGCTCGACGCCGCGGAAGAGCGTGTCCACGTCCATCCACGTGTTGAAGCCACCCGTGGAGAGGATCGTCTTCGCCCCCGCGGGAACGCCGACCTTGGTCATGTAGTCGCCCTTGGTCTGGGGAGCGAACGCGCCGAAGGGAAGTCCCGGCGGAACAACCTCGACCAGTTCGTGTCCGCAGGTTTCTCCGTTCAGGCGTCCCGATGCGCCCAATTCACCCACGAGCGCCAGTCGCTGAGCCGCCGAACAGACGGAGAACCGGTCGCCGCGAAGGAGAGCCGGGAGCACATGAAGCCAGGCCTCGCCCAGCGAATCGTTGCTCTGACCGATGTGCGCCTGCTGTTGCCGCTCCGTCATCGGGTGGCCGTTGTAGTCGATCCACATGGGGCCCGGGAAGAACGAGTTGGCGGCATGGAGAGCCCCAACATCCGTAAGCGCGACGACCACGTCGGGTTCGAATTCGCGAATCCAGCCATCGAGCTGGTCCTGGCGCTTGCGCCGGTCCCCTTCCAGGCGGCGGTGCGCCTGGATGTTTTTCTCATAGAGCGGAGAGTGGGTGGTGCGATCATTGCCGAAGGGAATCTCGGCAACGAACACTGCATGACCCGAAAGACGAATCGCATCGAGGAATGCCCGAAGGCGGAGACCGGGTGCATGGACCCGTTCCGCGTTGGGCGATGGCATCGGCCCCACTCCCACAATCAGGACGCGGCTCATGATTGGAGCAGCGCCCGGACGCGATCAATCAGCTCCTGGGCCCCTTCCTGTGTCGGAGCCTCGGCGAAGATGCGGACGATCGGCTCGGTATTGCTGGGGCGAACATGCAGCCAGCGGTCACTCATCGTTACCTTCACGCCGTCGGTCAGGTCGATGTCCTCCCGCCCAAAGGCCCGCTTGACCTTGGCAACGAGGGCCGAAACGGAAAGCCCCGCGAGCGGTGCGGAGTCCTTGAGCATCACGAAGTTCGGGAAAGATTCATTCCACTCGGAAAGGGTGCCGCCGCGTGACTGGAGACCCATCAGGATCAGCGCGATGCCTGTGGCTGCATCGCGCCCCGGATGGACCTTGGGGACGATCACGCCGCCGTTTCCTTCACCGCCAATCATGGCGCGATGGTCGCGCATGCCGGCCACGACATTTGCCTCGCCGATGGCCGTTCGATGCACCTTCACGCCGTGCCGGGCGGCTACCTCGTTGATGGCCAGGGAGGTGGACAGGTTAACCACGATCGGCGACTTTTTCTTGTTGAGTGTCAGGTAGGCATCGGCGGCCAGAACCAGCGTTCGTTCCTCGCCGATGGCATTACCCTTCTCGTCGACAATCGCAAGACGGTCTGCGTCGGGATCGAGCGCGAAGCCGAGGTCGGCGCCTTCCCGCGGCACGGCGCGGCGAAGGGCGGTGAGATTCTGCTCGGTGGGCTCCGGTCCGCGGGGGAAATCGAACTTGGTGATGTCGGAGTGAAGGAGCTGAAAGAGCGCTCCATAGGCGTCCGCCACGTCAGGGGCCAGCTCGGCGCCAGCGCTGTTGCAGCAATCGATCACGACCGTCGGGCGGCGTGACGCGCGCACACGCTCCGGCGGCGGGAACTGGGAGAGAAGCGCCTGCAGGTGAATGTCGGCGCTGTCCTGGAAATGGGCGCGCTTGCCGATGCCGCGCGTGGGCCGATCAAGCTGAGGATCCGCCACCAGCTTCCTGAGCTGGCTCAACATGTCGGCGGTAATGAACTCGCCACCGGAGTGGAAGAACTTCAGCCCGTTGTAGGCGATGGGGTTGTGGCTCGCCGTGATCTCGATGCCGCCGGCCAGCTTCAACTTGCGAACCAGTATCCCGATGGTGGGTGTCGCGACCATGCCGACGAAAACCACGTCGACCCCGGCGGCACGAAGGACTCCCTCCACGATGGGAACGATCCACTTGGACGACGGACGCGCGTCATGACCGACCACCACCCGGTTGCCCTTGATGAGGCGGGCAAACGCGTCGACGTATGTGACAACGGCGGCGGGCGAAAGACCGCTCCCGGCGATTCCCCGAACCCCCGAAATACTGACAATCAGCTCATCGGGTTTCGTTGGAATGGGTGTGGGCTCGACCTTGGCGCGGGTCTTCCGGGGCACGGGAGTCATCTTGGACTCGGCGATCTCCGGGGTGACGGCCGCGGCGGTTTGGGAGGTCTTCTTCGCCATGATGCCTTCTCCTTACGATAACGTGGGTCGTTACATTATTTGATCGGGTGGTGGGTAGCAAGGGTGGAGCAACATGCTGGCGTGGGCAAGGGCCATGAGGTTCGAACCGACCAGGCAACAATAGGGAAGTACTCCACCCTTTCCTTGACTCTCGGGACAGGGCGTGGGAAATCGGCCCGTGAAATGTGAGTGATCAAATAGCTAACCGCGCCTCTGGTCGCGGGAGAATGGAGCGTGTAATAGGCTTTTTTGACCGATTGATGGGTGGTGGGAAGATCGAGCTGACGCCAAAGAGCGCGCTGGCACTGGCGGCCATGACGATGATGTCCGCGGACGGCGTGGTGGACGACAGCGAGCTCATGGACCTCCAGAAAATCGTGCGCGGGGATCGCAAGGCCTTCGACCAGGCCATGAAGGGTTACAAGACCAAGAAGGTCGAAGAGGTCATACCGATCGTCGCCGAGAATCTTAACCAGCAGCAGCGCCTCGCCACCATCGCCATCCTGCTGGACCTGGCCATGGGCGACGGACACCTCGCCGACGACGAGCGTCAGCTCCTTCAGGCCTACTCCGAGGCCTTCGAGCTGTCCGAGGCAGACGTGACCGAAATCATCGACGTCATCGCCATCAAGAACAACTTCTCGATCTTCGAGTCCTGAGCATCGCCCGATCAGGAGTAGTCCAGTCGGTCGCCGACTGGACTACTCTTCGTTCGTTCCCAGATACGCTTCGATCACGCGCGGATTCGCGCGGATTTCCTCTGGTTCCCCCTCGGCAATCACCACGCCGTGATCCACCACGGTGATGCGTTCGCACACGTTCATGACAAGCGACATGTCGTGCTCGATGAGGAGGATCGTGACCTTGAAGCGATCACGGATGTCGCGGATGAGGGTCTCGAGTTCCCGCTTCTCGCCCGTGTTCATGCCCGCGGCAGGCTCGTCGAGCAGCAGCAGTTGCGGCTGGGTCGCGAGCGCCCGCGCGATCTCGAGTCGACGCTGATGGCCATAGGGGAGGTTGCGCGCGTACTCGCTGGCTTGCCCGCGCAGGTCCATCACCTCGAGCAGTTCCTCCGCATAGCGATGCGCAGCCGCTTCCTCACCCAGATGGTGCCCCGTGCGGAACACCGCGGCGAACAGGCCGTGGCGCAACCGCATCTGCGTCGCCACCAGGATGTTGTCCATCACGGTCAGGTCGCTGAAGAGGCGGATGTTCTGGAAGGTTCGCGACACGCCGGCCCGCGCGACCTGGAAGGGTCGCAATCCCACCAGCGAGCGATCGCCGAGACGGATCTCGCCGCTGTCCGGCCGATAGACGCCCGTCAGCAGGTTGAAGATCGTCGTCTTGCCCGCGCCGTTGGGCCCGATGAGGGCCTGAAGGGATCCCTTGGGCAGGGTCAGTTGAAAACCGTCGACTGCCTTCAGGCCGCCGAAGGCCAGGGAGAGGTCGCGCACTTGGAGGAGGGTCTCGCTCATTGCTTGGGCCTCCTTCCGAAGATGCGTCCGACCAGACGACGCAACCACGGCAGTTCCCAGATCTCGTATATACCGAAGAGCCCCTGCGGACGCCAGATCATGACGATAATCAGCAGCAGCGCATAGACGATCATGCGGAATTGCTCGACGCTGCGGAGCAACTCAGGCAGGATGGTCAGTCCGATGGCGGCCAGGATGCTGCCCGAGATGGATCCCATGCCGCCGAGCACGACCATGATGACGTAGTCGAGCGAGCGCTGGAAGCCGAGTTCGCGCGGATTCAGCAGCGTGGCCTGCTCGTGTGCGAAGAGCGCCCCGCCGATCCCCGCAAAGAACGCCGCGATCACGAAGGCTCGCACCTTGTACTTCGTCGTATTCACGCCCATCGCCTC
Source organism: bacterium (assembly GCA_016125005.1). Lineage (GTDB taxonomy): Bacteria > Sumerlaeota > Sumerlaeia > SLMS01 > SLMS01 > WGMQ01. The sequence continues at coordinate 88,839 of WGMQ01000062.1, read as the reverse complement.
GGCCGCGATCTCGTTTTCGCGAATCGCGATGAAGGCGCGTCCGTGTATAGACGCCTTCAGGCGATAGCACACAAAGATCACCGCCAGCGCCACGAACGTCACCCAAAAGAGGTTCGTGTACTTGGGCAATCCGTCGAAACCGATGGTGCCACCGATGTGCGTGACCAGACCGCCCAGCTCCGTCTTCTTCTCCGCATTGACGAAGCTGATGACCGGCGTCTCGGCCACCTTCTCCGCGTCATAAATAACGCGGGAGCTGCGTTGCAGGATGACGCGGACGATCTCGCCAAATCCGAGTGTCACGATCGCCAGATAGTCGCCGCGTAGCCTCAGCGATGGGAGCCCGACGAGCCACCCGAAAGCCGCGGCAACCAGCCCGCCCGCGATCATCGATCCGAAGAAAAGCCAGTCTCCCGACCCAAGCAGGCCGCCGTGAATCTGGGTGTCGCCCCAGAGCTTGAACGATCCGTAGTACGTCACGAAGCCGGACGTATATCCACCGACCGCCATGAAGCTCGCGTGTCCCAGGCTGAACTGTCCTGTATAGCCATTCACCACGTTCAGCGACACGGCCATCACGATGGCGATGCAGGCCATTGTGTAGATCTTGAGGTTGTACTCCCCCACCGCCGCCACGGGTACATGATAGACACCGAGCGCGATCAGGAAGAAAATCAGGAACGGTCCGTAGCCCTTCAGGAGCCACTTCCACATGGGAGGCTTGTCGTTGGAATTCATTTCCATCCGGTCGTCACACCTTCTCGATCGTGGCCTTGCCGAAAATGCCCGCGGGCATCGCCAGCAACGTGAAGATCAGGATGGAGAAGACGTATAGATCCCGCAGGTGCGCGGACAGGTACGCGGCGCCAAACAGCTCGATGAAGCCGATGAGCAACCCACCGACCACAGCGCCGCGGATATTGCCGATGCCGCCGACCACCGCGGCCACAAAGGCCTTCAGGCCCAGCAGCACCCAGGTCGGATGGGACGGCTGGTTCAGCCCCGAGTATTTGATCGCAAAGAGGAACCCCGCGGCGGCAGCCAGTGCCGAACCCACCACGAAGGTGAAGGAAATCGTCCGGTCCACATTGATGCCGAGCAGCGACGCCGTTCGCATGTCCTGCGAGACCGCCCGCATGGCGCTCCCTAGCTTCGTCCCGTAGACCAGCCACTGAAGCGCGATCATCAGCGTCGCCGCCGTTCCCACGATCAGCACGTCGATCAACTGAAGCGCCACGCCCGTCCCCGGGGCCACGTCGGTCGCTGGTTCACCGGTGATCTGCCACACGGTCTCGTTGGGGATGAGCGACGGCATCGATTGCGGCTGGGTGCCGACCAGGCGGGGGACCTGCACGGTCAGCCAGTCCTTGCCGATCTTGAGCGTACTGGCGTCGAGTGCCGCGGTGTTCTCCAGAAGCAGCGCCACGCCAATCGCCGTGATGAGCACGTTGAGCCGCGGTGCCTTGCGCAGCGGCCGATAGGCCACCCGCTCCACGATGAAGCCAAGCAGCGAGCAGGCGACCATCACTGTCGGCAGGATCAGAAGCGGAGCGATGAGGGGAATCTCGACTCCACTCTCAGTCCAGCCGAATGACCGCGCCAGCAGGTACGAACCCCACGCGCCGAGCATGAAGACGGTGCTGTGGGCAAAATTGATGAACTTGAGCGTGCCATAGACCATCGTATAGCCGAGGGCGATCAGGGCGTATAGACTGCCAACGGCCAAGGCATCGATGAATGTTTGAAGAGCTTTGTCCACGAGTCGCCAATCACAAGAAAGACCCGGCCGTTGATGGGCCGGGTCCGGTGGAATTCAGTCGCAGCATCAGTTCGGGGTGATCGTGGCGAAGTAGGTGGGCTTGCCATCCTTCATCTGGAGGATCACGGCGGGCTTGGTGGCATTGCGCTTCTCGTCGAGAGTAATCATGCCGCTGGCGCCGGGGAAGTCCTTGGTGGCGGCCAGTTCCTTGGCGATGTCATCACCGCTGAGGGACTTGGCCTTGCCCATCGCCGCGAAGAGCACGTGGGCCGCGTCGTAGGCCAGCACGCCGATGGCGTCCGGAGTCTGCCCCTCGCGGGCCTTGTAGGCGGCCACGAACTTCTGGAGGGCCGGATCTGGTGCCTCGGGGGAAACGTGATTCGCGTAGTAGTGACCCTCGATTGCCTTGCCCGCGATCTTGGCGAGCTGCGGCGAATCCCAGCCGTCGCCGCCAAGCATGGGGATCTTCATGCCGAGACGATCCGCCTGGAGGGCGATGTTGCCGACCTCGGTGTAGTAGCCGGGGATGAAGAGCACCTCGGCGCCGGAGGACTTGATGTTATTGAGCTGGGCGCTGAAGTCCTGATCGCCGCCCGTGTAGGCCTGCTCGCTGGCGATGGTACCGCCCATCTTCGTGAAGGAATCCTTGAAGGTGTCCTTCAGACCCACCGAGTACGCCTGGGCCTGGTCGTAGAGGATCGCCGCCTTCTTGGCCTTGAGATTCTCGGAGGCAAACTTCGCCGTCACGAAACCCTGGAAGTCGTCCGTGAAGCACACGCGGAAGATCTTGTCGCCGATCGCGGTCACGTCGGGGTTGGTTGCGGCGTGGGAAACCATGGGGATTCCCTCGGGCTGTGCGATGCGGGCGCCCGCCATGGTCAGGCCGGAGGCGACTTCACCAAGGATCGCGACCACCTTGTCGCTCTTGATCATGCGGGTCACGACGAGGCCCATTTCCTGGCTCTGGCCCTTGTCGTCATAGACCACCAGCTCGATCTTGCGGCCGTTGATGCCTCCGTGGGAGTTCACCTCTTCGGCAGCCATCTCGGCACCGACCTGGGTCGAACGCCCCCAGGTGGCTTCAGAGCCGGAAAGCGACGCGGCCACGCCAACCTTGATCGGCCCCGTGCCGGAATCGGCCGCAGCGCCGGTGGCGGCGCCTGCGCCGGCCTCCTTGCGCTCGCACCCGGTCAGCACGGCCGCAGCCAGCAAAACCGTCGAGCAAATCGTCAAGAGCCTCTTGGAACCGAACATTCTGCACCCCACAGAAATTGGAATGGTGCGACGCCACAGAGCCCGCGACACCGGCGAACTGACCGCGATTTGTCACACGAAGCGGAGTGTTAACCTTCGCTGGCCATGTCGGGCAAGTGCGATGCTCGCTCCAAGCATGTTTTTTCTTGGTTCGAGCCCAGCGAGAAGTTTGTGGGGCCGAGTGCGACCTCAGTCCCAGTCCGCCACGGGCAGCGTCTTGCGGAAGGGATGGACCTCCACGCGCACGAAGATTCCCTCAGCGAGATAGGGATCGGCCTTCGCCTTGGCCTCTGCTTCCTCCTGCGAGGCCGCATCGACGATGAACAGGCTTCCCGCGAAGTCCGTCATCGGCCCAGCCACCATGATCTTGCCAGCCTCGGCCCAATCCTTCCAATGATCCAGGTGGCGCGGACGCGCACCGGGGCGCTTCTCACGCGAGTCGGGTGCGTCCCAGCCGATGATGACGAATTTCATGAGCGTTTCTCCTGTCGGTCAGATGTGGGTGCGGTGGGAACGCATGTGCTGGAGCGCCTCCACCGTCATGGCAATCGCGTCGCCCAGTTGCAGCACCGGCTTGTCGGTCACGACGCCCAGTTCCGTGTAGTCGACCTCCGAGTGACGGTCGAGGATCTCGTCGAAGCGCTCCTGGTCCTCGGGACGAATGCCCACGACGACCAGCGCGCCCGGCTCGCCGAAGAGCGTCGCCAGGTCATAGGACTCAAGGGTGCCCTCGAACCCCACGGTCGCGGGGCTGAAGATGCACTGCTCGGCCAGCGCCACCGCCAGGCCGCCCTCGGAGACGTCCTGGGCGCTCTGGAGAATCCGCGCGTCGATCAGGTCGTTGAGGAGCGCCTGAAGCGCCACCATGCGGGGCGTGAAGGTCGCGATGCCATCGGCCTCCAGCGGAGCGGGCAGCTTGCTGCTGCCGCCCTGCTTGAACGCCAGGAGGCTCCCAGCCAACGAGGTCGGCAGTTCACCGAGCGCGAAGACCAGTTCGCCGGGATTCTTGAAGCCGGGACGGATCATGTGATCGAGGCTTTCGCAGCGCCCCACCATGCCGATGGTCGGCGTCGGCCAGATCGGGCCCGTGGGCGATTCGTTATAGAGCGACACGTTGCCGCCGGTGACAGGGATCACCAGCGCCCGCGCCATGTCGGCGATGCCCTCCACGGCGCGGCGGAAGAACCAGAATTGCTCCGGTTTTTCCGGGTTGCCAAAGTTCAGGTTGTCGGTCAGGCCCAGCGGCTTCGCGCCGACGCAGAGCAGGTTCAGCGCTGCCTCGGCCACCGCCATGCGCGCACCCGTGAACGGCTCGCAGGCCACCTTCATCGGATCAACACCGCTGGAAATGCCCAACAGCTTCGTTGTGCCGTCGACGCGCAGCATTGCCGCTCCCGCGCCGGGACCCAGCACCGTGTTCGTCTGCACCTGCGTGTCGAACTGCTCGTGAATCCACTGCTTGGAATGGATGTTCAGGTCCTCCAGCAGGCTTTCCAGCGCCTGGTCCGCCTTCAGGGATCCGGCCCACGGACCGGGCACCCACGGCTCCGTCGGGAAGTCCTTCGGCTGGCGCGCCTCGCGGCGGTAGACCGGCGACTCCTCGCTGATCTTGAGTGCGGGAACCTTCGCCACCACCCCGCCGCGGTGATACACCGTGAGGAGACCGTCGTTGGTCACCTCGCCGACGACTGCCGGAGTGACCTCCCACTTCTCCAGGATCGCCATGGCCTCAGCGAGCCGGTTGGGCGGGATCACCGCCAACATGCGCTCCTGCGACTCGCTCAGCATCATCTCGTAGGCGCTCATGTTCTGGGCCCGCTGCGGAACCTTGTCCAGTTCCAGCCTCATGCCCAGACGCCCGCGCCCGGCGATCTCGCAGCCGCTGCACGTCAGGCCTGCCGCGCCCATGTCCTGAATCGCCTCGACGCTTCCTGAATAGATCAGTTCCAGCGTGGCTTCGAGAATCTTCTTCCCCATGAACGGATCGCCCACCTGCACGGCGCTCCGCTGCTCCATCGTTTCCTCGGTCAGTTCCTCGCTGGCGAAGGTCGCCCCGTGGACGCCGTCGCGCCCCGTCGCGTTGCCATAGTAGACCACCACGTTGCCGGGCGTGCGCGCCTTGGCCAGCGTCAGGTCCTCCTTGCGCATCACACCGACCGCCATCGCGTTGACCAGCGGGTTCGTGTCGAACGCGGGAGAGAAGGTCACCTGCCCCGCGATGGTCGGCACGCCGACGCAATTCCCATAGTCCGCAATCCCATGCACCACGCCGCCGATGATCCGGTCGACGGAAGGCTTGCCGGGCGTGCCGAAGAAGAGGCAGTCGACCAGCGCCACCGGCCGCGCGCCCATCGTGAAGATGTCCCGCAGGATGCCACCCACGCCCGTCGCCGCCCCTTGGAAGGGCTCCACGGCGCTCGGGTGATTGTGCGACTCCATCTTGAAGCACACCGCCAGCCGGTCATCCAACGCCACCACGCCCGCGTTCTCGCCCGGACCCTGCAACACGTCGGGTCCTTCCGTCGGCAGCAGCTTCAGCAGCGGCTTGCTGTTCTTGTAGGAGCAGTGTTCGCTCCACATGACGCTGAAGATGCCCAGCTCGGTGAAGCTGGGTTCGCGGCCAAGGATTTCGAGGATGAGCTGATACTCGTCCGGCTTGAGACCATGCTCGGCAACGATCTCAGGCGTGATAGCGGGGGCATTCATCGAGGCAGGAGGCTCCTGTTGTAAGTCCGAGAGGGGAGTCTCCCCGGCACGGGCCCAAGGGCAAGGAGGAAGGGAGAGGCCCGCCGCGCGTCCCGCTTCAGCGTTTCACCCTCGACACGGTCGGCGCGCTCCCTGCCACTTTCCCCAACCTTTGACCGGAGCAGTGACCCTTGCAGGGACTCTTGGAAATCGAACAAACTGCCGACGGCCAGTGGCGCCGCGGCAAAGAGGGCGTGACGAGCATCCTCACCCCTGCCGATCGCAAGGTCGAGTTCATTCAGTTCGCCGACAAGACGCTGGCCAACATCCGCTCCGGCATGGGCTACCCCGCCATCTACCCGGTCCCGGAAGTCCGTTTCGATGGTCCGGCAACGGCAGTGCTCATGGATCTCGACGGCACCAGCGTCCACTCCGAGGAGTTCTGGATCTGGGTCATCGAGCAGTCCACCGCCCGGCTCCTCGGCAATCCGCGATTCCAACTCGAGCAGGCGGACCTCCCATTCGTCTCGGGTCACTCCGTTTCGGAACACCTCCAATACTGCATCGACAAGTACGCCCCCGGCGCGAAGGTCGAGGAGGCGCGGCACCACTACTTCGCCATCACGCATCACGAGTTGGCCGAGATCACGGCCGGTCGTGGCCGCGAGAACGCCTTCACCCCCACGCCCGGCCTTCGCGAGTTCCTTCTGGAGCTGAAGGGACGGGGCATCCGCATCGGCCTCGTGACTTCGGGGCTCTATGAAAAGGCCTGGCCGGAAATCCTATCGGCCTTCCGGACCATGAAGCTCGGCGATCCGCTGGAGTTCTACGATGCGATCATCAGCGCAGGGCACGCCATCCGCAAAGGGCAGGTGGGGACGCTCGGCGAGCTTTCCCCGAAGCCGCACCCGTGGCTGTATGCCGAGACCGCCCGCGTCGGCCTGGGTATCGAGCCGAGCGAGCGCCATCGGGTCCTCGGCTTCGAGGATTCATCGGCCGGCGTGGTCTCGGTCCGGCTGGCCGGGTTCTGCTGCGTGGGTGTCGGGGGCGGAAACATCGCCCAGGCAGGGGTCGGCGGGCTCCTCTACCGCAGCATCGGGGATCTACGCGAGGCGCTGCCGATCGTTCTCGGGGCGTAATTGCCCGCCCGGTGCCTCGGGAAATCCTGAGTCGGTACCCCAAAACCGCTGATTTGGACCGCACCAGATCGGCCCGCGAAGGCGATGACGATTTTTTTCACGCCCCCCGCTGAATGGGCGCTGCAAAGAAGCGTTACAACACTGGAGGCACTGAGTTTCCGCCACATGGGTGCCACATTACCCAGCCGTGAGAAATACCCCTTGCCAGACACATAGAACCCTAGGAATGCGCAGCTTACAAGATTTACCCCCAAGTGTACGGAGGGTCAGAAAACCCTTGAAAGCCTTCACCCGACCCACCTACCGTCGCGGAACTATTGCGCTTACCTAGACTGCGTTTCACAAATTTCAAGAGGCAGCCTTTTCCCTGATGATGCTTCTGACTCCGACGCTTTGGAATGAAGCGATGGCTCAGATCGAGTCCTCCATCGGTAGCGAGCAGTTTAGCGCCTGGCTGAAGGACCTCCAGCTGGAGGATATTCGCGAGGACGGCAGCATTGTGCTGTCCGCCCCCAACGAGTTCTACGCGAAGTGGATCAAGAAGAAGTACCACGAGGCGATCGAAGAGGGCTTTGGTGCCGTTCTCGACCGCGTGGTTGAGGTGGACGTGGTGGCTGGCGAGGGTTCGCCCGCTGTGCAGGAGCGCCAATCCGGCGATTCGACGGAGACGCGGCGCTTTTCCGCCGGTTCCTCCTCTGCTCCCGCAGCGACCAACGGACACAGCCGCGCCGCCCAGATCTCCCAGCCGACCCTTGTACCAGAACCCGCCGAGGCTACTCCGTCCCGCGCTCGCAGCGTTCCCCCCCCCAAGCTTAACCCCCGCTACAGCTTCGACGAGTTCGTCGTCGGCGAAAGCAATCGCTTCGCACAAGCCGCCGCTTCCACTGTTGCCGATCCCAACGGGAAGGGCTTCAACCCGCTCTTCATCTACGGCGGCGTGGGCCTCGGCAAGACCCACCTCATGCACGCCATCGGGCATCAGCTCTACAAGCGCGATCCCTCCACCCGTGTTCTCTACGTGACTTCCGAGCAGTTCATCAACTCGTTCATCGAGTCGATCCAGAACAAGCGTCACAACGAGTTCCGCTCCGCCTACCGGAATGTGGACCTGTTGCTGATCGATGACGTCCAGTTCCTGACCGGCAAAGAGCGCACCCAGCAGGAGTTCTTCCACACCTTCAACACGCTGTACGATGCGGGGAAGAAGGTGGTGGTGACGAGCGACAAGCCGCCGAAGGAACTCTCCACGTTGGAGGACCGGCTGCGGTCACGCTTTGACTGGGGCCTGATCGTTGACATTGCCCCCCCCGACCTGGAGACACGCGTCGCGATCCTTCGGAAGAAGGCCGCTCAGGAGGGGATTCGCCTCCCGGCCGACGTAGCGCTCTTCATCGCCGAGCGCATGAAGCAGAATGTCCGCGAGATGGAAGGCGCCCTCAAGCGTCTCAGCCACGCAGCCACGCTGCACTCCGCGGCGATCGACTTGGAAATGGCCCGCGACATCCTGAGCCACCTGATGATCGGGACGCCGGTCGCCCGCGTCACCGTCGAAGACGTCCAACGTGCTGTCTGCGACTACTTCAAGGTCAAGATGCAGGACCTGCTTGGGGCCAATCGCTCCAAGCGCTTCAGCCAGCCGCGACACTTGGCCCAGTATCTGAGCCGCAAGCTGACCGACCTGAGCTTTCCCGACATCGCCCAGAAGTTCGGCGGCAAGGACCACACCTCGATCATCTACGCCTGTCGCAAGGTCGAGCAAGCGGTTGGGAAAGACCCGAACCTGGCCAATGTGATCGAACACCTGACCAAGCAGATTACCAAAGGGTCGGACCAGTAAGGTCCGGCCCGTTTTTCTTTCAGGAGGAGATCCCCATGACCATGTTGCTGATCGTCGGAGTGGGACTCGCACTGGTCATCGCGCTGGCCGTCGTCATTGCCATGCTGAGTTCCGGCGGCAAAACCGCGCGCGAGCTTGAGCTGGAGCAGCGGGTGCGCGTGCTGGAGGCCAAGGCCGCGCAGGGCGGGGATGCATCCCAGTCGTGGCAACAGGACGCAGAGGTGCGGGCTCTGGCCTTGGCTGGCGATAAGATCAAGGCCATCAAGCTGGTTCGCGAACGCTACAAAATGGGGCTGAAGGAAGCCAAAGAGTGCGTGGATACGATTACCGGATGAGGCGCCTCAGCGCTCCGGAGCGAATGCGAGGGAAGTCGATTCCCCTTTGGGTAATCATCGCCACATGGCGGTTACCCTGAGATGGCTCCCACGGCGGTCGGCGCGTCGGGATGAATCGCGAAGAGCGTATCGAAACCGGTGCTGTTCAGAATCGTCGTGATGAAGGACTGAACACCTGAGAGCACGACACTTCCGTCGCGTGGCTTCAGGATCTTGCGAGCCTCCAAGAGCACGCGCAGACCGGCGCTGGAGACATACTCGAGGTTCGTGAAGTCCAAAACCAAGTGGTTGGCGCCCGCATCGATCTCGGTGATGACGGCGTCCTTCAGGTTCTTTGACGTCAGCACATCGAGCCGCCCTTTCAGGGCGATGACGGTGACGGGGTGCTGCCTTGTGACGCTGATTTCCATCATGAAATGCTACATCCCTTCTCTCGTGGGGAGACCTTAAGACAACTTCCGTGCCATGACAAGCGCGTTGACGTGCTCCGCCCGCTGGTATCGTACTTCGTCCATCATTTTAAGCATCAGTTCGATCCCGAGTCCGCCGGGAAGGCGATCATCCGAGTCCAACGGGATGTCGCACGGTTCGTGGAGGGTGGGGTCAAAGGGCGGACCGCTGTCGCGTACGATGAGCATGATTCGCCCGCTGCCAAGGCTTAGCTCGTACTCGACCCACGGGGTTTCTACCCCTTCCAAGCCATGGCTCATGACGTTCACAAGCCACTCCTCCGTCACCAGTTGAACGGCATTTACGGTGCCATCGGGCACATGGTGCTGCTGGAGGAACTCGGTCACGTCGACGAATAGTCCCTCCAACTCGGCGAGATCGGAGCCGAGTCGCCGGAAAAGCGTGGGCTTGGTGGTGGGGGCGGCAGCGGGGGGGATGGTGACGGGCAACGGCGTGACACCGCTGAAATGCGCGACCGTCATTGGCGGAGTCTGCTTGGAGGCAGGGGCCCCGCGGAAGTGCAACGCCAGCATCGTCAGGTCATCGCTCTGTGGGGCATTTCCAACGAAGGCGCCGATCGCCTCGTTGATGCCGTCCAATAGAGCCTCGGCGCCGAGGCCGACACGCTTGGCCAGTTCCTCCTCAAGGCGCGAGGACAGGTAGAATTCCTCCGCCGCGTTCTGGGCCTCGGTGGCTCCGTCCGTGTAGAGGAAGAGGGTTTCGCCGGGATGCACCGTGATCGTGACGGAATGGAAAGTCACATCGGGCTCGATGCCCAGCGCCAGATTGCGAGGCATGGGAATGGACCGCACGCCGGAGGAGGCATTCAGGAGGTACGGAAGCTCATGACCCGCGCAGCAGAACTCCACCTCGCCCGTCGCCGTATCCAGGATGCCGTAGAGCATGGTCGCGAACATGGAGGCGTAGTCTTCCTCGCACAGCTTGCGGTTGACGGCCTCGAGGGTGCTGGAGGCGGGGGTGCCCGGTTCCGCGCAGGTGCGGATCAGGGTGCGACAAACCGCCATGTAGAGAGCCGATGGCACCCCCTTCCCGGAAACGTCGCAGATGAGGAAGCCGAGGCGTGACTGGCCGATGAGGAAGTAGTCGTAGAAGTCGCCGCTAACTTCCTTCACCGGGTAGTTTCGAGCGCGGATGTCGAAGTCATGGCGCCCGGGAAAAGCGTCGTACTCGCTGGGCAGAATCGCCTTCTGAATGATGCTGGCGACCTTGAGTTCATGCACGATGGCGCTCAGTTCCGCCTGATCACGCGTTGCCCGCTTGGACTTCGAGATCTGGTCCCAGGTCTTCGCCAGCGTGATCTCGAAATCGGCGAAGTCGATGGGCTTCATGAGGAAGTCGAAGGCGCCGCGGTTCATCGCCGTGCGGATGTTTGCCATGTCGCCGTAGGCGGACACCACGACCGCGTTTAGCTGAATGTTCTGTTCCTTGATTTTTTGGAGAAGGGTGAGGCCATCCATGCGGGGCATGTTGATGTCGGTGATGAGGACATCCACATCGGGGTGCTCGCGGAGTTTTTCCAGCGCCTCTTCGCCGTCGTGGGCGAAGAAGAACTCGTAGGCACCGTCGCGAATCTGGCGGCGGAACTTCTGCCGCATGAGGGCTTCCACATCTACTTCGTCATCGACAACCAGGATTCGGATCGGCATGGCGGTTAGCTCTGGCGCTTGTCCTTGTACTCTTCGACCAATGTTGCGATTCTCGACTTCAGGTGGGCGAAGTCGATCGGCTTGGTGACGAAATCATCGGCGCCGTATTGCTCGGCGGTCTGGCGGGTCTTCTCGTCGCCGTAGGCCGTGATCATCAGAACCCCCTTCTCTGGCAGGTCCTTCTTCACATGGCGAAGCAGCTCGAGCCCGGTCATGCCGGGCATGTTGATGTCCGAAAGGATCAGGATGATGTCGGCCATGTCCGCGGCCTTGAGCAGGGCGAGAGCCTCCTCCCCGGAATACGCATAAACGAGTTCCACGTCACCCGAACGGATTTCCTTTCGGAAACGCTGCTCGAACAAAAGCCTTACATCTTTCTCATCGTCAACAATCAGTAAGCGGACCTTTGGCATTGATGCTTAAGCTCCTGGATTCTTGTCGCCGGGTTCCCTTTTTGGTTCGCGGGGAAGCAGGATGATGAACTCGGCAAAGTCGCCTTCTTCGCTTTCGACCCTCAGTTCGGCCTGATGCTGCTGCACCAGAATATCGAAGGTCATCGACAGACCAAGGCCCGTTCCCTGGCCGGTGGGCTTGGTGGTGAAGAACGGCTCGAAGATCTTTTCCAGCTTCTCCTTGGGGATGCCAAGGCCATTGTCGCGAATGCGAATCTCGATGTGATCGCCCTTGGCGAGGGACTTCACGCTGATGGTGGGCTGGAAGGACTCGCCGAGTTTCTTCTTCTTCTGGTGGGCCGAGTAACAGCCGTTGTTCACGATGTTGAGGATGGAGCGGCTGAAGTCCTGCGGCACGACGGGAATCTTGCCCACGTTCGAATCGAACTGGAAGTCCAGGGTGACGTTGAATGTTGAATCGTCTGCCCTTAGGCCGTGATAGGCCAGCTTGGTGTACTCGGCCAGCATGTTGTTCAAGTCGACGGGAACCCGCTGACCGACCTTGCCGCGGGAGTGGGCCAGCATGCCCTTCACGATGCCATCGGCGCGCTGCCCATGCTCGTTGATCTTGTGGACATTCTGGACGAGCATTTCGATGAGTTCGAGGATTTCGTCGCGGTCGTTGTCGGGGAGCTTGTCACCAACCTTGTCGACGACCTCCTTCAGTTCCACCGCCAAGTCGCCGCTGAGCTGGGCGAAATTGTTGACGAAGTTGAGCGGATTCTTGATTTCGTGGGCGATACCGGCAGTCAAGGAACCGAGCGAAGCCAACTTTTCCTGGGTGACCAGGCGGTTCTGCGCCTCCCGCACCATCTTCAGCGCGCCTTCCAGCTCGCTGTTCTTCTGTTCGATTTCCTGGGTGCGCTCGGCGACGCGGGATTCCAGCGTTGCGTTGTACTCTTCCAGCGCCACCTGAGAGGCTCGAATCTCCTGAATGAAGCGGCGGATTTGCTCGGCCATGGTAGCGGTCGAGCTGGCGAGCGCCCCGATTTCGTCCCCGGTCGCCATCGCCTTCAGGTCCTCGGCGATCTGGCCTTCATCCTCGGGCTTGCCGGCGATGCGCACCGACAGCTCGGCGAGCTTGTTGACTCGCTTGGAAATGCGACTGGAGACGAGGAAAACAAGGAGGGCTGCCAGGATCAGGATGATGGCAACGCCGGTCAGCGCTTGAACCTTGCGTGTCTGGAAGCCAGCGACGCGGGCGAGGAGCAACTTGTCCAGTTCGTCGATGCTGTTGTCCCAAAGCCGGTATCCGGCGCGGCGAGCATCGGAGAGCAGAACCTCGAAATCCCTCGCGTCCACATTGGCGAGTTCGCCCTCCGCAAGCAGCCGCTCGCGGGCAAACCGCTGCAAGCGCTGCGAGGTGATCTTGAACTCCTCGACGTAGGCGGAAAGGCTGGGCTGCAGGTTCCCGGCGGGGTTGTTCTGGAAGCCGGTCTGCATGTTGCGCTCCAGCTCCTCCATGGTGGCTTGGAAGGTGCCCAGATCGGCCAGCAGCAGTGCCCTCTCCTCGGGGCTGATAGCCTTGGTTTCCAGGGCCTGACGGATACGGTTGGCAAGACCCGTGATCTGGTCCTGGATCGAGGGGATCTTCAGCAACGTCGCGTCCATCATGTAGTAGCTGTCGAGATCCGGATCGAGGATGAGGTTTGAATCGTCGCCGACGAAGGAAATGATGCGGCGCACGTCGCTGCGGAGGGACTCGATGTTCTCCGTGAAGATCTGGGCGGAGCGCACCTTGGCCGATTCCTTCTCCCGGTTCCAGCGCTCGCTGAAGGCGTCGAGCCGTGGGCCCGCCTTGATCTGGCCATTGTACTTCTTGTCGACGCGCTGCACTTCCTCGATGGCCTTGTCGACGTTTGCCGCCTGGGCTGCGGTTTCCTTCGACGGGCTTCGGTCGGTGCCTTCGGAGGCGTTCATCTGGTCGGCCCTCACCGCGTCCACGTAGGCAGGGAGCGCCTCTTGGATCTTGCGCAGCGGGCGGAGGTACTGGTTGCCGATGTATTCCTTGTAACTGAAGTCGATGGCGATGTTCTTCTCCGACACCAGCAGCCAGAGAAGAATGATGCTGGGGATGGTGGCGATGAGAGCGATCGTTAGCAGTTTGGAGCGGAGCCTCATTTGATCCAGCATGAAGGCGGCCTCGACGTGTGAAGATAGGGTTGCAGGAGACTGCGGAAATTGAACCGTCAATGGAGTCGGCGTAAAGGAGGATTCGCTTGTATTGGGGGGCTGATTGGTCCAAATCTTACGGGTATTCCCTGAGCGCGCGGTTCGCTTTGCCAAAAACGCTCGAGAGCCTTGATTTCGCCCACAAATGGACCTTTGTGGTCCGGGAGGGCAGAGGGATTTGGCTGGGTGGCTGTCGAATCCCTTGACCTGCGGGCAACCCCCCTATTTATTCCCTGCCGTTTTTGGGTACCCGGCGCGCGGCGTCGCTACCCACTCCCCCGCCAGCGGCCTGAGTGCCGCCACTTTCCGCCATCCACAAGGAGCAAGGTCCGATGACCCAGAGCATGAAGAAGGCCCGGCTCGCGCTGCAGGACGGCTCGGTCTACGGTGGCTTTTCCTTCGGCCACGAGGGACCTGTCGCCGGAGAGGTCGTCTTCAACACGGGCATGGTTGGCTATCCCGAGACCTTCACGGACCCCAGCTACGCCGGACAGATTCTCGTCCTGACCTACCCGATGATTGGCAATTACGGCATCCCGCGTGCCGTGCCGAACTGCGAGATCGGCCTCCCCTACGAGTCCGACCGCATCCAGATCGCCGGCCTGATCGTCACCGATTACTCCACCGAGTTCAGCCACTGGGACGCGCTTGGTGACCTGGCGTCCTGGCTCAAGGAGAGCAAGGTCCCGGCACTCACCGGCGTGGATACCCGCTCCTTGACGAAGGAACTCCGTGAACGCGGCACCATGCTCGGCAAGATCGTCCTCGAAGGCGGCGCCGATGTGCCCTATGTTGACCCGAACAAGGACAACCTGGTGGCTCAGGTGAGTCCCCGCGAGGTCAAGAAGTACGGCGTCGGCAACAAACGCAAAGTGGTCATGGTCGACTGCGGCGCGAAGAACAACATCATCGGCGAGTTGGTCGCCCGCGACATGGAAGTGACCCGCGTGCCGTGGGATGCCAATCTGGAAGGGATGGAGATGGACGGCGTGATGATCAGCAACGGCCCCGGCGACCCGAAGCAGTGCGCCGCGACCGTCCACCAGATTCGCCGCCTGATCGCCCGCAAGGTCCCCACGTTCGGCATCTGCCTTGGCCACCAGTTGCTGGCACTCGCCATCGGCGCGGACACCTACAAGCTCAAGTATGGTCACCGCAGCCAGAACCAGCCAGTGCGCGAGGAAGGCACGAATCGCTGTCTGGTCACCTCGCAGAACCACGGCTTCGCAGTCGACGCCAAGGCCCTGCCGGATGGCTGGGTCCCCTGGTTTACCAACCTGAACGACGGCACGAACGAGGGCATCCGCCACGAGTCGCTCCCGATCCGCAGCGCCCAGTTCCACCCGGAAGCCGCCCCCGGCCCCGTGGATGCCAACTACCTGTTCGACCAGTTCGTCGAGATGATCGACGGGGCGAAGAAGTGAGAGGATCGACCGAGCGTTGACCGCCTATCGCTTCCAGGGAATCAGCGAGCTTCGCAAAGCCGCGATCCAACGGCGAACCGACTCGGAGCACTTGCTTCAGGAGTCCCGGTTCATGGGCGCCATGTACTTGCGGGGCTACTCGGTCGAATGCCTGCTCAAGGTGGGATTGCTCCAGAAGTACGGCGAAATGACGTTGGAACTCCTTGCAAGGAAGCTCGCCAAGGAGCCGGTGGAAATAGCGACCCATAGCCTGCAACGGCTGGCGCTGCTGCTCGACTTCACCGCCGATGCGTCATCCGCGAAGGTCTTTACTTGGGATCCGCAGTGGCGATACTCCCCCAAGGCAGCGAGCCGCAAGGAATGTCAGGCGTTCTTCGATGCAGCCTCCAAGTTTGAGCGTCGCCTGCTGAACCACATTTGATCCCGGAGGAGTCGGCCATGACAGTAAAGCAGTCCAAGCCCGCCAAGACACCCCGCAAAACGGGGTCTGCAAAACCCACGGCCCTCAAGTCCGGCGGGGCGTCCGCCCGCCCCATGACACGGACCACGAAGACCGAAGACCCGGCGGCGGCGGCCCTCTTGCAGCATCTGACGACGCATTTTCCCGCGGAGACCGTGGCCGTGAAGAGAACGGGGGTCCGCAACCGTCTCAACGTGCTGGTCGTTTCCAGCCGCTTCAACGGCATGACCACCGCCAAGAAGGAAAAAGTGATCTGGGAACTGATCCAGTCCGCCCCCATCAGCGAAGTGGAAAAGGCGGGCGTCGGATTCGCCCTCGCTCTTGGAATCGACGACTTTATCTAGGCATCCCTCGACGAATTGACACAAACGAACTGGCAAGGATCCACCGACGTGAACGACAGACATGGCGAGAAGAAAGGCTGACGATGAGAATCGCGTCGCTTGAGTTTGACGAGAGGCTGCTGGCTGATGTGTGCCGTGCGCACGGTGTCAGCAAGCTCCTGCTTTTCGGCTCGCGAGCGAGGGGCACAGCTAGTCTGGAAAGTGACGTGGACCTACTGGTCGACTTCCAGGACCGGAGCCACTTGTCGCTTCTGCGATTCTGTCAGTTGGAAGCGGAACTGGAGAGCCTGCTCGGCCATCAGGTGGACTTGACTGACCTGAAGGTCATGTCCGCCGACCCGATGGATGACTTCAAGGCGACCGTCAGGCGGGAGTCGATCAAGCTCTATGAATCGTGATGTCAGGATTCTGGAGGATGCGATCCGCCACGCCAGGCTGTGTCAGGAGGTCGTGCAGGGGCTGGATTCCGAGTCGTTTGCATCGGACATCCGGGCCCACTATGCGGCAATCCACCTGTTGTGCCTGTTGGGTGAGGCGGCAAAGCGACTGAGTCAGGAATGCCGGGATGCGGAACCTTCCATCCCGTGGTCAACGATTGGGCGAATGAGGGACAAACTCATTCATCACTATGAGGTGGTCGACGTCGCACTGGTCTGGGTAACAATTCAGGAAGAACTACCAGGGTTCATCACGAAGATCGAGAACCACCTGCAGCACATTCGGCACGCATCTGAACACGAAGGGCAGTGAACCTACATGAGCACGATCCACAACGTGAAGAAAGTCATCATCCTCGGCTCGTCGGCCCTCAAGATCGGCGAGGCGGGCGAGTTTGACTACTCGGGCAGCCAGTGCATCAAGGCGCTGAAGGAAGAGGGGATCCAGACGATCCTCATCAATCCCAACATCGCCACGATCCAGACTTCCGAGCATCTGGCCGACCAGGTCTACTTCCTGCCCGTCACCCCATACTTCGTCGAGAAGGTCATCGCCAAGGAAGCCCCCGATGGCATCCTCCTCTCCTTCGGCGGCCAGACGGCCCTAAACTGCGGCCTGAAGCTGGAAGAGACCGGCATCCTTGCGAAGTACAACGTCAAGGTGCTCGGCACCCAGGTGAAGGCCATCAAGGAGACGGAGGACCGCCAGCTCTTCGTCGAGCGCCTCAAGGAAGTGAACGCGATTTGCCCGCGCAGCGAAGCCGCCGAGACGGTCGAGTCCGCCCTGCGCATCGCCAGCGAGATCGGCTACCCGGTTATGGTGCGCATCGCCTATGCCCTCGGCGGCCTGGGCTCCGGCGTCTGCCACACCGAGGAAGCGCTCCGCGAGAAGGCCCAGAAGGCCCTGGCCTACACCCCCCAGATCCTCGTCGAGGAGTACCTCAAGGGCTGGAAGGAAGTCGAATACGAGGTCGTTCGCGACAAGTACGACAACTGCATCACCGTTTGTAACATGGAGAACTTCGACCCGCTCGGCATCCACACCGGCGAGTCCATCGTCGTCGCGCCCAGCCAGACGCTGAGCAACCGCGAATACCACATGCTGCGCGAGATCGCCATCCGCGTGATCCGCCACCTCGGCATCCAGGGCGAGTGCAACATCCAGTACGCGCTCGATCCGTACTCCGAGCAGTACCGCATCATCGAAGTGAACGCGCGCCTTTCCCGCAGCTCGGCGCTCGCATCGAAGGCCACCGGCTACCCGCTCGCCTTCGTCGCCGCCAAGCTCTCGCTCGGCTACGGCCTCTTCGAGCTGCCGAACTCAATCACCCGCGTGACCAAGGCCTTCTTCGAGCCGGCGCTCGACTATTGCGTGGTGAAGATCCCGCGCTGGGATCTCAAGAAATTCACGAAGGTGGCCCGCCGCATCGGCTCGTCGATGAAGTCGGTGGGCGAGGTCATGTCCATCGGCCGCACCTTCGAGGAGGCGCTCCAGAAGGCCCTGCGCATGCTCGAGATCGGTGCCAAGGGCTTGGTCGCCAACACCAAGTGGACCTTTGAGGACATCGAGAAGGAACTGAGCGAGCCGACCGACGAGCGCATCTTCGCCATCGTCGAGGGCATGAAGGCCGGCATGACCGTCGACCACATCCACTCGCTCACCCACATCGACAAGTGGTTCCTCCACCGCGTGGCGCACGTGGTGGACATCCGCAACCGCATCGTCGAGGCAAATACCACCAAGCTGCCTGTGGATCTGCTGAAGGAGGCGAAGCGCTCCGGCTTCTCCGACGAGCAGATCGCCATCCTCAGCAAGACCACCGAGGAATACGTCCGCGAGTATCGCCGCAAGAGCGGCATCCGCCCCTTCGTCCGCCAGATCGACACGCTCGGTGCCGAATACCCGGCCCAGACCAACTACCTGTACCTGTCCTATCACGGCGATAAGGACGACATCGACTTCCCGGAGATCAACACGGTCATCGTGCTGGGCTCGGGCAGCTACCGCATCGGCTGCTCGGTTGAGTTCGACTGGTGCTGCGTGAACGCCGCCCGGTCGCTGCGCCAAATGGGCTTCTCGACGGCCATGATCAACTATAATCCGGAAACCGTCAGCACCGACTACGACGAGTCGGACAAGCTGTTCTTCGACGAGATCAACCTCGAGACCGTCTCCGAGATCTATGACAAGCTGAACCCGCTCGGCATCATCATCAGCATGGGCGGCCAGATCCCCAACAACCTCGCCACCAAGTTCCAGAAGTTTGGCCTCAAGGTGCTCGGCACGAGCCCCGAAAGCATCGACGCCGCGGAGAATCGCCAGAAGTTCAGCAACATGCTGGATGAACTGAAGATCGACCAGCCGAAGTGGAAGGAACTGAAGGGACTCGACGAGGCCAAGGCTTTCGCCGCGGCCGTCGGCTACCCGGTGCTTGTGCGCCCCAGCTACGTCCTCTCCGGCGCGGCCATGGCCGTTGCCACCACCGACAGCGAACTCGAGACCTTCCTCAACAAGGCCGTCGACGTCTCCAGCGAGCACCCAGTCGTCATCAGCAAGTACCTCGAGAATGCGAAGGAAATCGAGTACGACGCGGTGGCGCGCGATGGCGAGATCGTGATCGACGCCATCTCCGAGCACGTCGAGAACGCGGGCGTCCACTCGGGCGATGCCACGCTGGTGCTCCCGCCCCAGCGCACCTACCTGGAAACCATCCGCCAGATCCGCCGCATCTCCGCCAAGATCTCGCGCCGCCTCCACATCAACGGCCCCTTCAACATCCAGTTCATCGCGAAGAACAACGAGGTGAAGGTGATCGAGTGCAACCTGCGTGCCTCGCGCAGCTTCCCGTTCGTCTCCAAGATCCTCGGCACGAACTTCATCGATCTGGCCACCAAGGTCATCGTCGGCAAGAAGGTGCAGCCCGTCGACAACCCGCTGTTCGACCTGGACTTCGTCGGCGTGAAGGCGCCGCAGTTCTCCTTCACGCGTCTTGAGGGTGCCGATCCGACCGTGGGCGTCGAAATGGCCTCCACGGGCGAGGTCGCGTGCCTCGGCGCCGACTTCGATGAGGCCTTCCTCAAGTCGCTGCTTTCCGTCGGCTACCGCCTGCCGATCAAGGCCGTGCTGCTCTCCAGCGGAACGCTCCCCTCGAAGGTGGAGTTGCTCGAAAGCTGCCGCCTGATGAACAAGATGGAGATCAAGCTCTACGCCACGCACGGCACCGCAGCTTTCCTCCGCGAGAACGGTGTGACGGTTGAGGAACTGAACTGGCCGCTTGAGAAGACCACCCCCAACACGCTCGATGTCATCAAGCAGGGGAAGGTGGACCTGGTCATTAACCTCCCGAAGAACTACCAGGAGGAGGAGCTGACCAACGACTACCTGATTCGCCGCGCCGCGGTGGACTTCAACGTGCCGCTCATCACCAACCGCCAGATCGCCGCCCGCCTGATCGAGGCGCTCTCGCGTACCAGCCTGGAGAAGCTCCAGATCAAGAGCTGGAACGAATACAAGTAACGGCATCGACAGACCAGACGACATCCGCTCCCCCTGCCGCCTCTGGCAGGGGGAGCGTTGTCTATACAGCCCTACACGCTGAACTCGCCCCCGTCTTCCTTGTAGCGTACCTCGTATAGATCGCGCCGACGGTCGAGCCAGTTGCGGGTCGTCCCCGTGTACCGGTGGCGCCGGAGCATTTCCAGATCCACGTCGTGGACGATCAGCGTCTCAATGTTAGGTGTGGATTCGGCCGCCACGCAGTCGCGGCTGAAGCAGACGTCGGCGGGTGTATAGATGCCGCTCTGCGCATAGTGCATATCGGCGACCTCCGCCTGGGGAAGGTTGCCCGTACACCCCGCGATGACTGTATAGACATGGTTCTCGATGCATCGGGCGATGGCGCTGTGGCGGACGCGAAGATAGCCATTTCGCTCGTTCGTGTTGAAGGGACAGAAGATGAGCTGGGCCCCCTTCTTCACGGCGATGCGGGCCAGCTCGGGAAACTCGACATCGTAGCAGATCAGGATCGCGACACGCCCGCAATCGGTGTCGAACACGTTGACCTTGTTCCCACCGACGACGCCCCACCAGCGCCATTCCGCGGGAGTGACGTGGATCTTGTACTGCTCCTCGATGGTGCCGTCGCGACGAAAAAGGTATGCCACGTTGTAGAGCTTTCCCTTGTCGAGAACGAACTGGGAACCGGCGACGATGTTGAGGTTATACTTCAAGGCAAGGTCGGCGAATAGCTCAACGTAGCGGGGGGTGTATTCGGCCAGCTTGCGGGCGCCCTCACTGGCTCCCCTGACTTTCATGAACGATAGGGCCTGCGTGGAAAAAAGCTCCGGGAAGAGAAGGAAATCTGCGTGGTAGTCGGACGCAGTGTCGACGAAGTACTCGATCTGGCGCTCCAGCTCTGCGAAGCCCGAGATGGCTCGCATTTGGTATTGGACGGCCGCCAAGCGTACCATCTGTACGGCCTGGATCGAGCGCTTCTTGAAAGGTCGGAAGTCAAGATTCGTCCATTCCATGTGAGTCGCCCAGCCCACGCTGTCCTCGTCGGTGGGCAGGTACTCCTTCAGAAGTCGCTTTACCTCAAATCCGTTGGCCAGTTGTGCGGTCAGGACCGGATCGTGCAGTTGCTTCTCCTGAACTTTCTGGACGTACTCGTGGGGTCCCATTTCATCGGCCACGGCGGAGTAGCCCGGGATTCGACCGCCGATGACGATGCCCTTGAGGTTCTGTTCCCGAACCAGTTGTTTGCGCGCATCGTATAGACGACGTGCCAGTTTCCGCCCACGGCAT
Organism: bacterium; assembly: GCA_016125005.1. GTDB lineage: Bacteria > Sumerlaeota > Sumerlaeia > SLMS01 > SLMS01 > WGMQ01. The sequence continues at coordinate 67,620 of WGMQ01000062.1, read as the reverse complement.
TCGGGATGCACCATCATCTCGATACCGTACAACATATCGCCGTTTGGATTGTGGTTCGTCAGCGTCCCGCCGCTGGAAATCGTCCACCAGTCGTGCCAGTCGGAATACAGGTCGTAATCAACAATCAGGCTGCTGGAGGAGGCGATCAGTTCGCCGTCCAATTCGATGCAGATCTGGCCCTCCTTGAATCGAGTCAGGAGTGACTGGAATTGCTCGATGCTCCACGGGAGCATTTTGGGAAAGCAGGCCTTCTGGAGTTCCACCAACTGTTCGTAGTCCCCTTCATCCAGCGGGCGGACCACGATTCTTCGTTCGAAATCACGCACATCTATTTTCATGAGTTGGCTCTTCCGGATGATATTTTGACTAACCGAGATTAGTCCATCAACCCAATGGCATTCAAGACAGAAGACAGCACCTCAGTACCGGCACGAAATCGGGTTGAGGCTTGCGGGGTTGCGATGCCTGCTGACGGCCACGCCCGGACGCAGGCGCCGGTCGGGGAAGGCACCACCATGAATGGACGGAGACGGGCGCGGGCCCGGGAATTGGGCATCCAAATCGGGATCCTTCCCACGGGATCCGCCAATGCCATCACGGACGTGGCTGGGGTGCGCATCGGGCATCAAACGCTGGTGCGCGGGGATTCGGTCCGCACGGGCGTTACCGCGATTATCCCTCACGAGGGGAACATCTTCCAGGAGAAGCTCGCCGCCGCGGTGCATTGTGCCAACGGCTTCGGCAAGCTGGCCGGTGCGACCCAGATCGCGGAACTGGGCTCGCTGGAGTGCCCCATCGTGCTCACCAACACGCTGTCCGTCGCCGCCGGCCTGACCGGCCTCATCCGTCATGTGCTGGCGATGCCGGGAAACGAGGCGGTCCAGTCGGTTAATGCCGTGGTGGGCGAAACCAATGACGGCTACCTGAACGATATCCGCGGAATGCACGTCACGGCAGAGGACGTTCTGACGGCGCTTGCCACGGCGAGCCCGGGTCCGGTGGCCGAGGGCTGTGTCGGGGCGGGAACTGGGACATCGTGCTTTGGCTTCAAGGGGGGCATCGGCACCGCGTCACGCCGCATTCCCACAGACCGCGGCGGCTATACGGTGGGCGTGCTCGTGCAGTCGAACTACGACGGAATCCTGACGATCAACGGGGCTCCGGTGGGTAGGGAGTTGGGCGAGTTCTTCCTCAGCCAGTACACGCCGAAACCCGATGGCGATGGGTCGTGCATGATCGTGGTGGCCACCGATGCGCCGCTCTGTCCCCGAAATCTCGGTCGCCTTGCGGCGCGCGCCGCGCTGGGACTGGGCCAGACGGGCTCGGTGATGGAGAACGGTTCGGGGGACTACGTGATCGCCTTTTCGACGGCCTATCGCATTCCCCATCGGGGCGGACTGCTGACGCCGTCCGTGGCCACGCTGGCCAATCACGCGATGAATCCGCTGTTCCTTGCCGCCGTGGAGGCGACCGAGGAGGCACTCCTCAATTCCCTCCTCCAGGCGACCGATACGGTTGGCGTTAACGGGCACCGGCGGGAAGCAATTCCCCTGGAGCAAGTCGTCAGGATTTGCGGGCGCTACGGGGTGCTGGACCTGGCGGGGAGGCTCCCGGGCGTGGCCCCATGACGAAAAGCCGCTCCCAGTGCGGTGGCACTGGGAGCGGCAGGTTGTGTCGGCAGGACTTCGGAACAGCTTACTGGTAGTTTTCCCATGCCTGGGCGGCGAGCGGGGTCGGCGTGACGACAACAGTCGGTCCGTCACCCCAGCCATTAAGCTTGTCCGCGGTGCTGGAAGCCGTGGCGTAGGCAGTCGCGGTGACATCGAACGCGGTGGTGAGGTCGGCCAGGCTGGTCACGCTGGTGCTGGAGAACACCGGATCAGCCGTGATGGTGCCAGTCTCGCTGGCAACGGGGGCGCCAGAGCCGAAGATCGTCTGGGTGAGCGCGTTGGCGCCCGCGAAGACGAAGGCGTTGTTGCTGGCGGTGACCCGGGCGCCGACGCTGGCGTTCAGCACGAGGCCGCCGCGATCAGCCGCCCCGGCCGCGAAGATACAATCGGTGACCGTGTAGGTGGGTTCCACCGCGGCGAACCAAAGGCCGGCTGTGCTGCCACTGGCCACACCGTTGTTATAGAAGGTGGTGTTGGAGATCGCAATATTCGGGGCGTCGCCGCCGCCGTAGATGGCCAAGCCGTCATCATTGAGGGTCTCGGCAATCAGAGAGTCCGTGATGGTGACGGACCCAACGTTGCCACCGGTGATGATGTACGGATCCACGTTGTTCAGGTGGACAAGGTGATCGATGACAATGGTACCGCCACCGTTGATCCCCTGCACACCGTTGCCGCTGCCGGCGTTGGTGTTGTTGATGATCAGGAGGCCCGGATTGGCGCGGGTACCCGTCACCGTGTAGGCCGTCGTGTTGTTGTTGTCGTCGCCCCACTGGGTGTAGTTGCGCGTGCTGCGGGCAATCTTGACACCCGAGGCGGTGAGCGAGGAGCCCGCTCCGTTCGGGAAGGCGACGATGCCATCGCGACCGGCACCGATAACCGTGACGTCGGTCAGCGTATAGACGCCGGTGGCCGCCTTCAGCGAAGTGAGGAAGGCGCGGTTGACCAGGTACATTCCGTCGGAGCTGCACGTCGTCCCCATCGCTGTGGCGGTGTCGAACACGCTCGTGACGGAGGGGACATTGCTGCCCGCATTGCCGGTGATCAGGATGTTCTCGAAGCTGGCAGTGATGGTGGCGGCATCGTTGCGCGTCGATGTCTGCACCATGCGGTCAGGGATGTTGGCGGTATCGGGAATCAGGATGAGATTCTCGACGCTGACGGTGATCCCGTCGCCGACGATCAGCATGCCCGAGTTGGCGAAACCGATGCCGGAGCTGCCTCCCGTGCGGCCCAGAGCCAGCACAGGGCGGTTATTCGCGTCAGAACCGCGAAGGGTGATCGACTTGTCCTCGACGAGGACGGCTCCCACATACGTGCCCGGAGCGATGACGATCTCGTCGCCGTTGACCGCAGCGGTGACGGCTCCCTGGACCGTCGCCTGGTCGGCGGGAACATTGATGGTCGCGGCGGAGGCAGCGGTCGCCATGCTCGCCACAAAAAGTCCTGCTACTAGAATCCTTGGCTTCATCGGAAGAGCCCTTTCCGGTGCTTGGATTGATGTCGATGGACGATGGTCAGGGCCAAATTGGTCTGGCGATCGTACAAATCGAACGCTTTCACACCACTTGAGATCTTGGTACAGGAAACAGCCCACGTCCAGTGTCTTTTCATAAATTCGACCTAATTCGAACGGACTCGATTACTTTTTGGCGGAAGGGGGTTTTCCCTCGAACCATCTGAGGGACCATGTTGCGCTGTCTCTATGAGAGTGCTGATCCTGATTGGCGGTCACTTATGCACGGCACCGCGGCCCCAGAAAGAGGCTGACGCTCTCGCACGACTGGGAGCGGAAGTGCAAGTGCGCGGGGTTCGAATCGACGATGGGCTGGCGGCGATGGATCGGGCCCTCGCTTCGCGGTTCTCTTTCGACTACCTGAACCCAACAGGGTCCGTGGGCCGTGGACTCGCCCGGCTTCGGCGCGGCGCGGCACGGCGCTTTCGCCGGCTGGGACTGCCGGAACGGTTCGGGCTGTGCCCCCGGGAGATGCTGCGCGTGGCTCGTGAGCTTCGCCCCCAACTGGTGATCGCGCATTCCGAGGCAGCTCTCTGGGCTGCGGACCGCCTCGCCGATGAAGGATTCCCGGTGGGCGTCGATCTGGAGGACTGGTTTTCAGAGGACCTGCTTCCTGCCGCGCGCGCCAGCCGACCGGTGAAGGATTTGGCTAGGCTTGAGGGTTCGCTGCTCCGGCGCGGCGTCTATCGACTCACCACATCGCGCGCCCTGGCTGCGGCTTTGGCGGAACGCCATGGCGTGGCTCCGCCGACTGTGGTGCGGAATGTCTTCCCGTTGGGAGCCGAGCCCACGATCGCCCGCAGTGGACCTGTACGACTGCACTGGTTCTCACAAACCATCGGACCGGGGCGTGGCCTGGAGTTGCTTTTTGAGGCCCTGCGACTTCTTTCGGCGCCCGTGGAAGTGCATCTGCGCGGGACGCTCTATGCTCGTTATCGCGGGTGGATCGACTCCCAGATTCCGCCCGCGTGGCGCGACCGCGTTCACCTGCACGCCCCGGTGCCCAACGCGGACCTGCACTCTGCCATCTCGCAGCACGACATCGGTCTGGCCCTGGAATCCAGCCTCATTCCAAGCCGCGATCTCACCATCACCAACAAGCTCTTCCAGTACTTGACGGCGGGCTTGGCGGTGATTGCGACAAAGACTGCCGGTCAGCGAGAGGCGATGGAGGAGGCTCCGGGCGCCGGCGTGCTCATCGACGAAACGCCCAACGCGCTCGCAGCGGCGATCGAGCAACTGGCTTCCGACAACGACCTCCTCCTTTCGATGCGCCGGACCGCACGCGAGGCCGCGCGCGAACGGCATTGCTGGGAGCGGGAAGAGCCAACGCTGCTGGAGGAATTCCACCGCGCCACGGGCGCTTGAAATTGAACGAGCCACCCGCGCAGGGTGGCTCGTTCATTCATCGGGGGTATAGACGGATCAGTTGCTGGATTCGGGCTCCACGGGCGCGGAGTCGATGGTGACGGCGCCACTGGTACCATCATCCTCGGCGGACGGTTCCGGAGCCACGGGCCCGCCAATGATCTCCTCGTCGGTCGCAGCCTTGAGGTAGAACTCGTTGCGGCGCTGGAAGCGCTCCGACTGGTAGGAGGGGACCACGTAGGCCCAGTCACGCACCTTGGCGTTCAGGTCCTCCGCTTCCTTCTCGATCTTTGCCTTGTCGACCAACTGAGGCTCGACCTTGACGTGATCCTCCACGTCCTTGTTGGCCTCGTTCTGCTGATCGGCGTCGGCCTGACGCTGGGCATTGACCTTGTCGATGGTCTCTGCATCGACGCTGGCGCTGACGATCAGGTAGGTCTTCCCATCCTCAGGACGAATCTCGCCGCGCAGAACCAGGCCGTCGAAGCTCTTTGCCACCAAAGTGGCCGTGGTGGTGGCCCCCTCAGCAACCTTGGCGGGCTTGACTTCGTCGAAACGCAGCGACGTGAACGCACCAGCAAGTTCGTTGGGACGTGACTCAGCGGTCAGCTCGCGCATCGGCGGGAGCGTCTCGAGCACGTAGTTGGGATCGGTTTCCTTCGACTTGCGAACCGTCACCGTCTCGCCATCGGGATGAGTGACCTCGACGCTCTGGATACGGGAGGCGGGGATCGACACAATCTCGGTGTTCATCCAGGTGCGCGCAGTGGTCTGCACGTTGAGGTTGCCCGAGACGAGCCACGAATCCTTGTTCCCAAGCACGCGAGCGTACCGGTACTGGACGCTGCCGCTGCCACCGGGCGGGTACCAGCTCTTGCCGATGATGATCGAGGCGATGTCTTTGCCGCCCGAGTCAGAGAGGCGAACGACTTTGCTCTTCGCGTCGGGACCGGGATCCTCGACCTCAAGGCGGTCGTATAGGTCGGGGTTCGAGGTCTTGGCCTCGACCTTCTTTAGCTCAGCGAGCTGGCCCACGAGCTGGCTGATCGGGGTAAAGTTCGCGGGGTAGTTGTCGCTCTGGACCACGCGCCAGATACCCTCGGTGCGGGTGAGGGTGATGCTGGAGGTAGAGTCCTCCACCTGAATCTGTGCCACGTCATTGATTCGCTTGTCGAGAACCGGAACAAGGAGCTCGGACGGAGCGACGACCTCCGTGGTCTCACTTCCCTTCCGGCCTGTCACGATGGCGCCGACGGCCACCACTGCCGCCAAGGCGCCCACGATCGCGATTACCTTCGTATTCATCGTTGCATGAAGCCTTTCGTTTGGGACTTGGTCAGATGAGGAGTTCCGTTAACGACGACGGCGACGGTGCGAGCGCATGAACCCAAGGCCCACGGCCAGCACGCCCACCAGCAACGGCATCAGGCCGATGTTGAGGAGCTTCATCTTCGTGCCGAGCTTCTCGATGTCCTGGCGCAGTGCCAGCTCGACGCCGCGCAATTCCTTGCGGGTCTTGAGGCGCTCTTCCTGGAACTGTTCGATCTTGGCGCGCTGTTCGTCAGTGAGGAGAAGTGCTCCCGAGCCCGAGTCGCCGCGCTCCTTCTGCAGGTCGGCCAGTTCCTTTTCCGTCTGCTCCAGCTTGTCCTGGAGCTCCTTCATCCGTGCGGAGAAGCGCTCTTCGGCGTCCTTGCGGATTTGCTCCACGCGTTCGAAGGGACGGTTGAACTTGCCGCGGCTACGAATCGCGATCAGGTCGTCCGAGCCACTCAGCAGGTCGACCGTGTTGATCACCATGTCGCCGTTCTGCGCCATCGGGATGCGCACCGTCTGGCCGAGGAACCGCTGGGTCTGCACCCAGAGGCGATCGGTCAGCATGTCGACGTCCGCAAAGACGAAGACGTTGATGGGCTCCTTGGATTCGTCGAGGTGATTCGGATCCTTGGTGCCCTCCACGCCCGTCGGGTAGGCGGTCTTGACAACACCGGAAACGCGCGCGGCGAGAATCTGCTTGGTCTTCAGCGAGGTGAAGTTCTTGAGCATCTCCTCCGGGTCGGGGAACATGCGCACCTTGTCGACGTCGATGAGTTCCGATTCGCTGGAGGACTCGAGCAGCGGCGTGACCGTGGTCGTGCCCCCTTCGATCTTGCGAAGCGCCCCCGGCATGGCGAGCTGGAGCCGGTTGAGCTGGCTCGTGATGGTCTCGTCCTTGTTCACGTCGTCCTGGGTGAGTGCCTGATAGACGACGAAGGGAACAATCTTGGGACGAGCCTGGTTGCCGGTGGGGACCTCGATGGCGCGGTCGCGGTCGCCGACGACCTTGCCGCTGACCAGTTCAATGCCCCAGCTCTTGAAGAGCGTCGGCAGGTCGGATCCGCGGGGGGCCATCATGGACTGCATGGGGTTCTGCGGGTTTGACGGGGGCTGGTCGACCTCCGCGTGCGGGTCGACGAAGACGGCCGTCTTGCCACCCTTCAGCACGTATTGGTCGATCTGGTAGAGCAGCTTGTCGGAGAGCTCCTTGGGATGGACAAGGAGCAGCGCGTCCATCTCGGCGGGAAGCTCCTCGACCTTGTTGTCGATCACTTCCACGTCGTACAGCTCGCGCAGCGACTGGATGATGACCCACGGGTCCCCACCCTGTGCGCGGCCCATCATGCGGGCCATCGGGTCGACATCCTCGCCGTTGACGGGCAGCGGCGAGAGGACCACGACCTTGCGCTTCTTGGGGTGCGCGACGTTGTAGATGAGCTGGCTGATGTCGTACTCCAGGAACTGTTCGCGCTCCTGGTTGAAGAAGGAAATGGTCTTCTGCTGGTCGGTGGTGTCGACCGCTTCGAGGCCGAAGTAGAGGCTCTCCGAGCGAGATAGCGGGGCGCCCTGCATGCCTGCCTGGACCGCGCGTTCCTCGGCCTCGGAGAAGGGCTCCGGGTCGATGACCTCGAGCTTGAGCTTTCCGTTCGAGACGGCGACGTACTCCTCAAGCAACTCGCGAACGCGCGTGGCGTAGGAGTTGATCTGCGGGACGCCATTGCCGATCTTCTCCGAATAGAAGAAGCGGAGCGTGATCGGGTCGGGCAGTTCGCGAACGATGTTCTTGGAGCCATCGGTCAGCGTATAGAGCTTGTTCTCGGTCAGATCGAGGCGCGCACCGCGCATCGAGTTGTTGGAGATCGTATTGATCCCCAGAAGAAGTACCAGCGCCGTCACAAGGCCGCCGGTTCCGATGAGTTTCTTGGCTAGCATGGTCGTGTTTTCCCTCCTGTCCTCAATCGGCCTTCTTCATTTCAACCATGACGGCGTTCGCAAAAAGGAAGCACCCGATCATGGACAACACATACACGATGAAACGCCCGTCGATGATCCCCTTGGTCAGGGACTCGAAGTTCGTCAGGAAGCTGAACTGGCTGATGGTGTTGATGAGCCACTGCGGCGCGAGGCCGCTGACGAACTCGAGCACCACGGGGAAACCGGCAAGGATGAACAGCAGGCAGACGACGACGGAACCGACGAAGGAAATCACCTGATTCTTGCTGATCGACGAGATGAAGGCTCCGATCGCCAGGTAGGCGCCCGCCAGCATGAAGCTGCCGATGTAGCCGGCGAGGATCACGCCGTTGTCCGGTGTGCCGAGGTAATTGACGGTGATCCAAAGCGGGAACGTGAGCGCCAGCGCGATGGCCGTGAAGAGCCAGGCCGCGAGGAACTTGCCCAGCACCATCGCATACATGGGAATCGGGAGCGTCATCAGCAGTTCGATGGTGCCCTGCTTCCGTTCCTCGGACCAAAGGCGCATGGAGATCGCCGGAATGAGGAACAGGTACAGCCACGGATGGAACACGAAGAACGGCGTGAGGTCGGCCATGCCGCGCTCGAAGAAGCTGCCGAGATAGAACGTGAAGATCCCCGTCAGGAAGAGGAAGATCACGATGAAGACGTAGGCGACCGGCGTGATGAAGTAGCTGGCCAGTTCGCGCTTCACAATGGTCAGGGTGTGGCCCATGAGCGTCAGTTCTCCCTTCCGGCTTTGGCGGTCGCGTCGGCGGTCAGGTCACGGAAGACCTCGTCGAGACGGCCTTGCTCGAGACGAATCTCAAGCACTTCCCAGTTGTTCTGGCGGGCAAGGGCGCCGACCTGCGTGATGAGCGCCGCGCCGGACTTCGGCACGATGCGCCAGGTCGCCACGCCGTCGTGCTCGCGCACCATCAGCACCTCGGAGACGCCCGAGACGCTGGAGACGTGATCCTTGAAGTTCCCCGCCGTCCGGGACTGGACACGCAGGGTGATGTTGTTGTGGCGGTCGGAGCGAGCGGCGAGCTGGGCCGGAGTGCCGTCGGCAATCACCTTGCCCGCGGCGATGATGACAGCGCGCGTGCAGATGGCCTCGACTTCCTCCAGAATGTGCGTGGACAGGATGATGGCCTTATCCTTCGCCATCTCGCCGATCAGCTTGCGAACCTCGTGCTTCTGGTTCGGATCAAGGCCGTCGGTCGGCTCGTCCATGATGAGGACTTCGGGGTTGTGGATGATGGCCTGCGCGAGGCCGACGCGGCGCTTGTAGCCCTTGGAGAGGGACTCGATCGGCACATAAAGGTGCGAATCCAGCGACGTCTTCTGCACCGCCTCGTCGACGCGGCGACGAAGGTCCGCGCCACGGAAGCCGCGAATCTGGCCGATGAAGTTCAGGAAGCTCCACGGCGTCATTTCTGGATAGGCAGGTGCGCCTTCGGGCAGATAGCCGATCGCCGCCTTAACCTTCATGGGATCGCGGAGAATATCGTGACCACACACCACCGCGGTACCGCTGGTCGGAGCCAGAAAACCGGTGATCATCTTCATGGTGGTCGACTTACCAGCCCCGTTGGGGCCCAGGAAGCCCAGGACTTCGCCGCGCGCGACGTTGAACGACACACCGTCGACCGCGACGAACGATCCGAACTCCTTCCTCAGACTTTTGATTTCAATCATGGCAGCCATGACAGGAAAGCAGGTTCCCTTGCGAATGAGGTGAGCACTTCACAGGATAGCTTGATCCAAAAACCCTGAGTGAGGTTTGTTCTCAGGTTGAAATGGAGGTGGAATTTCCCATCGAATCGAACAAAGACACGCCGGTCTGGCACCTGACAGCGCGGTCCGGCCGAATAGTTTTCGGGTCGAAACGGGCGGAAAGCCCGGGCTTTTGTGTGATCTCACCGATCGCGGTTGAGGATGCTTTCGTATTCTCCTTGTAACGCTGTTCCGAAAAGCGACAATGGAAGTTGGCGGGATAGAATACAAAGCACCGATCCTTCCTGCCGACGGATGACTAGATGAGGGGCATTCCCGGTTTCAGGGGCGGCCCGCTGACGAGTAAGCCGACGTGATGGATCACCCGATGGGGTGTGATATCGCGTCGGTTTTTTTTGTGCCCCGCAAAATCGCCGAACCATGGAGCTGCAAAAAGGGGGTGGCCGAAGCCAAGCAATCCGGTAACCCCCGATCCCCTGAATCGCTCCTCCACCCTCCTCCCAATGAAAGGCTGTAGCTATGATAGAGCCCTCAAGAACCGACTCATGCTCGAGCACCACCGTCCTGACACATCCGGCACACAATGACTCCGATCCGATGATTCATGACGCCATCGCCCGCCGCGCCTATGCAATCTACGAGAAAGGTGGCTGCCAGCAGGGACACTGTGACGAGAACTGGCAGAAGGCGGAATCCGAAATGAAGGAGTCCAAGCAACTCACCGAAGCGAAGGGCAGAATGCAGGACGAAGGCGGACGCATAAACGTCTCCCGTTCCGCACCCGCTGCCGCCGCTCCGGGCGCCGACGAGTCCAGAATTACTGCGATCGCCCATGGTCATCAGGGCAGTCATCACACCCGGACGTAACCTCAGCCCGCATAGACTTGCCTCGTGCGGTTCGGCGAGGGAACCACGAAGTATCATACCCCGAACACCTGCGACACCGGTGCGCGCAGCCTCCTGCAGGATGTTATTGAGCGGCGTCGCACCTGAGGGCCCTGGGCCCCGACCACGAAAGAGGAATTATCATGAAGCGCAAGTTTAACTACACCAGTATTCTAGCCGTCGCCGCAACTATCGCCACGTTGCTAAGCACGTCCCCTGCTGTCGCCAATGACGCCGATGATCGGATCGAGACCTCCTTCAAGGAGTCCTACGTGTACCGCACCTACCTCAAGGACGACTCGGTAAAGTCCTCCGCTAAGGACGGTGTTGTGACCCTCACCGGGACGGTTGCTGAGGAATCCCACAAGACTCTCGCCCAGGAGACTGCCGAAGGACTCACCGGAGTTACCCGCGTGGACAATCAGCTGGAGACCAACGCGGAAGTCGCCGCGGACAACTCTGACACTTGGATCACCCGTAAGGTGCGCCTCACGCTCCTGCTTCATCGCCATGTCAACTCCAGCAAAACAACGATCGATGTGAAGGACGGTGTCGTCACCCTGACCGGCGTGGCCTCAAGTCTGGCGCAGAAGGAACTGACCGGCGAGTATGCCGCAGACATCGAGAACGTCGTGAAGGTCGAAAACATGCTGACCGTCTCCGATGTCCCTGATGCCGAAGTGCGTAGCGCCGGCGAGAAGCTTGACGACGCATCGGTAACCGCTCAAGTGAAGTCGTCGCTCCTGGTTCACCGCTCGACCAGCGCGTTGAAAACCAAAGTGGAAACCCGCGACGGCGTCGTTACTCTCACAGGCATCGCGAAAAACTCGGCCGAGCGCTCCCTCGTGACAAAGGCCGTTTCCGATGTGAAGGGCGTCTCGAGCGTCAACAACGAGATGACCATTGCGGTCAGCACGACCAAGTAACCACCCGCCGGGTCCCCTCGGGTGTAAGGCAGAGCGCTCCTTGCGACAAGGCTCGCTCTTCCGACCAGGCTGAACTTTTGCGAAGGTGACACAAAACGAGGGGGACGGGCTTCGGCCCGTCCCCCTCGTCGCGTTTGGTACATGGCTGAATGACGGGGCTTACAGCGCTTCTTCGTTCTGCTCGCCGGTGCGGATACGGACGGCCTGCTCGACGTTCAGGACGAAGACCTTTCCGTCACCAATGGTTCCGGTCTGGGCGCCTTCGGTGATCGCCTTCACCACGTCGTCCACGCGCTCGTCGACCACGACGATCTCAAGGCGGACCTTGGGCATGAAGTTCACCTGATACTCGCTGCCGCGGTAGAGTTCCTGATGTCCCTTTTGGCGGCCAAAGCCACGCACTTCCCAGGCGGTCAACCCGAGGATGCCGAGCGACGCCAAGGCACTGCGGACGTCCTCAATCTTGTGGGGCTTGATGACTGCTTCGATTTTTTTCATGGAGGGTTCCTCCCAGCGCGAAGTCTGCCGACGATAAAGGCGGATTGGACCGGATGGGGCAACTCAAATCGAATCCGGATCCTCTGGGCCGCGCGGGCTGCCCGACCGGCGGCACGCCTGGGGACAAAAACGAAAAAGCCCCGCGGAGATGCGGGGCTTTTTCAAGTTTTGGTCGCGATGTGAATGGTGGAGGTAAGCGGATTCGAACCGCTGACACCCAGACTGCCAGCCTGGTGCTCTACCAACTGAGCTATACCCCCACACGCGAGGCTTGAAGAGCATGCCTACCGCCCGGCGGTGGTCAAGAGCGAATGTGAGGTTCGGGTGAAGATTTCTTCAGCGACCTCGCCGTCCGCGTGTTCCCGTTAGCGTCGCGGAACCTGCAGCGCGTCGAAGATCTCATCGACGCTCTGGAAGCGGTTCGCCGGGTTCTTCTGGACGCACTTCATGATGACATCGCGCAGGCGGGCCGAAACCTTGTCGGGAAGGGGAGGCGGCGCGGTGTGGATGTGGTGATATTCGATGTTGCCGAGGTAGAAGGGCGGGTGGCCGCTCACGAGCTCGTACATCATGATGCCGAGCGAATAGATGTCGCTGCGTGCGTCCACGCCCTCGCCGGTGATCTGCTCGGGAGCCATGTACAGCGGCGTCCCGATGACCGCCGTGCCGCTCTTCGTGCTGTCCTCACCCTTCAGGATCTTCGCGATGCCGAAGTCCGTCACCTTCACGGAGTTCTGCGACGTGATCATGATGTTTGCGGGCTTGATGTCGCGGTGGATGATGTTGAGGCGGTGCGCGTAGGAAAGCGCGTCGCAGATCTGGAGGAAGTAGTAGACGAGCTGATCTTCGCTGAAGGAGGTGCGATCCGCCAGCATCCGTTTCAAGTCGGTGCCCTCGATGTACTCCATCGAGATGAACCGCTTGGATCCGGTCTCGAACATGTCGTGGATGCGGACGATGTACGGGTGGCTGAGTTTCTTGGCGGCGCGTGCTTCGCGCTTGAAGCGCTCGACGGCGGAGGGGTCGGCACCGAGGTAGTCGTTGAGGACCTTGAGGGCCACGATCTCCTCCAGCGTCTTGTCCTGGGCCTTGTAGATGATGCCCATCGAGCCGCGATTGATCTCTTCCAGGATCGTGAAGCGCGGATCCGTCAGGACAGCCGAAGCCTTGCTCTGCTCGCTCTCGTCCTGATGCATCTTGATGCGGTAACGGAGCTTCTTGATCTTGGCCTGGACGTCACGATAATCGCCATTTTCGGCCGCAATGTGCTCGTAGACGGTGAGTGCATTGTTGAGCTGGCCGGTCGATTCCATGTCGTTGGCGAGACGGAAGAGGATGTCGCGAATTTCCTCGTTCTGGCGCAGCTGCTTGAACTTCTGCCAGGCGAGGAAGTGGAGGTTCTTCTGCCAGTGGCACAGGCCGAGGATCTTGGTGGCGCGGGTCTCGTAGGCATCGTGGTGCTGCAAGTCCTGCAGGAGCTCGATCGCCTCGTCGACGCGGTTGCTCTTGAGGAATACCTTCACGAGCTTGAACTGGGCTGCGGGATCGGAACCGTTGGAACAGCGGGCACGATAAAGATCCTCGAGCCGCTCCATGTCGGTGGGTTGGGCTTCCATCTTGTTGGCGAACTCGAGATCCTCGCAGGCGCCTTCAAGGTCTCCCGCCAGTTCGCGGAATCGGGAACGATCACGCCGGATCGAGGCGACCGCGCTGAATCGGTTCAGGGCGCTGGTGAACAGGGCTACAAGCTCGACGCTCTTTTCCACGGCGCAGGTCTCGACCAAGTGGGAAAGCGAGTGACGCATTTCGTCGAGCTGGCCGAGGGCCAGCTGGAGCCAGGTCCGTGCGTGCATCGCCGCCCAGGACTTGTCGTCTTTCCACTCGGGAGAGTCCAGTGCGGCGATGGACTGGGCGAACAGTGCGTGCGCATCGGGCGTATCGGCGCCTTCCATGGCTTTGGCAATCCCCTTGGTGACGATCTCGGGGAGCTTGACCTCGGGGGTGTCTCGCCGGAATGCCACGGCGGTGGGCATATCCGCCATCAATTGGGTCGGCGGATCTTCGCCATCCGCCCCGCCGGGAATCAGAGGCGTGGGGGGAGCAACGAGTTCCACCGTGTGGGCTTCGCGAATCGGCGTGGGGAGAGAGGGCGGTGGGGAGACAGGAAAATTGGCGGGGGAGGACTTGGTGGTGACAGGCGTGTGGGCCGTCGGTCCCGGATCGCTGAGCGCAACCGGCGACGGATTGGCGAAGCCGGGCGAGGAGGTTCGGGAATAGCGCTGGGGCTGCTGGTAGCTGGCGCTCTCCCCGACCGGATCGGGGGCCGGGACGGGAGGGGGAGGTGCGACGGGCGGAGCGGCAGGTGCAGCAGCGGGGAGCCCTGACACGGGCCGGGGTGCAGCAGTGCCCGGATTGGTATCACCAAGCACAGCGAAGCCGGCATCCGGGGCGGCCGCCGGAGCACCGCTGCCAAGCGGCACAACGGAGGAGTCGATGTTCCGCGATCTGCCAAGATTGATCGGGGTTCCGGCGCTGCTGGAACCGCTGTTGCTGGCACGACGCCCGCCATCGCCGGATCCGGATCGCGTGCTGGAGCGAGTGCCCCCGCTGCGACGCTGGCGCGCCTTCTTGCGGCTGCGCTTCTCACCGTCGTCGAGGCCGCTGTGCAGGATCGTCAGGGACTTGGCCACACCAGACCCGAGTTCCTCGGCCGAGATTTCCATCACGCCGTCGGCGTTCATGAAGAACGTGACGCGGACGCGGGCGCGCCCGCGCGGCATGGCGGGAATATCCGACAGCGTAAACTTGCCGAGGGAACGATTCTCCGCGGCGTCGTCCGATTCACCCTGAAGGATGTGCACATTGACGAAGGTCTGGTTGTCCTCCGTCGTTGTGAAGTTTTTGGCCGCCTTGATGGGGATCGTCGCGTTCTTGTCGATGATCTTGGAAAACTTTCCGTCCTTCACCTCAATACCGAGGGAATGCGGTGCGACGTCGATGAGGGTCACTTCCTCAATGTTGCCGTTGAAGACGCCCGCCTGGGTTGCGGCGCCGAGCGCCACCACTTCGTCAGGGTTGATGCCCTTGAAGGGAGCGAAGCCGAAGAAGTCCTCGACCAGATCCTGCACCAACGGGATACGGGTGGATCCGCCGACGAGAATCACCTTCTTGACGTCACGCTTGTTGAGTCCGGCGTCGTCGAGCGCGCGCTTGCAACAGCGGATGGTCCGGTTGATGAACGGCTCGATGAGGTCTTCGAATTCCTCGCGCGAAAGGTGGCGCTCAAGGTGGAGCGGCTGCCCGTCCTTGTACGTGATGAAGGGGAGCGCGATGAGGGTCTGCGAGGCGACAGAGAGTTCGATCTTGGCCTTTTCGGCGACTTCCTTCAAACGGCGCAGCGTAACGGGATCCTGCATCAGGTCCACGCCATGGCGCTTCTGGAACTCCTCCACGATGAGGCCGACCAGTGCGTTGTCCAGATCGTCGCCACCGAGGTGATTGTCGCCGGAGGAGGTGAGGACTTCGAAGGTCTTCTCGGATATCTCAAGCACGGTGATGTCGAAGGTACCACCGCCGAAGTCGAAGACGGCAATGACCTCATCGGAGGATACGGACTTGCCAATTCCGTAGGCGAGCGCCGCGGCGGTCGGCTCGTTGATGAGACGGAGCACATCAAGGCCGGCCATCTTGGCCGCTTCCATGGTGGCGTTGCGCTGGTTGTCGTCGAAGTGTGCGGGAACGGTGATGACCGCCTGGGACACCGCCTCACCGAGCCACGCCTCGGCGGATTCCTTGAGCTTCTTCAGGATCAGGGCGCTGATCTGCTCGGGGGCGTATCCCATCCCGTTTACGTTGATGAGGAGCCGGTCGTCGTGGTTGACGATCTCGTAGGGGAAATGCTGAACCCACTCGTCGAGGTCCTCGAACTGGACACCCATGAGACGCTTGATGCTGGTGATGGTGCGGAGCGGATTGGTCGACGCCTGACGGCGGGCGATTTCCCCGACGATACAATCGTTGTTGTCGAGGAAGGCGACGACCGAGGGGGTCTTGTTGGCCCCCTCTTGATTGGGAATGACCACCGGTTCGTCGCCTTCAACCACCGAAACGACGGAGTTGGTGGTGCCCAAGTCGATACCGATAATTCTCTGGCCAGCGTTCATGGTTTCGTTTTCCGACGGTGTGCGGCAGATTGAAAATCAACTCTCGGATACGAGAGGGCCGGCGACTCCTGCGCCGAATAAAGACAAGTGCCAGAGGCGAACCTATCGCCGCTGGCACCGGGTGTCAAAGATGATTGTCTGGGGGAAGTGCCCCAGTTTTCGACTCGTGGAAGGCTTAGGTGCCAGCAGTGATCTGGTCGATCAGCGTCTGGACGTCAGTGTTGTCGATGGTGAGGCTGGCTGAAGGAGCAGCCACGTCGCCATTGGTGCGCGTGATGACGTCGTAGGAGGCGTCGCCGGGAACCTGGCTTGCGATGAGGAGGAGGGTCGCCACGTCGGCCGAGTCCTTCTTCTGGTCGCCGTTGGCGTCGCCAGCGATCGGGAGGACCACGCGGAATGCGTCGAAGAAAGCCTGATTCTGGGCGAGGTTCTTAAAGCCGTTCAGCTTAGTAACGCCGGAGGACTTGAAGCCGAGGTTGGTGCCGCGGCTCACGTTGTTGACCCACACGGACCAGGAGGAGGTCGCGAAGTTGAGCTGGATCGTGATCTTGTACCAGTTGTTGGCGTTGGCTGCGCCGAGGGCCACGTTGGAGGCGGTCACGGTGCCATCACCACCGGCGCGGTCGCCGTTGAGGAACTCGATGCCGTTGGCGGAGCTGAAGTGGACGATGGCGGAGGCGGCCGTGGAGGGGTAGCTGGCACGGGCGTCAGCGAGGGTGGTGTCGCTGCCGGCACCGCGGAAGTAGCCTTCCACCCAAACGGTGTTGGCGCCGTTGAGCTGGCCAACGGTGGTCAGGTCGAGATCGACCTCGGCACCGGCGGAAAGTTCCACGAACTGGGCGCTTCCCCGGGCGCCGCTACCTGAGACAACCTTGGCTTCGGAGTTGAGGACCGACCAGCCCTGAACCCCGTTGATGCTCCCATTGACGGTGTAGGGAGCCGCATCGAAGTCGGCCGTATAGACGGGAAGAGCCGCCTGGGCAGTCAGGCTCAGGCCGGCGAAGGTGGCGGCCAGCATCAGTTTGCAGTCGAAAAGCTTCATCGTAAGTTGTCCTTTTTCGAGGGTTCGGCGTTCAAATCTGGCACCGGGAGCCGCACCACGAAGCGCGATGCGATGTCCTCCCCGCTGTCTCGATGCCAACATGCTGAGCCTCATTTGCTTCCCACCCGAACGCAAGGTAAAAGCGCCGCTTCCTGATGAAGAATTCAATGGATGCAACCCTTCCATTCACAGCAAAAGGCCCCGGCGTGTGCCGGGGCCTTTTCGGGAGAAAACTGCTGATTGGTCGTTACTGCGGCGGCAGGGTGAAGCTGTCCACCCGCACCGCTTCGAGCTTGGCGGTGGAGCTGGGATTCACACCCGTTCCCGGCACGAACACCTGGTCGAAGGAGAGGTAAACACCGTTGCCGACGAGCGCCTCAGGGGTTTCGAAGTACAGCTTGTAGTTCACCGCCGTGCCCGCGTAGGGGACGATCGACGAATCGGACATCGGATCGATGTGGAGCAGGGCCGCCAGCGAGTTGGAAACGTCGTTGGCGCGGAGACGGAAGGTGGGGATGTCCAGCTTCGCGTTGGCAGCAGCACTTGACGAAACGCGATAGGTGACGCGGTAGAGGCGGTTGCGCTCCATGTTGAAGAGCGGCGCGCTTGCGGGCGAGCTCCAGAAGCTGAAGCCGATGGTGCCAGAGCTGGTGACCGGACCGATTGCCAGGCCGTTGGAAACGGAGGTGGCAAGTGGTGCGTAGGTCTCAGTGGCGCTGCCGCTGACCCAACCCTGCGTGCTCGTGCCGCTGAAGAGCGTCAGACGCTCGAGGCGAGAATCGAGCAGGACGTCTTCGGAGAGCGACTGGACGCCGACTTCGCTGACGGTTAGGCTGCTTCCCGCCTCGATGGGGCTGCGGAAGGCGATCAGGTCGAAGTAGAGGCGGAAGCGTCCCTGGCTGGCGGGCTGGGTGAAGTACTGACGGTAGAAGCGCGGATCGCCAGACTTCGGCGAAGCGAGCCCCGAGCCCACGGAGGAGATCACCAACTCGTTGGTGGATTCGAAGTTGGTGCTGCTGGCGCGCATGCGGAAATCAGCCGTCTTCGCCGAATCATCGGTGCTGGAGCTGACACGGTAGGTGGCGCGGAAGAGCGATCCGTTTCCGATCTGGCCCTTGATGCCGGTCAGGCCGGGAATCTGGGAATCGGAGATGGCGAACACGGGGGACTTCCAGAAGCCGAAGGTTCCGCTGTTGCTGGTGGCGGTCAGCGTGATGCCAGCCGGAGCAGCAACCGCACCTGCGGCGGTGTAGTCGACGAGGGACTCGAAGGTCCAGCCGCCGCCACCGGCGAAGTTGAAGAAGGAGACGTTGGACGGGGACGGGGCACCGCCACCGACACCGTAGTTGTCGGCGACGTACTGAAGGGCGGCGTCGGCCTTGATGAAGCCCGAGCCGGAGACGTCATCGCGGCCTGGGCCGGCACGATTGCCCTTCACGTCAATGACCGTCTCTTCGAAGGCCGCGCGGATTTGGGCGGGGGTGAGGTCGGGCTTGAGCGACTTCATAAGCGCGGCGATCGCGGCGGCGTTGGGAGCCGCGGCGGACGTGCCGAAGAAGTTGGGCAGGTCGTCGAGATCAAAGTCTGCCCCACCGAAGAAGGTGGTGTTATTGCCGTCAACGGCGGCAAAGTCAGGCTTGAAGGAGGACTTCACCACGGGGAGGCCGTCGATGTCGAAGAAGGTCGTGACGGGGCCGCCGCGGGAGCTGAACGCCTCGACGTCGATCTCAGGGGTCTCGAAGTTCTCCGTGCCGAAGCGGGGAGAATCGAAGTAGTTAACGGCTGCGATGGCGAAGGCCTCGCTGACGTTGCGGTGACCGTTGCCGGCCACACCGCCGTAATGTCCGGTTCCCGGCTTGTTGACGCCGGTAACCTTCACACCGTCAGTCATCTGCGTGAACCAGAGAGTGAACTCGAGCGGCACGCCCGGGATCTGGGGAATGTCTTCCTGCGAGCCCGAGAAGTGGTCGATGGCCACATAGACGGTCTTGGTCTGCGAGGTGGTGTTCTGGTACTGGACAAACTCGACCGGATCGCCGGAGGGAATGCCGGTCGTACCCTGTGGGTTGCGGCTGATACGGCCCTCGGAGACACCTTCCGGTGAGAAGGCTTCGTCGAGGCCCGCCGCATCGGCGGTGTATGTCACGTAGAGATCGAGGTCGATCTGGCTTGCACGGGGGAGGGGAAGAGAAGGCGAGAAGCTCTCCGACGGTTGGTTCCAGTAGAGGAAGGCGGTGAAAAACTCACCGGGCGGAACCTCAACGGGAAGGTAACCGCTGCCGTTGGGCCAGCGATGAAGGTCGTTGCCGGTGGCGATGAGCGATTCATCATCGCGACTGGAGATATCGTTGAAGACCTGACGGATCGACTGATCGCCGGAGTTGCCCATGGCGCTGAAGTACGCAACGCCTTCCGCGGACACTTCCTCGACGGCCTTACCAATCAGGCCGGTCTGGTACATCGGCTCGGTGAACCAGCTGATGTCGTCCACAATCACCTGACAGCCCTCGGTCAAGGCACCGTTCACATTCTCCAACCCGGCGAGCTTGCGAACGCCGTCCGCGAAGTCGGCGGCGCTCACAAACCCGGTGTGGAAGAACTGGCTCGCGCCCGGTGCGATGTCGTAAACAAGTTCCGCCATGCCGGCGCCTTCGTCCGATCCAACCTCGGGAAGTTCCTTGAGGATGGACACGATGGCGGGGAGGTCGCCGGACTGCTGCGGCTTGCTGCGGCGGAGGCTGCCGGCGCTGTTGGCGGAGACGCAGTCGATCTCCTGTCCGTCGAGAGCGCAGCCCGCACGCAGACCCAGTGTGGGTTTGACCGCGGAAGTGGAACTGGCCGCGTAGGCCTCGAACTTGACGCTGGCTTGGCTGAGGAGGCGGAAGGTGAAGAACCGGTAACCGGTGCCGTCACCAGCGCAGCTCAGGGGCGAAGCAGCCAGAGTATTGGAGGTGTTGTACTGAAGGGTCGGGAAAAGCCCATCGCCAACGAAGCTTCCGGCGGTGGTTGCCTCGATGGCGGTCAATCCGCCGGGGACTGTTCCCTGGCCAAGATTGGGATCCGCCGGGCCCAAAAGGAAAGTCGGGGCCCCCTCAAGACTCTGCGGTTCGCCGTTCTGATCGAGTTCGACGAAACGAAGGCAGGCGCGGTCAAGATCGGTGTTGTCAGAAGTGGCAACCACCTGATCGTAGCGGGCGATCACGCCGTTGATTTCCCAGAAGACCTTGACGGAGTCGCCAGCCTCGGCGGTCTGCACCACGAAGGTGTAAACGCCGGGGGCGAGGGGAGCCTCAAGGGCGGCGCCGGGACCGAGCAACTCGGTCTTCACGCCGTCGCTGTTGTCGGTGTCGAAGACATCGGAGGTGGTGGCGAAGCTGTCGGAAATGATGCCGATTCGGGCGCCTGTGCCGCGAGTCAGGTCATTGGGCAGACCGGTGTAGAGGTCGGCAAAGTGCGCTTCATCACCGAAACCATCGACCGATCCGTTTGCCGTGCTGGGGCGGACGAGCGGATTGACGCGTCGCACCGAATCGATGGCGGCGACGGCCAGCAGGCTCGCCTCGTCATTCACGGAGACGGTCATGCGATTGAGCGACAGGTTCTCGGAAAGAATACTGGCACCGGCGAGTCGCAGGGACTTGGAGAGCGTTGTGTCGGAACCGTCAACGACCAGTTCCAGCACAATGCCATCGGCGCTGGTGCGAATGGGATAAGCTGCCAGCGAGTCCTTGAGGGACTTGCCAAGCGCCTTGGAGCTTGTGATGCCATCGAGGAGCGGACCGCCCAACTTGGCGGCGCCGGGCACCTGCTTGTAGCTATCGAGCTTTGGGCTCGCAGCGAGGGTGCTAGCGGGGACCGCGGCCAGGAGGGCTGCAAGGGCCGGGGCGGCCAACGTGGGCAAACCCCAGGCAGCACGAAGGATAGTCCTCTTCTTCATCGGTTCGTGACCTTTTCTTCGGATGCTCTATTCAGAACATTGCTTCCAGTTTCGGTACCAAGCTTCCGAAGTGGCTGGTAAAGGCTCAAGGAAAACTTCACGGTCCCGAGCGGAACATCGTCGATAAGTCGCCTTTCGTGAGAGAGACGGCAGGCGTCCGTCCGGGGTTATCCTTCGATGACTCAGGGAATTCACCCCTGTCATTCGATTTTTCCCGACCTCTCCCACCTTTCCCTTGAGACCTCCGGCCCGCCTCCCACCTTGGAGTCCCGATGCCCGGAGGCCAAGTGATACACATGATGAAAGTCGTGGCCATTGATGGCCCGGTAGGGGTCGGGAAGAGCACCGTCGCGGCACAAGTCGCCGCTGAACTCGGATTTCGCCACCTGGATACGGGCGCGATGTATCGCGTTGTGGCCTGGAAGCTGATGCAGCTCCCCGTGGAACAACAGGACAACCACAACATCATGGCGGACTTGGCCTATCGGCTGCGCATCTCCCTCGGCGCCAGCGGAGAGGTCACCGTCGATGGTCACGACGTGACCGATGCCATCCGCGACGAGGCCGTGAGCCGCTTCGTTTCGCGTGTCGCCGACGTGCGCACCGTTCGTGAGGCCTTGGTAGCCCAGCAACGGCGCATTGGCTCGGAACGCCCCGCCGTGTTGGAGGGGCGCGACATCGGCACCGTGGTCTTCCCCGATGCCGCCTGCAAGATTTACCTGGACGCCTCTCCCGAGGTTCGCGTCGAGCGCCGCGTGGCGCAGTTGCGCGCCTCGGGGCGCAACGCAGACAGGGCCGAGGTGCGCGCGAATCTGATGGAGCGTGATGCCCGCGATCGCGTGCGTCCGTGGGGGGCCCTGCGTGTGGCTGAGGACGCCACCATCGTGGACAGCACGTGTTTCGACGAGGCCCGCGTGGTCGAGATCATCTGCGCGCTCGTGCGTGAGAACCCGGTCTTCGGACTGCACGGAGTAGCGGCACCATGAGCGATAACACCCCGGAAAGGCCGGCAGAGGCCCACGATCCCGCCGACGACTGGACTTATCCCGGCGGCATCGCCTTTCCCTACTACCACACTGTGCGATTCGTGATTTGGGTGGTCTCGCTTTTCTACTTCCGCCTGACGATCCGCGGTTGGCGCAACATCCCCGCGACCGGCCCAGTGCTCCTCGTCAGCAATCACTCAAGCCACCTGGATCCACCGCTCATTTCCGCCACCTGTCGGCGTCGGCTGGCATTTCTGGCGAAATCCGAGTTGTTCAAGGGGAAGATCTTCGGCTTTCTGATCGGCGGCCTCGGGGCTTTCCCGATCCGGCGCGGAGGCGGTGACCGCGCGGCGCTGCGAACGTCACTCGATTTGCTGCGGAAGGACATCCCTCTTCTCATGTTTCCCGAGGGAAATCGCACAACAACGGGCGAAATCGGAGAGGCAAAAACCGGCGTGGCGATGCTGATCAGCCAAGTCCCCGAGGCCACCATCGTTCCGATTCGCATCGATGGAAGCTTCAAGGCATGGCCTCCCGGCCGCAAGTTTCCGGCTCCGGCCCGCATTTCGATCACCGTTGGAAAGGCTTTCAAGCTTTCCGACCTGAAAGACCTCCCGACGATAAAAAAGCAGTTGTACCACGAAATCGGTAGGGAAATAATGAATCGAATCATGAGGGCAGAGCCGTAAGTTCCACCGTTCACACCACGTCGCACCAGAACAGCGAACCACTCCGCCTAGTCGAGAACACCCAGGAGCAACCTGCGCGATGACGCCCGATAGCACCCCGAACCCGTCCAAAGACCAGAACCTCAGCGCCGAGGATTTGGAATTCGAAAAGGCGATGAAGGAGGACTTTGCGTCCTACCTTCACACCCACATGCACTCCCAGGAGGTGCGGGGTGAACTCGTCGACATTACCGTCGTTGAAGTGCGCGAAGACCGCGTGCTGATCGACACCGGCGGCAAGTCCGAGTCGACCATCCCCCTCGAAGAGTTTGCGGTGGTGGACGGAAAGCCGGCCGTCAAGGCTGGCGACGTCATCAAGGCGATCCAGATCGGCAAGACCGACGAGGGCGCTCCCAAGTACAGCCACAAGGAAGCCCGCAAGCGCCTCGCGCAGAAGGGCATCAAGGAAGCGATGGACGCGAAGCTGCCGGTTCCCGGCCGCATCACCGCTGTCGTCAAGGGTGGCGTCATGGTTGACATCGGACTCGATGCCTTCATGCCGGCCAGCCAGGTGGACCTCTTCAAGGTCCCGAACCTCGAGTCGCTCGTGGGCATGGAAATCGAAGCCTACGTCCTTGAGTTCGACGGGCGCCGCAATCGCGCCGTCCTCTCCCGCCGCCAGCTCCTGTTTGAACGCCGCGAGAATCAGCGCAAGGGCTTCCTCGAGAACCTGACCCCCGGCGCCATCGTGAAGGGCAAGGTCAAGAGCGCCCTCGAGTTCGGCGTATTCGTCGACCTCGGCATGGTC
Organism: bacterium; assembly: GCA_016125005.1. GTDB lineage: Bacteria > Sumerlaeota > Sumerlaeia > SLMS01 > SLMS01 > WGMQ01. The sequence continues at coordinate 44,146 of WGMQ01000062.1, read as the reverse complement.
GACGGATTCATCCCGCGCGAGGAAGTTTCCTGGGATCGCGGTCGCGCCCCTGAGGAAGTTCTCAAGCCCGGCGACGAAGTCGAAGTCAAGATCATGAACGTCCTCAGCGACTCCAGCCGCATTACCCTTTCCCGCAAGCGTCTCAGCGACAACCCGTGGGAAGGGATCGAGGAGCGCTTCCCCGTCGGTTCCACCGTGCAGGGCGAAGTCATCACGATCCAGCCCTACGGCGCCTTCCTCCACATCGAGGAGGGCATCACCGGCATGATCCACGCCTCCGACATGGCTTGGACCACCGGCAACAAGAAGCCCCAGGATTACGTCCGCCTCGGCGACAAGGTCACGAGCCTCGTGCTCGAAGTGAACAAGGACAAGCGCCGCCTGTCGCTCGGCCTCAAGCAGCTCCTCCGCGATCCGTGGGCCGAGCTCGAAGCGCGCTTCCCGGTCGGCAGCCGCCTCAAGGGACCGATCACCTCGATCACCAACTACGGTGCGTTCGTGAAGCTCGACGACACGATCGAAGGCATGGTTCACGTCTCTGACATCAGCTGGGAAAAGCGCGTCAACCACCCGAAGGATCACCTCAAGGTTGGCGAGGAAGTGGAGGTGGTCGTCCTCAAGATCGACGGCCCGAACCGCCGCATCAGCCTCGGCATCAAGCAGCTCGCTGATTCGCCCTATGACGCCTACCTGAAGGCTAACCCCATCGGGTCGGTCGTCACCGGCAAGGTCACCCGCTTCGCGCCGTTCGGCGCCTTCGTGGAACTGGCCCCGAGCCTTGAAGGTCTCATCCACATCAGCCAGATCGACGACAAGCGCGTCGAGCTGCCCGAGAAGGCCCTGCAGGTCGGCCAGGAAGTGACCGTCAAGATCATCGGCGTCGAGAAGAAGAACCAGAAGATCTCCCTCTCCCGTCGCGAGGCAATGAAGGCCGCTGAGAAGGCCAACATCACCGCCTACATGAAGAAGAAGAACGACGCCCCCGGAGGCATGAACTTCGGCGAGGCGCTTCGTGCCGCCAAGGAAGGTCGCGACGGCGAGTAACATCGCCCCGCCGATCCCTGAAACAGCCAGTTGAATCCCGCGAGCCGCCCCACGTCGGGCGGCTCGCGTCGCGAAAACCCCTCCCCCGCAAAGGCTCTATCCGTGCCCGATCTGTCCGCCTCGCCGTTTCCAGTCCTGACCCTGAATGAGGCCGCCGCGGCGCGCGTCGGTCGTGGTCATCTCTGGGTCTTCGCCAACGATGTCGCCTCCGCGACAGGAAGCCCGCAGAATGGCGCGGAGGTCTCCGTCCGCACCGCCAAGGGCGAGGTGCTCGGCACCGGTCTATACAACAAGCACGCGCTCATCGCGGCCCGTCTATACAGCCGAAAGAGCGAGTCCTTCACGCCCGAGTTGCTGCGCGAACGACTCGCCGCTGCCATCGCCCAGCGAGATCGCTTCATCCCCGGCTCGACGGGGCGCCGTCTCGTCTTTAGCGAGTCCGACCTGCTCCCCGGTCTCATTGTGGACCAGTACGGCAGCGTGCTGTCTATACAGCTGCTCACGCTTGCCATGGACCAGCGCCGTGACGCCGTGGTAGAGGCGCTGCGTCAGCTCCTCTCCCCCGCCGCCATCGTCGAGCGTGGTGACACGCCCGCCCGCGAACACGAGGGTCTCCCCCAAGTGAAGCAGGTGCTCTTCGGCGAGGTCCCTGAGTTGCTGACGGTGGACCTTGACGGTCTCCAGATGCGCGTCAATCCGCTGGAGGGACAGAAGACCGGGCTCTATCTGGATCAGGTGGAGAACTGGCGCCTGGCTCGTCAATTCGCACCGGGGCGCCGTGTGCTGGACCTTTTCTGCAACGTGGGTGGATTCGGGATCAACGCGGCCAAGGCCGGCGCGGAGTACGTCCGCCTGATTGACTCTTCCGAGCTCGCGCTTTCAGAGGCGGTCCTTAACGCCTCGCTGAACGGCGTCACCGAGAAGGTGAAGGCCAAGGCGTCGGATGCCTTCCAGTATGTGCGCTCGTTGCCGGAGCAGTTCGACCTGATCATCTGCGATCCGCCGCCGTTCGCCCGCTCGCGCAAGCAGCTCGAGACGGCGCTCCGTGGCTATCGCGAGGTCAACCGCCAGTGCCTGAAGCTCCTGTCGCCAGGCGGTATCCTGATCAGCTGCTCGTGCAGCGCTGCTGTCTCCCATGCGGACTTCGACAAGATGATCGCGATTTCCGCACGCGATGCCGGCAAGACAGTTCGTCTCCTCCCCGGCGGCGTGCAACCGCTTGACCACGCGCCGCTCCTCGCCATGCCGGAGACCCAGTACCTCAAGACGCGCGTGGTGCAGGTGATCTGAGGCGGGGAGAAATTCCGCTTTCGACTCAAACCGATCCGGCCTATGGCTTGCGACAAATGACCGAACAGATTCCCGCGCCGACATTTTCTTTCGTGCTGCCCGCCTTCAACGAGGGTACGAACCTGCTGCGCATGGCGGAGCGTCTTTGCAAGGCGGGCGAGCAACTGGGCGAGCCGTTCGAGATCGTCTGGGTCAATGACGGCAGCAGCGATGAGACAGAAAACGTGCTGGAGGAGCTGGCCGCCAAGGATCCGCGCATCGTCCCCATTCACTTCGCGCGGAACTTCGGCCACATGGCGGCGCTGACGGCGGGGCTAGAGCACGCCCGCGCAACCGGCGCCGTGGTATGCCTCGATTCAGACGGCCAGCATCCTCCGGAGATGATTCCGGAGTTGGTCGAAAAGTGGCGCGATGGCGCCGACATCGTGCAGACGATCCGTCTCGCGACCGAGGGGGAATCGTTCTTCAAGCGCACTACCTCCGGCGCCTTCTACTGGCTTCTCAATCGCATGTCGGATCTGGAACTTCCACAGGGTGCAGCGGACTTCCGGCTGCTGGACCGCCAGGTGGTCGATGCGCTCAATGCACTCCCCGAACGCAGCCGCTTTCTCCGCGGCCTGGTGTACTGGGTTGGGTTCCGGTTGGTGACGGTCGAGTACAACGCCGAACGACGCATGAGCGGCGTCACGAAGTACAACGCCCGCAAGATGCTGAGCTTTGCCCTCAACGGAATCACGGCGTTTTCGGCGAAGCCGCTGCGGCTATCCTTCTCACTCGGCGTCGTGGTGCTGTTTCTGGCGGGCGTCTACGCAGCCTACATTCTTGGCGCGTACTTCGCCAACATCCCGCTGGTGCGAGGTTGGCCAAGCATGCTGCTGGCCACGCTGCTCCTAAGCGGAATCCAGCTTCTTATGCTTGGTGTGCTGAGTGAGTACCTGAGCCGCCTGATGACAGAAGCGAAGGGGCGACCGATCTATATCAAGCGGCGCCCGCGCTCCACTCGGCGGGGCTGATTCAGCCCCCGGTGAGCGCCGTCTTGGTCATGGCCGCAATGCCACCCCAACTCATCTCGACGCTCTTGCCCATGTAGCAGCCGTGGATGCAGTAGCACTTGCCGAGTTGCGCGCGTCGCTGATTGGCCGCGTCGCTGTTCCACAGCGCCATGAAGTCGAAATCGTGCGTCGCCAGGTTGGCGAATGGCTTGGTGAACTCGCAAGCCGCCACATCGCCGTTGGAGTAAAGCACGCCGACGCTCTGCCCGGCCGTGACGCACTTGATCTGCTCGCGACCAGTTTCCACGGCACGAAGCTGGGCGAGATTGTGCAGATAGAACGCATTGGCCAGGATCGGCGAACGGCGCAGGATGAGGCGGTAGGCCTCCGCAATTTCGGCGAAGGCTTCCCGGGGCGGAAGCTCCATATTCTTGGGCCCGACGCCGCTCTCTGCTGCGTCCGGGTGGAGACTCCACGCTGTCGTCGCCACGTCGCGCATCAGTTCGAATCCGTGGCCGACATCGGGACCGATCTCTTCCCGCAGCCGATCGTTCAGGGCGACGAGTTCCCGATAGTTCAGCGAGGTCACAACCGTGAGCGCGCCACCGGCAAGGGCCGGAAACCGCGCTCCCAGTTCCTTCACGCGGCGCATCGATTCGAGAACCTTCCGGAAGTTGCCGGGAACGCCGCGAATGCGGTCGTGGGTCTCCTCCAGGCCATCCAGCGAAAACTGGAACTCGAGGCCGACGCCCGGGTGCGCTTCCTTGAAGCGCACCGCGATTTCCTCGATGCGCCCCGGATTGAGGCCGTTCGTGTTGATCTTTAGGCACTTCGCCTTCCCGCGCGCACCAAACAGACCAAGCACGTCCACCAGATCGCGACGCAGGGTTGGCTCGCCACCCGAGAAACAGATCATCTCCAGCGGCGTGATCGTATCGGCGATGCGCTCCAACTGGGGAAGCGTCATCTCCGGAATGCCGACGTTCAGATCTTCCCAACAGAAACAGTGATCGCACTTCGCGTTGCAGCGCATCGTGATGAATACATACAGGTGCTCCAGCGGATAGAGCCCCGTGAGTTGCTTTTCCCGCCGCGCCCGAACGAGGCGGCGAGTCGCGTCTGCTACGATGTGGCGATCAATCGAGCGCATTCACAACCACCGATACGTTATGCCGGAGCAAACTGCGAGCCCGAAGCGGGGAATGGAAACAGCCTGACCACAGATTACGCAGATTTCGCAGATTCTTTGGAGGACGCTGGCGAGCTTCGGCGCTCGGGGTGTGGGGTCGGAATTTGGGTCTCCCACCCGATCCTCTGCCGATCCTCGTCGCGGTGATCCCAAAGGGATCGCAGCCAATAGCCGGTGGTTGAGGCCGCAGGCCGACACCACCGGACCGCCATCAATGAGACCCGACCCTGAAGGGGTCGCAGCACCGCGGGGAACCGACCGGGAAAGGATCGGTTCACCCACGATTCTGCGCTCGAAGTCCCCTTGGTTCACCGCCTGGCTCACGCCTTCCTGCGGAGTCGCGCTGCGTAGAACCCATCGCAGCCGTCGCGGTGCGGCGCCGTGAAGAGTTCGCCGCGCGCGGTGAGGGCAGACGCGGGGAAGCCTTCCGGCGGAGCGATCTCGTACTCGGGATGGCGCTTGAGGAACGCCTCCACAACAAGCCAGTTCTCCGATTCCAGCAGGCTGCAAGTGGCGTAGACCAGAAAGCCACCAACCTTGACGCGGCCAGCCCATTTTTCCAGCAGATCGCCTTGAATCTGGCGGAGTTCCGCCAATCGCGTCTGGGAGAAACGCCAACGAATCTCGGGCTGACGACGGATCGTTCCCGTGCCACTGCACGGGGCGTCGATGAGAACCAGATCGACGTCGTGCAACTCGGCAAACAGGGGGAGTGTCCCCATCGCCGAGAGCGTCAGGGTCTGGTCAATGATCGTCGCACCACAGCGTTCGGCCCGACGTTCGATGGGCTGAAGTCGTTTCTTGTCAATGTCCAGCGCGTGAATGCGGCCTTCGTTCTTCATCATGGCCGCCAAGTGCAATGACTTGCCGCCTCCGCCCGCGCAGGCATCGACCACGACCCAGCCCGGCTCGACGGCGCAGTAGTGGCAAACGGCCTGACTACCTTCGTCCTGAACCTCGACAAGACCTTCTGCCAGTCCGGGAACGGTGTCGCGGGATAGGCGCTTTCCGAGGATCAACGCGTCGCTGGAGAGCGGAGAGACACGGGGTTCGATATCAATGGCGCGAAGGAGCGCGGTTACTTCCTCGGGAGTGCTCTTGATCGAGTTAACCCGGAGGGTCAGTCCCGCCTGGGTCCCGAGGGCTGCACCGAGCGCATCAAGTTCTTCCTCGGAACGGCCGGGCCAAAGCTGGGCCCACAGCCAGTCGGGGAAGGACCAGCGGCGCGCCTGATTCGTGGGGCGCCGGTCGGCACCGAACATGTCGAAGACCTCGCGGGCGCGGTCGAACATGCGGCTGATGGCGGCGGTGGTGGGAATCCCGCCGGGGCGGGGCTTGGGTGGCCTGGGCTTGTCGTCGTCACCTTCGCTGTCGGTGGGCTTGGGCGCGGCTTCCTTGGCCGGGGGAGCACCGGGGCGCGCGGGCTTGAAGGGCCAGCACTTCTCCAGTTCAATGACGATGTCCTCGGTCGATGCCTGACCCAGATCCGCGGCCGCGACGGCCACGCGGAGCGTATCGGTCGCGCGGGCAACGTAGTCCTGACGCAACCCCTCGCGTTCGTCGCCAGCCCCGGTGCCCCACGCCCGAACACCGGACTCGGACATGACGGGGAAGCCGTTGCGGAAGCTCTCCTTCGACATGGGGAAGCCGTCGAAGGCGGCCTGGATGGCCTCGTCGATGCGCCTCAGGTTGCGGAGCACATGGAAGAACCAGTCGGAAAGCAATGCGCGGTCGCGGGCACCGAGGAAGCGGCGCGAGCTAACGTAGTCACTCAGTGCGGCATCGGCCGGTTGGCCGCCGTTGCGGAACTCGAAGAGCAGCTCAGCAGTCAACTGCATGAGCGCCCGGTGATTCATGTGGCCGCGGGATTCCGTGGCTTGGGCATCGCCCTCGGCGCCGGGCCGGGGACGATCCTCGAAGCTGCGCGGCCTGTCGCCAAAAGACCGGGGCTTATCACCGAACGACCGGGACTTGTCGCCAAACGACCTGGGGCGATCACCTTCGGGACGGTCCTTCCGGAATCCGCCCGCGGGCTTATCGCCGAACTTGCGGGGCTTATCGCCGAAGGAACGCGACTTATCTCCGAAAGAGCGCGGACGGTCGCCCTCGGGGCGGTCCTTTCCGAAGCTGCGCGGCTTGTCGCCAAACGAACGGGGCTTGTCTCCGAAAGAACGGGGGCGGTCGCCCTCAGGACGATCCTTGCGGAATCCACCCTGCGGCCTATCGCCGAAGGATCGCGGCTTGTCTCCGAAAGACCGGGGACGATCACCCTCGGGGCGGTCCTTCCCGTAGCTGCGCGGCTTATCGCCGAACGAACGGGGACGGTCGCCCTCGGGACGGTCCTTGCCGAAACTCCGTGGCTTATCGCCGAAGGAGCGAGGCTTGTCGCCAAATGAACGGGGACGGTCGCCTTCGGGGCGGTCCTTCCCGAAACTCCGCGGCTTGTCGCCAAAGGAACGGGGCTTGTCGCCGAAAGAACGAGGGCGGTCGCCTTCAGGACGATCCTTGCGGAACCCACCCTGAGGCCTATCGCCGAATGAACGCGGCTTGTCTCCATAGGGACGCGGCTTATCTCCGAAGGAGCGGGGACGATCGCCCTCTGGGCGGTCCTTTCCAAAACTCCTCGGCTTATCTCCAAAGGAACGGGGCTTGTCGCCACCGAAGGAGCGGGGGCGGTCGCCTTCAGGACGATCCTTGCGGAATCCGCCCTGCGGCCTATCGTCGAAGGAGCGCGGCTTATCTCCGTAGGGACGCGGCTTATCTCCGAACGAACGGGGACGGTCGCCTTCGGGACGATCCTTGCGGAATCCGCCCTGCGGCTTGTCGCCGAATGAGCGGGGTTTGTCTCCGAAAGGACGCGGCTTGTCTCCGTAGGGGCGCGGCTTATCGCCGAACGAACGCGGACGGTCACCCTCGGGACGATCCTTGCGGAATCCGCCCTGCGGTTTGTCGCCGAACTTGCGGGGCTTGTCTCCAAACGAACGGGGACGGTCGCCCTCTGGGCGGTCCTTGCCAAAGCTCCGTGGCTTGTCGCCAAACTTGCGCGGCGGCTTGTCGCCGAATTTGCGGGGTCCGCCCGTGGGGCGTCCCTGACCGAAGGGGCGCTTTTTCTTGTAGGGATCGTCGCCTGCGGGGCGGCCCTGGTCGTCAGACGGAGGCTTGGGCATCAGGATCTACTTTCGAGGTGGCCGACTCGGCGGCCTGGAGGGAATCACTGGAGATGGAAAGCTTGCCGGCGGCCCAGAGGCCGTAGGCGGTGATGGGAACCCACTGGAGGAAGTGCACCACCAGCGTGAAGGCGAAGGCCTGCGAGGCGCCTTCCGGTGTGTCCGGCACGACGCCCATCATCAGGAGCGCCACCATGCCGCCGAACTCGTAAAGGCCCCAGAAACCGGGCGACGACGGAATGGAGATCACCACGCACGTCACCACGAGAAACGCCATCGCCTGACCGTAGCTCACGGGAATGCCGGGGAATCCCCATGACATCATCTGGAAACTGAAGCCGACCCCGCACCAGATGACGGCTGAGTGCAGCGCGACCAGCAACAGGACACGCACGCTCTTGAGGGCTTCAAGGCCCTTGGCAAAGTCGTTAATGAAGCCGCAGAGCTTGCGCACGACGACGGTGGGAACGATGGGGAGGTACTTGTTGATGCGGAGGGACAGCTCCAGAATCTCAATATATAGGTCCTTGATAGGGTTGATCATGAAGCTGACCACGCCACTCAGGAGAATGAGTGAGATAATCGAAAGCTTCGGCAGGCTGGACTCGATGAGGGCGGCGCCAAGCACGATCGTCCGCCCCTGCACGACGAACTCGCGCGAGACGTTCGGGTCGAGCGTGATGTAGAAGGGCATCAGCACGAGGAGGACGAGCAGCGTCACGATGTCTACGATGCGCTCCACGATGATGGTGGAAAAAGCGGCGATGAAGGGGATCCGTTCCTGACGCGCGAGCGCGAAGGGACGGGCAAACTCTCCTGCGCGGGCCGGGAAGATGTTATTGAAGGCGAACCCGATCATCAGCGGCCCGAAGAGGCGCGGGGCGGGCACCTGAACCACCGGATCGAGGATCAGCTTCCAACGGAAGGTGCGCCAATAGAAGCTGGCCATGGTGAGGGCCATGAAGGGGACGGCCCAGAACCAATTGGTCTTGGCAAAGGCATCGCCGACCTGCGCCAGCGTGACACCGCCGCCCCGAAAGGCGAGCCAGATGAAGAAGGCGCTGACCAGCAGGCCAATGGCGAGTTGCAAAAACTTGCGATTCATGAGGAATGTCCGGGGTTCAGGAGGCGACCGCCAGAACGGCCGGTTGGAAGATGCGCAGGAAGACCATGAGCGGTACCGCGCAGAACAGCACGGCGTCCATCAAGTCGAGGAAGCCACCGTGGCCCGTCAACTCGGAACCACTGTCCTTCACCCCCACGTCCCGCTTCAGCATGGATTCGGCAAGGTCGCCCACCTGTGAAATCACCGAGAATACCACGGCAAAAGCGACCAGCGTGACCAAGGAAACGCTTGCAAAGTGGGTGTTGAAGAAAAGCCGCGTGACAAGCACCACCAACAGGGCGCCGCCCACGCCACCGAGGGAACCCTCGAGCGTCTTGCCGGGGCTGAGCTCCGGCGAGAGCTTGCGGCGACCGAAGGCCCGTCCGACAAAGAGCGCAAAGCTATCGGTGCTCCAGATGATGCAGAGGGTCATCAACAGCCAGGCGCGGGCCGCGTGGCTGCTGCTGAAAATGGCGATGAGACAGGCGAAGGGGATGCCCACGTAGGCCATGGTAAAGATCGTGGTGGAAATATCCCCCCAGGCGCCGACCGCCTTGCGGGTCATGCGCACCACCCAGGCAAGACACATGGCCAGGCCGAAGACGAGGATGGAGTGTTGCATCTGGGTCATGCCGGCTTCGACGAGCAGGGCAAGGACGCCCCAGGAGGCGATGCGGCGATAGACGCGCAGGCCCTTGCGCTTCATCATGTCGCAAAGCTCCATCGTGCACATGATGGCCACGAAGGTCGTCATCAGCAGGAGTAGCCATTCGAAGGCGCGCAGGTTGAAGCCGAGCCAGACGATAGTGAGGAAGATGGCGGCGGAAGCGACGCGGCGGCTCATGGATGGTTAACGCACACCACCGAAGCGACGGTCACGCGCCTGATACTGGAGAATCGCCTCCAGAAAATCGGGACGGCGGAAATCGGGCCAGAGCTTCGCCACGACGACGAACTCGGAGTAGGCAATCTGCCAAAGGAGGAAATTCGAGACACGCAGCTCGCCGGAGGTCCGGATGAGCAGATCCGGGTCACCAAGTTCCGGGTGATCGAGCATCCGGGAGAATAGCTCCGGGGTGAGTTCCTCGGGGGAAAGCTCGCCGCTGCGGGCCATTTCCATGGCGCGGCGCGCGGCCCGGACGATCTCGGCACGAGCGCCGTAGCTCAGCGCCAGGTTCAACGTCAGGCCGGTGTTGGACGAGGTGAGGGAAATGGTCTCCTCCAGCAACTCCCGCGTCCGGGGACGAAGATCCTCGAGTTCACCGGAAGCAACCAGACGCACGTTGTTGTCATTCAACTCAGCGCGTTCCTGAACAAGGAACTGGTCCAGCAGTTCCATCAGCGCGGCGATCTCCGCCGTCGGGCGGGACCAGTTTTCCTTGCTGAAGGCGTAGAGGGTCAGTGCGTGAAGGCGAAGCGCGGCGGCCGTGCGGGTGGCCTCGCGGACCGAATCGATGCCCGCGCGGTGCCCAAAGATACGAGCGGCCATGCCCTTCGACTTGGCCCAGCGCCCATTGCCGTCCATGATGATGGCCACATGGCGGGGAAGGCGCGCCGGGTCCAGTTGGGAAAACAACCGGCTCTCCTCCGCAGAGAAGGGTTCGCGCAAAGTCGGTGTGGCAATGTTGGGGCGCGAGACGCTCATCGGCGGGACCGGGTGTGGTGGAAGCAGTGCATTCGGATAGAAAGGGAAGTATTGTGTCCAAATGCACACCCGATGCAAGAGGGGAATCCGCTTCCGTGAAAATGCAGTACTCAGGCGCCCTCCACGACTCGAGGCTGGACGCATACAATTTTCCCATTGCATTGCGGGAGGGGTGTGCCGTTACCTCCGCGTCCTCGTTCGCAAGGACTTCCCCTGAGGTTGAGGTGTGATGTGCCCGCTGCGACAATGCCACGATGCCGACCAAGTGGGCCTCTCTGGCTTTTCAACAAGGAATCATCCAAATGAATCCGATCATTCTCGAAGTCGAAGCCGCCCACCTCAAGGCTGACCGTCCCTACTTCCGCCCCGGCGACACGGTTCGTGTCTCTGTCCGCATCGTTGAAGGCGACAAGGAGCGCGTGCAGGACTACGAAGGCATCGTGATCGCTCGTCGTGGCTCGGGCCTCCGCGAGACCTTCACCGTGCGCCGCGTGTCCTTCGGCGTCGGCATGGAGCGTACCTTCCAGCTCCACAGCCCGCGCATCGACGCGATCAAGGTCGTTCGTCACGCCAAGGTTCGTCGCGCCAAGCTCTATTACCTCCGCAACCTCTCTGGTCGCAAGGCTCGCCTGGTCGAGCGTCGCGTTTCCACGGACAAGCTGGCTGCCGAGGCCGCAGTGGGCAACAAGGCCCTCACGGACCAGATCGCCAAGAAGGGCTGAAAGCCCGGCTTTTCCGCTTAACCGATTGTTGTCAAGAGGAGCGCCCCCGCGGCGCTCCTTTTCTTTTGCCCCCGGTGTTGCCACTCCCGCAGGTTGACATCGGAGAATTGCTCCGCATTCTCGCCGTCCATCCGCTTGGGGTTCGCGCCGTCCATGTCCCAGCTACGTCGCACGTTGCTACCAATTTTGACCGCCGGCATCCTGCTGAGCGGCACATTGGGGTGCGTTCGCTCACGAGTTCGCGTGACATCGGAGCCGAGTGGCGCCACAATTGTCATGAATGGCGTTCATCTGGGCAAAACTCCCGTGGAGCAACCCTTCACCTGGTATTGGTATTATGATTTCGAGGCCAGCAAGGAAGGCTATGATCGTTCCGAACGTCGCGTTCGCTTTCGCGCGCCGGTTCACCTGTGGCCGGGACTTGACCTCCTCATGGAAGCCATGCCTTTCCTTGTCATGGACACGAAGAATGTTCACTTTGATTTGACGAAGCAGGACGAACGCCCCGCCCCGGCCTATGAGACGGACGGAGAACCGCAGTAACGCGAGGAACGACGCAACGTGAGCAAACTCGAAGGCGCCCATCTTATTCCCCGCAATCCCCAGCCCGGGATGCCGTCCTCCTATCCGCTGAAGGGCGAGCAGACGACCCTCGGTCGCCATCCAACAAACGACATCGTCCTTGCGCTCGACTCGATCTCGCGTTTCCACGCGCGTATCGATTGTCGCGGCGACTTCTTCATCATTCAGGACCTGAACTCCTCCAACGGGTCTTTCGTCAACGGCGAACGCATCACCCAGCTGGCCGTCCACCACGGCGACTACGTGACGTTTGGCAACGTGGAGTTCGAGTTCCAGAACGCCAGCCAGCATGCGACGGCCGGCTCGGCTTCGGCCTCCAGCATGGTCGGCATGGAGATCATCGACATTCGCGATGATCGCGAGACGGGCAAGCCCACCACCCAGTCGTTCATCAAGGTGGAGGATGCAGCGGGTAAGAACAAGTCCTCGGTTATTTCCTCCGTCGACGACAAGAAGGCCGACAAGGCCGCGGTCATCCGGCTGAATCAAAGGCTCGCGTCGCTCTACAAGCTTTCTGAACTGCTTCGCGAGATGGGCGCGGAAAACGAGTCCGAGTCTGATACGCTCGTCAAGGTGCTCGCGCTGATTTTCCAGGCAGTCCCGGCGGACCGCGGCGTGTTCCTGACGCGCTACCACGAGGACTCGGAGCAGTTCGAGGTCGCAGCCGTCAAATACCGCGACGATCCCATCGTCCCAACCAAGGTCCGCGTGTCGCGCACGATCCTCGATCAGGTGCTGAAGGAGCGCGTCTCGATCCTGAGCCGCGACGCCATGAGCGATGAGCGCTTCAACTCCAGCGAGTCGATCATCGCCGCCAAGGTCCAGTCGGCCATCTGCTGCCCGATGATCATGGGCGGAAAGGTGCTCGGCGTTGTCTTTATCGAGACGAGCCAGGCATCACGCGTCCTGAGCCAAGAGGACCTGGAGTTCGTGACCATCGTCGCAAGCGAGGCCGGCGTGGCCATCTCCAACATGCGGATGCAGAAGGAAGCCATGCATCGCCAGCGCCTCGCAGCCGTGGGCGAGACCGTGGCGGGCATCAGCCACAACGTGAAGAACATCCTCGTGTTGTCGCAGGGTGGCGCCGACCTGCTGACCCGGGCCCTCGAGAAGAATGACCCCAAGTCCGCTCGCGAGGCCTGGAGCGTTGTCTCCCGCGGCATCGACAAGATCGGCAAGCTAGTCGTCGAGATGCTCGAGTACAGCAGCAACAAGAAGCCCGACCTGACCCTACTGAACATCAACGACCTGATCTGTCTCATCGCCGAGGAGATCGAGGACAAGCTGATCGCCAAGTCCATCGTGCTGGAGCTGGTGCTCGACGACAACATCCCGCCGCGTCCGCTGGACAAGCTCGGGATGCAGCGAACGCTCATGAACCTGTTCGTGAACGGAATGGAAGCGATCAATCACCCGGAGGGCGAGATCGTGGTCACGACCGCCCAGCGCAGCGACGGGATGCTGGTCATCTCCGTGAAGGACAATGGCTCGGGCATTTCCGCGGAGAAACTTCCCAAGATCTTCCTTCCCTTCTTCACCACGAAGGGCTCCGCCGGGACGGGACTTGGCCTCCCCATGTGCAAGAAGTGCATCGAGGACATGAACGGCACGATCCGGGTCGAGTCGCAGGAAAACGTGGGCACGAAGTTCACCATGGAAATCCCGCTGCTCCAGGCCACCTGAGCAGGGCGGCGGTTCCGCCGGGCACGGACAGACGGTGACGCAGGGGCCGGGCTTTCGTCCGCTTTCATCGGACAATCCGTTCACCGCAAGGCGCGCAGGCGGGACGGCCGCGCTACCTTCTCTCGCAGTTCCGCGTTCCTCTTCCCGCTGCCGCTTGTCGGCACGGGGGCGATTGGCGTTGACACTCCCGCCCGCGGGCGCGAATGGCTTACAACGTGACAAATGACAACCATTCAGGGTTCGTCATGCCCGGCGGGAGTCCCGAAACCACCACCCGACCGGACGGCGGACAGCGAAAGGGATGCGGCGACTCGCAGGGGCGACGGATCTGCCCCAATTTCGTGAAGCACGAGGGGAACCTCAGGGCTTTACCGGAAATCACGCCACAAATCCCCCCGTTGCCCCGCCTAGGGAGTGCTGAAATGCCCCTGAGCAGGAGCTTTTTTCAACGGACAAACGAAGTCCACCCTTGTGGACTTGCCTCGCAGGAACTACAGTCAGCGCGTTCAAAAGCTAAGGAGCCTTCATTCATGACCAGGAAGCTGGCGTCCCACCGGTGCACAACAATTCTGGCCCTTCTGGCCGCAGGCCTGCTAATCCCAGGCGCGACGCAAGCGGAGTGGTGCGGCGCTTTCTCTCGTCCTTTGCAGCCATCTGATCTGGCAAAAGAGGTCTTCCCTCGCGGCGAGTTTACCGCCGTGGGGCTCTCAAGCCCTGCCGCCCCGGCAGCATCGGTTACCTTCGACCGTCAGTTGATCATCCAGGACGTCGTTTTCAATGACGTCGGCCCGATTCTCAGTCAGGCCTTTGTGCTGACGCACCAGGCAGTCACTGCCTATCCGGGCGGGATCACCCCCCAGTACACCATCGCATGGCAAAAAGACGGCGTTCCGGTCAGTGCGGCAACTTCCCGTAACTGGTTTACCGTGACGCCTGATCAGGGGACTGGCGTCACCCTGGCTCCTATCGAATCACAGGAGTACTTCGTCAACTTCAGCAATGGCAGCACGAGCGTCTCCTCTCTGGAGCCGGGCCTTTACACCGCAACCATCACCTTCACGACACCTAGGGCCGGTTCGACCGACGCAAAGCTGGGTGACGTCATCGTGGGGCTGGCGGTTGACTCGTCGGTGACCGGTTATCTTTACGGACTCGGCTCCTTCGATCCTGTTCAGGATCCGCAGATCTACCTCAGGGTGGCAGCGGACAACATCAACGACTTCAACGCATTTGCCCAGTTCGTACCGCTATCGGGCACGACCACGACCATCGCCCTCTATCACGGCAACGCGGTTGGCAGCGATGGCTTTGCCATGGCCCCTGGTTCCAACAAGGACATGTCGGTCCTCTTCAGCGACGACGCGCCGGGCCTCGACGTGAGTGGTGCCTATGATCGCTCCGTCCCGGCGATCACCGGCCGCTGGGCGCCAGCCCAGTTGAACACTTGGGCGCAATCTGGCACCGACGTGACGGTCGCGGGTGCCCTCACCGATGATCTGAAGTTTGGTCTGGACAGCAACTTCAGCGGCAAGACGAACGGTTCCTTCCGTCTGGTCATGTACAGCGACAGTGGCGACGACGCATTCAGCATCCTTGAGGCTTGCATGCTGCCTTCGCCCACCATCGAAGGCGATTTGGATCCGCGCGGGTTCACACTGGGTGGTCCTGAATTGCTTCGCGTGATGAACGTCACCGACCAGATCCTTTCCGGATTACACCTGCTCGGTTTCGAGCGCTTGGATCTGCGTCTCACTCCGCCCGCGATCTCGAATGTGGCGTCTCTGCTGCAGCCGCTCGACATCTATGCTTCCGGGACCACACCCAACCCAGCGCTGGATGCTTCGGCAGGCGGTCCATTGGCCCGAGGCTTTGATCCGGTCGATGCCGCCCCGCTTGATTACCTGAATAACTATGCTTTCTCGCTCGCAGGCGGTTACGGTCTCGAGTTCAGCAAGCTGGACGTAGCCCCGGAATCGAGCAACGGCGACGGGCTCATCACGGTGGCGGACTTTGCGCAGTTGGGGCGCTATGTGGCTGGCAACGGCTTCCCGCTCCCCCCGACGCAGAATGGTCCGCTCTCACCGGGCGAGCGCACAGTCTATCTGGGGGAGAAGGGCACACGTCTTTCCCTGATCCGCGGCACGGTCGACAGCCAGTTGCCCGAGATCCCGGTCCGCCTGCGTTCCAAGGGCAACGAGCAGACGGTGGCCCTGAGCGTTGAGTACGATGCGGAGCTACTCGAGTTTGTGAGCGCCCGCCGCAATGGCCGTGAGGTGGACATCCCGAACTTCGAAATCCAGAACGATACGGTCTCCGGGGTGATCGGCATTGAGGTTGGACTTCGTCCGAACCGCGTGTTCCCGCTGCTTGACCCCAATGGCGCACCTCACAATCCCACGACGTACCCGATCACTCCAGGCACAGACGGCGTGTTCTCCACCGGTGACGGATTCAACGCCGACGAGACGATTGCCTTCCTGAAGTTCCGTCCAAAGGAGGGAACGGGAGCCGTCAATACCGAGTTGAAGATCACCCAGTCGGGTGCGACTTCCCTCAACGGACGCGAGCCTTCCGTCCGCATTCCCTCCGGCGCGCCCATCTCCGCCTTCTTCATCTCCAGCGGCATTACGATCCTCGACCAACTGGCAGAGGCCACACGCGTTCGCATCGCCGACAAGGTTCTGGTCCATGGTGACGGTATCGCTGCGAACATCCCGTCCACCGGCGAGATCCAGCGGCTTGATGTGGTGGTGGATTCGACGGGGCTCGAGAACGCTCTCGGTTTCACGCTCGAGTTCAATCCGGCCGACTTGGACATCTTCGGTATCGAGCCCGGTGATGACCTGCCCAACTCGGCATTCTTCCAGACCAACCCAGACTTTGATCACATTCGCAGCAGCGACGTTCAGCGTGCTGACTTCGCAGTTCGCACCGATGAGGCAGGCAAGCTGCGCGTACTGATCGGACTTCAGCCCGGCCAGGTTCTTCCTGAAGGCCGCAACGTGATCGCGTCCCTCCAGGTCAAGGCCCGCAACCTGCCCGCTGGCACTGATCAGGCCGTCACGACGCTGCGCTTCGCGCCGCTGGGCGACACGCTTGAGGTTGTTGATGCCAACGCCATCCCCGTCGCCTCGACGTTCGGCAAGACGGGCGACCGGACAGATACGGTGACGATCGTCTCGAACGCCTGCGAGTACGCAGTGACGGTTGAGAAGACCGGTGCAGCAGCCGGGTCCTCGGTTGATTTCGACCTCAACGGCGGAAGCGGAACGCTGAACATCACACCGACCACGGCTCAGTGCAGCTGGACTGCCAACGTGAACTACACGACCCCCGGCCAGAGTGGATGGCTTAGCTTCCGCGGCTTCCCTGACGGCGTGCCGAACGGCCTTGGTGCCCAGAAGGTGGAGTTCGACGTGACTCCCTTCGCTGGTGCCGGCTCCCGCTCCGCGCAAATTCAGGTCGTCGGGCAGACTGTCACCGTTACCCAGACCGGTTGCGGTGTGACCGTGGAACTCCTCAACGGCGTTTCGCCGACGGAAGCCGCCTTCAGCGGTCTTTCGGGCACTGGCACGATCCGCATCACCGCCCTCTCCTCGGAGTGCGAATGGAGCGCGATCAGCAGCTCTCCGTGGATCACTTTCGCGCAGACGAGCGGCAAGGGAAGCCTGGATCTGGTCTTCAACGTCGCCCAGAATCGCGGTGAGGCTCGTGTGGGACTCATCACCGTCGGTGGCGTGAACGTGACCGTTCGTCAGGACTTTACCTTCGCGACAAGCGCGGAGGGCTGGGAGGCCTTCCCGGGCTTCCCAACGAGTGACTTCACCTTCGCGACCGGCACCTTTGAGCCGGGTGCGGGTGGAACCGATGGGCGCCTTACTCTGACGACCGCCAACAATACGAACACCTTCGGGTTCTTTACCTCGCCCCTCTTTGAGGTCGCGAACACCCCCGATGCACTTTACCGCGCCACCTTCCGCGTGACAACCGATCAGGCCAACAGCGCCGACGCACCGACGTTCCGCCTTCGCGCCTCGACCGGCGATTTCTCGCAGACCTCCGAGTTCCAGGTGGAGTCGACGACTTCCACTGACCCGAACGCGTCCTTCGCCCCGAACACCACGGGCCGGATCTACGAGCACTACTTCACGCTCCCGCCCAGCCAAAGCCAGCTCCGTCTGTACTTCGACGTCATCAACTTCTCTGGTCTGAATGCGCCGATCGCCAAGCTGAACCTGGAATCGATGGCCGTTACCGCCTTCAGCCGCAGTCAGGACCTGCTTGACCGCCGCGTTGACCTCCCGGGTCTGGTGGCAGCCAACGTCCCCTTCCAGGAAATCGGCGTTCGTCCGCACGGGGTCTCTGAGGCCAACTTTGCCGATCCGGTGTTCCTCCGCGATTCGCGCGGTGCCAGCATCCGCAGCTCGAACACGGATCCGGCCTCTGGCAAGTACTCGGTGGGCCTGATCACCGCCCCGGCTGGCGTCTCGCTTGAGGGAAGCCGCCTCTACGAGATCGTCTTCCAGGTCTCGGCCCGCAGCCAGACCGCCACCACGATCCGCAAGGAGAAGGTGCCCGCGTTCCGTCTCCGTGTGAACGAGGCGAGCTTCCAGCTCTCCAGCCTGATCAACATCGAGTCGATCAGCGAAACCTCGGTGATCCCGACCTTCCAGCAGAACGTCCGCTATCCGGTGTGGTTCCCCAGCAACCCGCTGTTGAATGGTCGTCCGCTGAGCGTGTCGCTCGACTACATCGTGGCGCCGGACAGCCTCAACGATCCGGCCATCGCGGTGGTGCTCGAGAAGGTCGAAATCTACTCCTACGCGCGTCCCGAATAAGGGCTTCGCTCCCGCTTAACACCGATGCCCGGCGACGACCTCGCCGGGCATCTTCATTTTTAGCCTTCCGCCGCGGCTTGCTCTCGTTCTTGCATGGTTGCGTATGGGACGATTCTGTCCCGCCATTCGCCTGTTACCTGCCAGCAAGGCCCCCTTCTCCGTGTCGACTTCCCACGAATCCCCACCCATCGTCGTGCGCGGCGCCCGCACCCATAACCTTAAGTCGGTGAACTGCACGATTCCATCGGGGCGCATGACGGTGATCACGGGCCTGAGCGGATCGGGCAAGTCGTCGCTGGCATTCGACACCCTTTTCGCCGAGGGACAGCGTCGCTATGTGGAGTCCCTTTCCACCTACGCGCGCCAATTCGTCGCGCGACTCCCCCGCCCGGATGTGGATGCCATTGAGAGCATCCCGCCTGCGATCGCGCTGGAGCAGAAGAACTCGGTGAAGAATGCTCGCTCGACCATCGGGACGGCGACGGAGATCAACGACTACCTGCGACTACTCTTTGCGCGCGCGGGGCGGATCATCTGTCCGACGACTGGCCAGGAGGTGAAGCGCGATTCCCCGGATGGGATCGTCCGGCGCCTGCTCGACACGATGGATGGTGCGCGCCTGACGGTGGTCGCGCCGATCGCGCTCCAGAAGAAGAACATGTTGAAGCCCACGTTGGGGGAACTTCAGCGTCAGGGCTTCACACGACTGCTGATCGATGGGGAAGTGGTGGAGATCGACCAGCCGGACTTCAAGGCACCCAAGAATCTTGATGTGCTGCCCGTCATCGTGGATCGCATTGCCGTGAGGGCCGAGGATCGCTCGCGCCTGGCCGACGCGGTGGAGACGGCCTATCGAATCGGCAATCGCCACTGTCGCATCGTGCCGCGCGATGGCGACGTGCTGGAGTTCTCCGAGTCGCTCCGCTGCGTCGGCTGCCCCGGTGGCTGCGGGCACAGCTTCCGCGAGCCGTCGCCCCAGCTCGTGAATTTCTCGAGTCCCCTCGGGGCGTGCGAGACCTGCCAGGGTTTTGGGCGGGTGACAGGGCTCGACTGGAACAAGATCATCCCGGACGAGCGCCTGACGCTGGCGGAGGGCGCGGTGGCACCGTGGAACGGCGAGGCGGGTCAGGAGTGCCTCAGCGACCTCTGGTCGCACGCTCCCCTGCTCAAGATCCGCATGACCGTGCCCTGGAAGGACCTGACCGATCGGGAACGCAAGCTGGTGCGCGACGGCGAGGGGAAGTGGTACGGCATCAACGGGTTCTTCCGCTGGCTGGAGGAGCGGCGATACAAGGTGCAGGCCCGCGTGCAGATCGCGCGTTACCGCGGCTATACAATGTGCCCGGATTGCCAGGGGCGGCGACTGCGACCGGAGGCGGTTGCGATCAAGCTGGGCGGCCTTTCGATCGGCGAACTGTGTGACTTCCCCGTGGAGCGCCTGATCCCCTGGTTCGACGAGTTGAAGCTCTCGGAGAGCGAGGCCCATCTCGCGGAGCGGCCGCTCTCCGAGGTCCGCGCGCGCCTGCGCTATCTCTCGGAAGTGGGACTCGGCTATCTGACGCTGTCGCGCCAGACGCGGACGCTCTCCGGCGGCGAAAGCCAGCGCATCAATCTCTCGACGGCGCTGGGCAGCGCACTCACCGACACGCTCTACGTGCTTGACGAACCCACGGTGGGGCTTCATCCGCGCGATACGGAACGATTGGTGGGCGTGCTGGAGCACCTGCGTGACCTGGGTAACACCGTGGTGATTGTGGAGCACGACCCCGACGTGATGCGGCGCGCGAACCACCTGATCGACATTGGCCCGATGGCGGGCGAGCGGGGCGGACAGATTCTCTACGAGGGGACTCTCTCCGGCCTGCTGAAATCGAAGATCGAGTCCAAGACGCGTGCCTATCTGGAGCAGGAGGCGGCTAGTGTGCGTGCCTCCTCGAAGAAAGGCGGCGTCTCGAAATACGGGCGACAGGAACCGGAGGGCTGGATCGCCGTGGTGGGCGCGAGCGAGAACAACCTCAAGCACGTCACGGTGAAGATCCCGCTTGGCGTCATGTGCTGTGTCACGGGTGTCAGCGGCAGTGGCAAGTCGACGCTCATCAAGTCGTGTCTATACGCGAACTACCTGCATCAGGCGAAGGGCGAGGCGAACGATGAAGTGGGTCGCATTGAGGCGCTGGATGACCTGCACCTCATCGACGACATGCTGATGGTCGACCAGTCGCCGATCGGGCGGAGTTCGCGCAGCAACGCGGCGACCTACCTGAAGGCCTACGATGCGATCCGCGAGCTGATGGCGAACTCGAGCGATGGCGAGGCGCTGGGCCTGCAACCGCGCGACTTTTCCTTCAACGTGGCGGGCGGGCGCTGCGATGTCTGCGAGGGAACCGGACGGCAGGTGATCGACATGCACTTCCTCGCCGACATCGAGGTGGTCTGCGAGGCCTGCGAAGGCCGGCGGTTCAAGGACCACATCCTCACGGTGCAGTGGAACGGTCACACAATCGAGTCGATTTTGAGCCTGACGGTGGACCAGGCGGTCGAGGTATTCCGTGACCACCAGCGCGTGCTAAACGGCCTGGTACCGTTGCAGCGTGTGGGCCTCGGGTACCTCCGCCTCGGACAGAGCACGGCCACGCTCTCGGGCGGCGAGGCACAGCGACTCAAGCTGGCGGCACACATCGCGGAGGCGGGGACAAGGGCGCGCCGGACCATGCTGCTCTTCGACGAACCCTCCACGGGGCTGCATCCTGCCGATCTCGACGTCCTGATGCGGGTCTTTCGCCAGCTAACCGACGAGGGATTCTCGCTTGTGGTTATCGAGCACAACCTCCAGCTGATCCGACAGGCCGACTATGTGATCGATATGGGTCCGGAAGGAGGCGAGCGCGGCGGGATGGTGGTCTGCACGGGCACGCCGGAGGAAATCGCCGCGCATCCCCTGAGCATCACAGGGCGCTACCTGCGCTCGACGCACCCAACTATGAAGGATGGCAACGCATGAACGGACTGCGACTGACGGCCATGCTGGAGGAGATGGCCACATTGCTTGAGCTGGATGGCGCGAACAGCTTCAAGGTGAGCGCCTACCAACGGGCAGTGCGCGTGCTCTCGTCCTACGAGGGGAATCTTGCCGAGGCGGTACAGAACAAGACGCTGCTCGACATCGAAGGCATCGGCAAGGGCATCGCCGAGAAGATCGCCGAGGCCTACGAGAGCGAGTCCATTCGCGAGTTGGAGGAACTCCGCAGTCGCATCCCACGCGGCCTTGTGGAGATGACGTCCATCCAGGGCTTCGGACCCAAGAAGGCACTCTCTGTCTATACGCAGCTCGGTATAGACACGATGGCGAAGCTGGAGGCCGCGTGCAAGGATGGCTCGCTGGCAGCCCTGAAGGGCTTCGGTGCAAAGACCGCTGAAAAGATACTCCAGGGGATCGCGCAGCTGGCCAAGTTCAGCGGACGTCGACGCCTCGACGTGGCTTTGAAGGCCGCAGCCCCGATTCTGGAGGTGCTTCGCGCCCATCCCGCCGTGATCCGTGTGGAGTCGGCGGGGAGCCTGCGCCGCCGCCGCGAGACTGTGGGCGACCTGGACTTCGTCGCGGCCACGGAATCCCCCAAGGAAGTGATGGATCTCTTCGTGGCCATGGAGGGGGTCGAGTCGGTGCTGGGCCACGGAGAGACAAAATCCTCTGTGCTGCTCGATTCAGGGATTCAGGCGGACCTCCGCTGTGTCACCGACAAGCAGTTTCCGTTCGCGCTCGCCCACTTCACCGGGAGCAAGGAGCATAACACCCGGATGCGGCAGCGCGCCAAGGATCGTCAGCTGAAGCTGAATGAGTACGGGCTGTTTCCGGATGGATCGGAGGAATCGAAGGCGGCCAGCTCCGAGGCAGATCTATACAAGCTACTGGAGTTGCCGTATATACACCCGGAACTCCGGGAGGACTTGGGCGAGTTCTCCGCGGCGGAAAATGGGCACCTTCCTTCCATGCTTGATGGAAAGGAACTGCGCGGGCTCCTGCACATGCACACGCACTACAGCGACGGGAAACCGACGCTGGACCAGTACGCGGAATGGGCCATCGCAAACGAAATCTCGTGGATGGGGATCGCGGACCACAGCCAGTCGCTGACGGTCGCCAATGGTTTGAACGAGAAGCGGGTCCTGCAGCAGCACGCGGAGATCGACGAGGTGAACGCCCGCCATGGCGGCAAGGTGCGCCTGCTGAAGGGGATCGAGAGCGACATCCTGCCCGATGGATCGCTCGATTATCCGGAGGGATTCCTTGGCAATTTTGAGTGGATCGTGGCCTCGGTTCATACGCATTTCAACCTGACCGAGGAAGAGCAAACACGCCGCGTGATTCGCGCGATATCGAACCCACACACCACCGTGATCGGGCACCTGACGGGGCGCCTGATCCTGGCACGCGAAGGCTACGCGATTGACCAAAAGGCCGTCATTCGCGAGGCAGCGCAGGCGGGTGTAGCCATCGAGATCAATGCGAATCCCATGCGTCTGGATCTGGATTGGCGCCTGGTCCACTACGCGGTCGAGCAGGGATGCAGACTTTGCATCAGTCCCGATGCACATGTCATGAAGGGACTGGATGACGTGATCTTTGGCGTATGGATGGCGCGCAAGGGGTGGGCCGAGGCGGGACACCTGCTCAACTCGCTCACGACGGATGAGTTCCTCACTTTTGCACGAAGCAGGAGATGATGATGGCCGCAGCGAAGAAGCCGAAGCTCCATCCCATGCACGCGGACTCGCCGCTATGGGAGCAGGTCGACGAGCGAGCCCGCGAAGAGGTAGCCAAGCGGAAGCCAAAGCCCGCCGACATTGAGCGCGCGGCGCGTCTATACGAACGTCTGGCGGAGGAATTTCCAGACGTCCACTGCGCACTGCACTTCACCAACGCGTTCGAGTTGCTTTGCGCGACGATCCTCTCTGCGCAGTGCACGGACGAGCGCGTGAACATGGTG
Source organism: bacterium (assembly GCA_016125005.1). Lineage (GTDB taxonomy): Bacteria > Sumerlaeota > Sumerlaeia > SLMS01 > SLMS01 > WGMQ01. The sequence goes on along the minus strand of WGMQ01000062.1, from coordinate 20,904 downwards.
ACGCCGGAGCTGTTCCGCCGCTATCCAACACCCGCGCGGATGATGGCAGTCGCCGATGGCGAACTGGAGGAAGTCATCCGCACGACAGGCTTCTTCAATAGCAAGGCGAAAGCCCTGCGCGAGACTTCGCGGACGCTTGTGGAGGAGTTCGGCGGTGAGGTCCCCATGAGCATCCCCGAGTTGATGAAGCTACGGGGCACGGCGCGCAAGACGGCCAACGTGGTGCGAATGCACGCCTTTGGGCTGCCGGGAATTTCCGTCGATACGCATTACGGGCGCATCACGCAGCGCCTCGGCCTGACGACGGCCAAGGACCCGGAGAAGATCGAGTTCGACACGGCGGCCCTGCTACCGCCGGAGCGCTGGACGCATTTCGCCGATGCGGTGATCCTGCATGGTCGCAAGACTTGTCAGGCCCGCGCGCCAAAGTGCGAGTCATGTCGCCTCGCGGAGCTTTGTCCCTCTGCGGGCAAGGTCGATCGCGCGAAGGAGCTTGAGGCCAAGTCACTCCGCAAGGCCTCGGCGAAGAAGAAGTAGCGGTCAGTTCCCTCCGCCGAAGACTTCCTTGTCCGGTGCATAGCTTTCGATGCTCTGCATCTTGAAGCTCGGCGGTGTGATGGGGCTCGCCTTGCGTCCGAAATCGTACTCCAGCGGCACCAGCGCATCGCCGGTGTTGACGGTCACAACGTCGAGGACGTCCGAACCCAGCTCGGCATTGGTTGCCACGATGGAATAGGCGCCGGGCTGGGCCAGCGGCAGTTCGAAGAAACCGTCCTGATCGGTGGTGAGGTTGTATAGCCACCAGTTGCGGAGCGCGGAGACGCCACTGGCGGGGGTCGAGAGGAACTCGACACGGACAGGCTGGCCGACCACGGACGATCCACCGGATCGATCGGCGATGTGGCCTTCGATGGTGGCCGTTCCGCAGTTGATGGTGGCGCGCGAGTCTGCTCCCTCCACGGTAACGGGAGAGGACCAGTAGTGGGTCCCGGAGAGGCGCGGAGCCTGCACGGTGACGAGGTAGCGTCCCTCCACGAGGTTGTCTATACGGAAGGTACTGCCGCTTCGCGCATTGGTCGAGATCGTGTAGGATGTGTTGGGAACACCACCGGGCCCCAATTGGTAGGCACGGACGATGGCGCGGCTGACATCGACAGAGGATGGCGCGGAGAGCCAGCCGTAGAGCGTGCTGGACGCGGCCAGCGTGACGTTCTGTTCGGTGGGATGGGCTGTGGTGACCACGACGTTGTAGCTGCGTGTGATGGGTCGGCTGTTGATGGTCGCGGTGAAGGTGAGAATCTGGCCACCCGGTACCAGCCCGCGGAAGAGATACTTCCCGCTGGCGTCTGTATAGACACGACGCAGGTCGTCCGGAACCTCGACCGATTGGGCGTCGACACGGACCGAGCGGATCGGGTCACCGGCGGGATCACTGACAACACCACCAAGGATGGCACCGGGATCGAGCAGGATCTCTCCCATGTCGGCCTCCTGTCCACGGCTGACGGAGATCAGGTGCTGCTTCTGGCCGAGGTATTCGCCGTGGGAAACCTCCACTGTATAGATACCCGGCGTGACGGGGCTCATGGAGACGTCGCCGCTTCCGTTCGTCTTCGCGGAGGGACCGTCGGTCTTGAGTGCAACCAACGCCCCGGCGATGGGCTCGCGAGTCTGGGCGTTGAGGACGCGGGCCTTGAAGGAACCACCGGGCCGTAGGTGAATCGATCCGGCACTTGTTTCGCCCGGGGAAACGACCTTAAAAGGGCCAACGGTTGCGGGGAGATAGTTGGCCGCTGTGGCGGTGACCCGGTACTCCCCCGGCGGCAGACAGTCGAAACGGAAGTCGTGGCCCACGTCGAAGCTCGCCGTCTCGCCGACGCCCCGGCCGCGGCCCGTCGGGTCCGTATAGCTGCCCGAAATGGTAACGCTGTACTTGCCGGGAGGATTCGGATCGGTTTCGGGAAGCATCACACTGCCGGTCAACGCCCCGGACATGGGAACGGTGACCAGGTACTCGGAGGCGCCGCCATTCGGCGTGATCTTTGGAACGGCCCAGATGACCTGACGATTGCCGGTGGTGCTCTTGCGGCGCGCGTCGACCTCGAGCCAGAATTGGCCCTTGCCGAGGCCCTTGATGAGGAACTTGCCGTCGCTGGCGATCCCACCGCTGCCGCCTCCCGTGGCGCCGGAGAGCCCCCGCGCGGTGACGTTGCCGCTGGTGACGGCATTGGCGCGGTCATCGGCGACTCGACCGCCAAAGGTGGTGGCGGGCTCGAGCTCGATGACCAGAGAGGTCGGATCCGGCAACGCCACCGTACCACTGATACCGGACGCAATGAAGCCATCCCTCGAGGCGGAAACCCAGATGGAGCCCTCGGGGATTTGCTCGAAGGTGACGGCGCCGCTGGAATTGGTCTTCGCGGACCAGGCGGGCGGGGCGCCGTCGGCGAACGAGCGGTGGGCAAGACTCACCTGAGCGTCGCCAATCGACACCCCCTGGGTGGAGCGAACCGTCACGTTTACGGGAACACCAGCGCCGAGCACGATGGTCGCGCTGGCGTTGGCCTGCTGTCGGTCGAGGACGATGCGGTCGCTCTGGCCTTTGGGATAGCCGTCGGCCCACGCGCTGGCGCGGAGGTGGACTTCCGCTGATAGCGGCAGGTTTTCGATGCGGAACCGGCCGCCGGTGTTGGATGTGGTGTTGTAGTTACCCAGATTCGGGACCGAGGAGGGTGTACCTGAAAAATGAGAAAGCTGGATTACGGCGTTGGGAACGATCGAGCCGCCCGCATCGACCACGAGGCCGTCGATGGTCCCCGCGCGGAGGAGCTTGAGCCGGATAGGGGGAACGAGCTGGTCGCGGAGCAACTCAACGCGGGCGCTCGCGTCCACGCCCGTGGCCGCCGTGTAGCCGGTCAGGCCTGCGGTAACTGTATAGATCCCCTGGGGGAGGTTCATGAAACTGAAGCTGCCCGATTGATCGGCCGTGGTCTTGGCAGTGCGGTTGGTGGTGAAGTTTGGCCCGACCTTGCCGGTCAGGTTGACAGTCGCATTGGCGAGCCACTGGCCGCTGTCGCCGTCCACCACGTCGCCCGCGATACCCAATCCGGGATAGGTGGTCAGGTCGATGTCGCGCACTGCGGCTCCGGCGGTGACCTTGATGCCGCCCTTGGGATCGGCGGTCAGACGGTCACTGGCGAGTGACACCTGATAGACACCTGCGGGGAGCCGGGTAATGCGATAGGTACCCTCCGAGGTGGTTTCGGTCACGACGGGCTGAGCCAGACTTCCGTCCTCCGAAGTGGCTCGGACGGATATGCCCGCAACGGGCTCGTAAGTTTCGAAGTTGATGACCTTCCCCATGATCGCCCCACCGGCGGTCATGACGATCACCGTGGTGTTGGTCCCGGAGACGACCGTAACCGGCCCCAACGCCGCATAGCGCTTGGCGCTGGCGTAAAGGTCAAAGGCCCTGCCCGCGGGCAAGCCTGCAAACTCGAAGGTGCCTTCACCACTCGACGTGGTTTTTGCCCAAGGGTCGCCCTTGGGATCACTGCCGGGCACGCGGAGAAGCAACTCGGCGCCGCGAATATTGCGACCGGCCTCGTCGCGGATGAAGCCGGACAGAAGCGCCTCAGACTCGAGCTTGATCTCGACCGGCTTGAGGTCCGCCACCAGGGTGATTTCCTTCTCGACGCGTGCATAGCCGTTGGCGGTCACGCAAAGCGTCATCTTGCCCGGGGGGAGCTGCCCGAGCTCGAAAGCGCCTTTATCGTCGCTGCTGCTGGTTGAGTAGGTGATGAGATTGTTGGCGATGCGGCCTTCGGAGTAGACGACAGGAACGGAGCGGCGCGCCTCGAGCACGGCGCCGGAGACCAGCTTTCCGCCGGCGGTGACCGTGCCTTTGAGGATCAGCTCCTCGCCAAGCCGCAAATCCACGGCGGGAGTGTTGGTGAAAGGCTGGACGACGAAGCCGGTTTCGACGGCACTTGCGTAGCCTTTCTTCTCCGCCATGATGGTCCAGCGACCGGGGGCGACGTCCTCGATGCGGAAGGTACCGTTGGAGGAAGTCGTGGCGGTGGGCCCCTTGGTCTTCTCCTTGTCAGTGGTCTTCTCGTCCTCAAAGGTCAGGGTCACCTTGGCGTCGGGAACGGCGATGCCACGGGTGTCCGAAACCCAGCCATTCAGGTCGGTGAGGGGCTGCAATTCGGCCACTTCCAGGGAGGTGGAGGTCGCCTCGTCAACGGTCTCGGGCCAGCTGCCTTCGTCGTCCGGAATGCGTGAAATGGGCGTGGGGGGAAGCACATGGGCGGCGGAGCCCATGGTGAATGTAGGTCGTTTACGGCCGACAGCATCGTCAAGACCACCGGCTTGTCGCTCGGCGCGGGTAATGGCGTCCTGAAGCGGATCCAGACCACCCATCCGGAAATCCAGGACGGTGGTCGTCTGCTTGACAATTCCGATGAGCAGCAGGCAGGCGAGAATCGCCAGCAGTGGCCAGAGACGGGGCTTCCGTTGTTCTGTGGGAAGCGGACGGGTACTCATCGGAATTGGCTTTCTGGTGCCGGGCGTATCGATGCGGGGGGCGGCGGGTTCGCTCCTCGGAGGGTGCATATTCTGTGCCGCGGTGAGGGGGCGGGGCAACCGTCGAGGGCGCCCTCATGCCGACATCAGAAATCCCCCGTGATTTCCTTCCCCCCCTGAGCGAAAGCGGGGTGTCGCCGATCAAACACCGGAGGGGGTGCGATAGACCTTGAAATCCGCTCGCCGCGTGCTGGCGTTGGGGAGCAGCACCAGCACCACAAGCCTGGGTTCGCGGGCGAGGATCTGGGACACAAGACCCCCTTCCATCTCGACGTGAAAGTGGCCAACCGTGTGGACCACCTTCGGATTCTTTTGGTAGGCGCGGACGATGGAGTCGGCCATGGTGGCATCCCAAACTTGCTGGCCGGCGTACATGCCGTCGATCATCTCCGGGGTGATGCCGGGATGGTCGGCCATACTCTTGGCAAAGGCCGCGCGATAGGCGGTGTCGTCGACCAGCAACGGCAGGGCGAAGAGTCCCTGCTCCTCGGCGGGGAGTTCCCTCAGCGACGCGAGGCCTGCCTTGTAGGCAGCGCGGGAATACTGGCGCGGCGAATTGGCGGCCACGACGGATGCGCCATGTTCGCGGGCCGTGTCGACGAGTGGCTGGTACCACTTCACCCACGAGCCTTTTCCCGCCCAATCCGCCGAGCCGGTCTTCTCGATGAAGGTGGCCGCGTCGATCTTGCCCGCAAGGTACTCGTCCACGATGGGCTGCTCGTTTCGTTCGAGCTGTTCCATGCTGAGCGCCGTGCCGGGGTGCTCGTTCATCATCCAGCGGAGGAACTCGAGCTGGAAGGCGTGGTCGACGGCGGAATCATGAGTTTCGCCGAGGAGGACCACGTCGGCCTCCCCGGCGAGTGCTCTCAACTCACCCCACGTCAGACTCGCCTCTTCGGGCTGGCGTAGTGAAACCCCTCCCAGCTCGGCTGAGGAGTATTCCTGCCCAGCATTGCGCCTCGCGGGCGTGCAAGCTCCCGTCATGATGACGGCAGCGAGGAGCAGCCAGTGCGGAGCGAGTTGTCGGCGGTTCACGAGCGGTGGGCGCACACCAGTTCGTCGAGGGCGGCGAGGGACTGCTCCCAGTTGTCGCCCACCTCGCGCTGCATCGACTCGATGAGGAACACCTTGAAGGCGACCTCTCCGCTTGTTTGGAAGAACTGGAGGGAGGGCCAGGCGGGCTTGCCATCGGTGGAGGGCGGCGTGATGTGAAAGACCGCGGCGACGCGGTCGAGGCGCAGGTGCAGGTGCAGCGCCTCGCTGCTCACGTTGAAGAATGGACCGGACTTGCTGAAGCCGCCAAAGCGCCCCTTGATCTCCGTCACGCAGGCATCGTTGCGCGTCACGAAGTAGACTAGACCCAGCTTCTCAAGGCCCGTCACGAAGGCCGCCATGTCGGCTACTGCCAACTCGTGGGCGTAGCCGGCGGGCATGGCGCGAAGCACCTCCGCCTCGGAGATACCGAGAGCGTCGGCCAGCATTCCCGTCTTGATGGCGGGATTGGCGGCCAGCTTGCGCGCGACTTTCTCGCGAAGGTCTTCCATCAAGCATTCTCCGGGAGGGCATAGGACTCCGTGGCGACGGCGTTCATGTGGTGGAAGGTGGTGCGGCCGACGCGGACCATCTCCGCCATGAGTGAGTCGTCGATGGGTAGGCTGTTGAAGGCTTCACCGAACGCCTTCCACTTGTCGCGGATTGCGGTGCCGTAGGGCTGGAGATGGAAGGTTCCATCGGTGCCTTCCAGGTTGTAGGCAGCCTTGACGGCGCGGGCGATGAACATCGCGCCGTTGTTGCTTCCCTCGATCACGTAGTGGATGGAGAGCAGGAGGCGCGGGTCGCGGTCGGCGCACTCCTTGAAGAAGGCGATCATCTTCTCGGTGGCGGGGACCGGTTTCACCGACGCAGCGTCGACGCCGAAGAAGCTCAGATCCTGGGCGGACTTGTCCGCGTGGAACTGCTCGTCAGTGACGACGGCGGCAACGAAGGGATGGCTGCGATGCGCGGCCAGGATTTCCTCGAAGCCCTTCTGCAACAGGTAGCGCTGCTTCAGGTTATTGACGTACTTGAAACGGGGGAGCGTCCCCTTCATGATGTTGTCCTGCTCCGGCTCGGCGGGGCGCTGGGGCGGACCGGCGGCGACGCCTTCGTGGATGTCCCAGATGCCGGCCTTGATTGCTTCCATGTGGGTCTTCTGCGTTGCTGTTTCCATGCTGGTACCTTTCAGGTGGTTTTTGTCAGGTGATTGTGAATCGCTGAATTGATGATGGAGGAGATATTGTAGGACCAAAAGCATCCCGTTTCCGTAAGGGACCAGCCATCACCGGTGCAGATGAGCAGCCCGCATGCCACCAAGGTGCTCATGATACCGACGATACTGGGTGGAATGGCACCCTTCCTTCTGTCCAAAGTCACGGCCAGACTTTCCGACATGGCCTGGAACTGGGCCAGCGCGGGTGATAGCGGAGGATGGGCGAAGGTCATCGCCTCGGCGCTCTCCCCATTGGCTTGCGCGGCGAGATATTTCTCCACCGACATGTGGTTCATCCACGAGACGTTCCCGACGCGCGAACCGGCACCAGAGCCGATACCCAGGACGTCACTACGGCCCGAGCGGACGCTGTTGTATGCATTGTGCTCGACGGCGCTCCCCGCGAAGTGGACGGGACTCATCCGCTTCCAGCGACCGCTGCGAGCGAAGTAGCCCGATGCTCCACGGAAGTAGACGTACTCCGCCTCGCGACCGCCAAGTGGCGGCTCTGAGCCCGCCTCGATGCGCCGCATGAGTGCGCTGCCGGGGAAAGGGATGAGGCAGTAGATGCTCACCCCATCCAGGCTCAATTCGTCCACCGTTTGCAGGTCCCTCTGGAAGGTCCGAAGGGTCTGCTTCGGGAGATTGTAGATCAGATCGGCGGTCACGCATGGAATCGCTGCCGAGCGCAGGTCGGCGACACTCAGCGCCACCTCCTCGCGACTTGATACGCGACCCACGCCGCGCCGCACGTCCGTGTCGAAGCTTTGCACGCCGAGGCTGACCCGATTGACACCGGCTGCGCGCAGGCGGCGCCAGTAATCGCTGTCGGTACCGTGACAGCGGGACTCGACGGTGATCTCCACTTCGTCGGAGAGATCGAAGCGTTCGCCGAGACGCTCCAGCAGTCGTTCGAAGTGATGTGCCTCGAGGACCGTGGGCGTCCCGCCACCGAAGTACACGGCTTCGATCGGGCCCGCGTGGGCCCACTTCGTCCTGCCATAGCGGTCAATCTGGTGGAGCAGCGCGTCGACGTAGGCGTCGAGATCCGCCTTGCCGCGCGGCAGACGGAAGAAGGCGCAGAAGGCACAGATCGCCGGGCAGTAGGGCACGTGAAGGTAAATGGCACGCGAACGACCGACAGAGGGTTTGTTGCACGCTTCGGCGATCGCGGCGGTCCCCTCCAATCCCAGCAACGGGCGGGCGGGAAGGGCGCGCGCGGCTTCGTGATGGGTGTGCACTCGCGTGTCGAAGAGCGCCCAATCGGGGCGACCTTGGCGATGACGGCGCAGGGCCTCGTCCGCCTGCTGGACAAGGGGTATCGTCGCCGCCGGATGCCCATCGATGACAGGCAAAGGACTTGGGACTTCGATCGACCTGCTTGTCACGTATGGTCACTCCCTTCGAAAACTTGCCAGTCGCCGTCGGAATCGTCGCAAAGGTCCGCTTCGAGGCTTTCCGCATCCAGAAGGCGTGCTCTGTATAGACAAGCCCCCTCCTGGCTCCAGCGCAGGCGAAGCACGTCGCCGACGGAGAACTGACGGAGCACGCAGTCGACCCGCATCAGGTGATCGACCGGGGCGGGCACGTTATCTTCGCCCCACCAGTAGCCCGCCGCGGGGGAATCCACGAACTCGGAGAAGCCTCGCGCATCCTCGACCTCCACCACACGCGCCAGTGTGGTCGCGCAGCCGGTCCGGCATCCGACAAAGGCCCTGGCGCAGACACAATCACCCTCCGCCAGGGCCCGCGCACAGGGCCGTGGGGTGCTTACCAGAAGCTCGTCGCGGAGCACCTGGCACACGTCCCCCACTTCGCGGAACTCGCCGAAGAGGGCTGGGGATAACGGGCGCAGTATCCTCACCGTCCCAACGTCCCACTGCTCAGTCGCAGGATGTCGCCGGCGCTGACGGTCCCGTTCGTCGGGTCGTAGCGTCCGAGCACGTTGACCTTGCTGACAAAGGCGTTGGGGTGCGCCATGCAGTACCCGGACACGTTGATGTCCGCATCCGGTCCGCGCCCGCCCAGCGAGTAGATGGTCGCCGTGTAGGTGCTGCTTTCGTAGAGAGCGACGGAGCCGTAGTAGATGTTGCCGGAGGCGTAGATGTATTGCGGGTCGTAGCCACCGAGGCCCGTCTGAGTTTTGCGGAAGAAGGGGTCCTGCGGTTGCGTGCTCAGGTAGGCGATGGGGCTGGTCAGGCGGGCAAGTCGCGCGGGAAGGGCCGAAAACAGGAACGTCACCGGGTAGTAGTTGTTGTCGACCCGATAAGCCTCAAGCGCCGTGGCGATGGTCCGCAGGTCATTCTCCGAGCGGGCGACCTTGCTGCGCACCTGTGCCTCCAGAAAATTGGGGACGGCGATGGCCGCCAGGATCGCGATGATCGCCACGACGATGAGGAGTTCGATGAGGGTGAAGCCGCCGCGGGCCGACTTCGTAAGCTGCTTGTCCATGGGCTCTTGCTCTTCCATGCGGTCGAGGGTTCTGGGGTTTCCGTTTGGCGCGCCAAACGACTCGGGGGGCATTCGGCTATGCGCGCATCAGGGCGCCTTTCACGGGACATCCCGTCGTGCAGACGAAGGGGACTCCGTGGACCGGATGGGGCTGCACGTCGGCGCGCACGCGGTAGACGTGCTCGATCAGCGAGGGAACCAGCACTTCGCTGGCGGGACCCTGCGCGGCCACCTGGCCGTCGTGGAGCACCAGCAGGCGGTCGGCGTACTGCGCCGCCAGGTTCAGATCGTGGAGGATCGCCAGCACCGCGGCGCCGCGCTGGGCCATCTCGCGCGCCACTGTCAGCACCTGATGCTGGTGGGCCAGGTCCAGGGCGCTCGTCGGTTCGTCCAGCAGCATGACCTTGCCGTCCAGCCGCTCCTCGCCGTCCTCAAGCTGAGCCAGCACGCGCGCCAGTTGGACGCGCTGCTTCTCGCCGCCGGATAGCGTCGGGTAGGAACGCTCCGCGAGATGGTGGGACGCGGTCCTCTTCAGGCAGTCCCACACGATGCGCCGGTCCTTGCGCAGGCTGCTCGTGCGGTGATGCGGGTGCCTTCCGAACATCGCCACGTCGAAGGCCGGATAGGGGAAGGAAAGCTCGGTACTCTGGCGCATGACGGCGACCTTGCAGGCGCGGTCTGACTGCGGGGAACGGGCAAGCGGCACGCCGTCCAGCTCCACGCTCCCGCCCGTGGGCATCAGCTCGCCCGTGAGTAGACGCAACAGCGTCGTCTTGCCCGCGCCGTTCGGACCAAGCACCGCCATGAGGCGACCCGGCTCTGCGGAGAGCGAGACATTACTGACCAGTTCGCGGCCACTGCGAATCGAAAAGGTGACTCCGTTCGCGCTCAGCATCAGACGAAGCCTCCCCGTTCCTTGTCGCGCAGCAGGAGCCAAAGGAAGTAGGGTGCGCCGAGGAGCGCTGTCACCACGCCGAGCGGCATCTCCGCCGGTTCAGCCACCGTGCGGGAAAGCAGGTCCGCGCCAACGATCAGCAGCGCGCCAAGCAGAGCGCTCCCCGGCAGCAACAGGCGATGGCGCGGCCCGATCACGAGCCTCAGCATGTGCGGGGCAATCAGGCCGATGAAGGCGACCATGCCCGTCATGGCCGTCGCCGCGCCAACCGCCAGCGCCACCAGCACGATGGTCCGGCGCCGCACCTGATCCACGTTCACGCCAAGGTGCGAGGCCTCGGCCTCGCCTAGCGCCATCGCGTCCATCGCGCGCGCCAGCATCGGCAGTCCAGCAAGCGCCACGATCATCAGCGGAGCCGCCACGATCAGGCCCTTCCAGTTCGCGCCCGCCACGCTGCCGAGACTCCAGAAGGTGATCGTCCGCAACTGGCTGTCGCTCGCCAGAAACATCGCGAGGCCGACGACCGCAAACGCCATGGCGTTGATCGCGATGCCCGCCAGTAGCATCGTCGTCACCTGCACACGCCCCATCGAACGGGAAAGGTGATAGATCAGCCAGGTCACCGCGAGACTACCGAGGAAGGCGGCGATGGGCACGATCCAGTCGAGCAAGTACGGGAGCGACTTGCCGAAGATGGCGTCTGCCGAGACGATGGCGATCACCGCCGCCATCGCACCGCCGCCGGCGGTTCCGATCAGACCCGGCTCCGCCAGCGGGTTACGGAAAAGCCCCTGAATCGCTGCGCCGCACATGGCCAGCGTGGCACCCACCAGCGTTCCAAGAATCACGCGCGGCAGTCGGATGGACAGCAGCACCGCCTCCTGTGCCCGCGTGTACTCGACCCCGGTCTCGACGCCCGCTTGGCGAAGCAGGATCGCTCCCACCTGGCGGATCGAGATGGAGACCGCGCCATTGGCCACGGCAAACGCCATCGTGACCGCCAGCAGAAGAACCAGCACGACCAGACAGAGGCGCTCCTTGCGTGCGCGTTCCTCGAACCAGTCGGCGCGTACTTCGACGCCGGAGACGCCCGGCTCTGTCATGGAAACCTGGCTCACTTCTTGGCGGCCTCTTCGCCGTGCAAGGCCGTCGCCAACTGGCGAATTGCCTGCGGGGTGCGCGGTCCGAACGTCAGAAGCAGGTCATCGGGCATCGCGACGAAGTTCTTTGACTGTCCCGCCTTGGTGTCGGCCATGCCGGGGATACCCAGCAGCCCCGCCTCGCCACCGACGGCCTCCAGGCCCTTCGTCATCATCAGGACGCAGGCCGGATTGAACTCAAGGAGCGCCTCCGGCGTCAGCGGCTTGAAGCCCTCCAGCGCCGCCGCCGCATTCACCCCACCTGCCAATTCGATCATCGTGTCGGCGCCCGAACCGGTTCCCCCCACCATCGGCGCACCCATCCCCTGACGCGCGTAGAGAAACAGCACGCTGGGGCGTTCCTCCAACCCGTCGACGTATTCCTTCAGGTCGGCCATTTCCTTCTCGTAGGTGGCCACCAACTGCTCGCCAGCATCCACCCGGTCGAGCGCCAACGCGACGGCCCGCATCTTGGGCGCCACGCCCTCGGCCGTGAGATCGTTCGGAATATCGACGACCTTCGCGGCGGAGCGAAGCTGGGCGATTGCCCCGGGAGGGCCTGCCTCCGCGGTCAGCAGCACCAGATCTGGATCGAGCGAGACGATACCTTCGGGGGAAACCTGACGATGGTAATTGAGCCGGGGGAGCTTCGTGACTTCAGGGGGGTAGGTGCTGCTCATGTCCGCACCCACCACCGAATCGCCCGCGCCGAGCGCATAGACGATCTCCGTCACATCGCCACCAAGGGTCACGATGCGCGGGCCGACATGCTCCTTGGCGGGAGCCGCGCTCTTTCCTTCACAACCGAGACACAGTGCCAGTGCTCCGAAAACCACCAATGCCGACCAGAAAATCCGCAAAACGCTCGCCTCCAAGACATCGTCTGGAGGTATGCTGTCCATGATAGTGGGTCGGTCGGTCAATCCAAACTTTGGCATGCCAAACTAAAGATACTCAATTCGACTTTTGCTTTTGATATGTGATGATCCGCCGGTGAGAAGCCCCGACGGGCGTTCACAGCTGATCCCGCAAGACCTCTGGACATGGTACACCCTCTGAGTTATCGATCACTCTGGTTTCACGGTGAAAGGCCCTCATCAGGAGCTGAAGTCGATGGACCCATCCGAACAATATCCAAGCAAGTCAGACACGACGGCGAAGCAACTCAGCATCGCGGACCTCAGGGCATCCCGCGAGGCCGCGGAGAAGCCGCGCGAAGCATCGGTCGGTAGCGGGTCCGAGCCACCCGCAAGCGCCCGGAATCTCTCCCGTGGGACTGCATCCAGTCCCGCCCTGCTCGTTCCCCAGCAACACTCCACCGACGGGATGCGGCTCGAACACCTGAACGATCCCGTGGTCACCAGTACCTGGGATGGAGCCGCGGTGGTGATGATCCTCGCGCTGGCGGCGGGCTTGGGCCTCGTGTGGTACGGAATCGTCTACTCTATCAACGTGTTCATTCCCGCCTTTGCGCTGATCGTCGGGGGTGCCCTGGGCCTGGCCACCGCTCGAACCATGGGCGCGGGGCGGATCTATGGGCTTTTGGCCGCGGTGCTGACGTTCCTGGTCAGCTACGGCGTGCTGGTGCTGGGCATCGTGATCCGCGGCGACTTCATTCATTCCGGCGACCAGCCGAGCGATCTCTCCGGCTTCTCCGGAGCCCAGATGGTGGCGCTCCTCTCAGAAGGCCCTCGTGATTTCACCTTCGAGCGCCTAATGATGGTCCCCATCGCCGCCCACGTCTTCCTCCTCGTCGGTGTGGTCCTGGCCTACTGGCTGTCGGCGAAGGAGTAGCAGCCCCTCACTCCGCCGTGTTCCTCGCGCCGCCTCCGATGGAGATCTGGTCGTTGTTGGCGTTGCCGGTGAGCGTGTTGTTGCGAACCTCGGCTCGGGTGCCCTCGCCGTTGAGGCCAATGCCCCACTGGGTCGCATTCCTGACGTTGTTTTCGGTGATGGAACCGCCGGCCATATCCTGCAGCCAGATGCCGTAACGGGATCCGCTCGCGGTACTGTTCCGGACCGTCATCGAGCTTCCCTCGCCGTAAGCGAAGAATCCCGTTTCCTTCACGTCGGTGGCTTCGCAGGCGATGTACTCGCCGCTGGCGCCAGTTGCCACCACGAAGCCACTGTCGCTCTGCACGGCGAGGCTCGCCTCTGTGTTCAGGGCTCGGCAACCGGTGGCCATCATGCGACCGCCGGCTCCAAACACGATGTAACCGCGCGTCTTGCACTTGTCTGAGACGCATTCCTTGACGGTGAAGAGGCTCCCCGTCCCTGCGCTGAATCCCGTGGTTGCTTCGGTCGCCACGCAGCGCGTTGCGGTCGCCACGCCGCCGCTCCAGACGGCGAATCCCGATTCAGGATGCTTGTGGGATTCACAATCAGCGAGCGTTGCATTTGTCTTCTCACCGAAGGCAAATCCGTTCTTTCCGTTCTCCGTGGCGATGCAGTTGGCGAAATCCGCCGTGCCGGAGGAGCCCAGGAAGAATCCATAGCGGGCACTCCCCTTTGCGGTGCATTCCTTCAGGGTGACTTCGGTTCCCTCACCCCAGATGGCGAAGCCATCCTCATTGTTCTTGTCGGCGGAGACCTTGGTCAGCGTGGCCCTGGTACCGGAACTGATGGAAAGGCCATCGCCGGTGTTGTTGGTCACGGTGGTATTGCTCACGGAGAACTCTCGCGTGTCGCCCAGCCGGATTCCCCCCTTGTCGTTCAGGTGCGCCAGACTCCCTTCCACGCGGCCCACCGCGCCGGATCCGACAAGGAGGCCGCGCTCCTTGTTGAGGCGCATGTTGGAGTTGATGACGGTGATGCGCGACCCTGCTTTTGAGGCCCCGAGGCCATCGCCCTTGTTTTCCTCCACGATGCAGTAATCGACGATGAGTTCCGCGCCGTCGGTGACCGCCCCGCCTTCCTTGGTGTTACGTTGAATCTGGCAATCGTTGAGTGACAGGCGGGAACCCGCCTGTGTGGCACGCACGCCGGCCCCGCCATTGTCGCTGATGATGCTTCTCAGCACCGTCGCGTTTCCGCTGTCGATGGCGTATATGCCGCTGGATCCGTTGGCCGTGACGGTGGCTGTCCGGATGTCTGCGCGGGTGCCTTGTCCGGAAACGAAGATGCCGGCGCTCTTGTTCTCCCGCATGATGCAATCTTCGGTGACCAGTTCGGAGCCTTGGAGTGCCATGACGCCGTGGCGCCCGTTGCCGGTCACGGTCAGCTTGCGAGCCGTGAGGCTCGCGTCCCGTCCTGCCAGGTGGACGCCGTCACCGGTAAAGTTCTGGACCACCACGTTGCTCAAGGTGACCGATGAGCGGAGCAGGGCGACTCCCGTGATGGTTGCACCCTCGTCGACAACGGGGAGGAGCCGGGGCTCGATACTGTAGCTCTGGCGGGCACCGTTCAGTTCCACCTCCAGATCCAGCGCGCGATTGAGAGCCGCCGCGCCAAACTCGAATGCCAATGGCCACTGATCGCCGTTGACCGGCTCGCGGCCTGCGAAGCGTGTGACCTTGGTCCCCCTGCCGATGCCAAGGCCCGCTGCGGGCCCATCCGGATTCACCGCATCGGTCACCATTTGCCCGCTCTCATAGGCGAGCCCGAAGCCCGGCGACCAGGCGCTGATGTTCTTGAAGCCGACGCCGTCGATCGTTAGGTTCTCCACGATGGCACCCTCGCAGTCGACCGCCAGCAGCGCGGACCTGTGACCGGAGGGCACCTCGATCCGGGTTGTCTCCGGGCCGGAGCCCACGAGGCGGACGCCGCTGCGGAGCACGACCAGTTCGCGGTACGTCCCGGGCTTGACCGTGACGGTCTCGCCGGCGCTCGCCTCTGCCATCGCGGCGCTGATGGTTGTATAGACACCCGATCCATCCGGGGCAACGGTACGCGCTCCGGTGGTGTTTGCGGCAGAAATGGAGACGGGAGTGGGAAGGGGTGTGGGAGTGGGCGTGGCGAGGCGGGGGCGCAGATCCTCCCAGTCGACCTTCACGAAGTAACGACGCGACTCGGGCGTACCGACCTCAAGGCGCTCGATGGCGGCGACCAACGGCTCAACCCGCTCAGCATCCCACTCGGAGAGCGCTTGCGTCACCTCGCCGAGCACCACTGCCGTGACGATGTTGGGCTCGGCGGCGAATGCTTGAGCCAGCAATTCGCGCGAGCGCACCCGGCGCTTCTCCACTTCACGGAGTCGCTCCGCGCGCCCGGCGTCCAGCGCCAGCGGCAACTCCATCAGGGCGCGATCAAGCTCGCGGAAACTGATGCCGGAACCGCCGTCGTCGACGGGGCGACCGTTGGCTGAAGTCCAGCGCGACAGGTGAGACTGCGTGTAGTCCAGGAGCGCGCCGAGCGTCACGACACCCGTGGCCGTGTCGCCGCGGACGTCGCCGGAAAGTCCCTTTAAGAGGTAGTGGGTGAAGACGCCGTTCTGGATCGGCTGGTTGGTGTCGTCCTGACCGCCGTCGTAGCCATAGCCCCCGGGGGGCGCGCCAAGAACCATCGCGATTCCCTTGGTGCGCGCGAGTCTTTCGGCCAGCGCGGTCGGCAACGCCGGGTCCCGCGCGAGGGACTTCGTGCCCCCTTGGCGGAGTCGCTCGCGGCAGGCATCGACCAGCGCCAGCCGCCGGGGCGACGGGGAGCGAAGCATCAGCGCCACCAGGCTGTCGTAGGAGAGCGAGGTCTCCGTCAGGATGCCGCTGTCCAGATCCAGGTCGACTGTCGTATCGCGTGCCAGAAGCGCGTCTCCCCCCTCGTAGAACCCGTGGGTGGACAGCGTCAGCACCAGCAGTCCCTCTCGACCGGCCCCTTTCGACGCCGCACCCAACACCTTGAGGATATTCGACTTCTCAGGGCTAAAGGGCTCCGGCATGCCACGCTCGCGCAAGGTAGCCACTTTGGCTTTGGTCTCGGACTTGATCGGCTCCCCTGCCAATCCCAGGGCGATTCCCTCTGGCCGAATGAGACCCAGTTCGTAGAAGCGGTAGGCCAAGTCAACCGCATCATCGCAGGCGAATTTCAGGTCCGCCACCGACTCGTCGGCGAAATCGTTGATCCCGATGAAGACTCCCCGTGACTGCGACGGAACAAAGCCCGCCACAGACATGGTTTCCTCCGTGACCTTCTCCACACGCGGCGCGCCGAGCGCCTTGCCCGTGGACGATTGTGCCAACAGGGAGCAAGGGAGGACGAGAAGGGAGGATGCAAGAATCAGGTGGCCCAGGCGCATGGGTGGGGTATCCGCCTCCGGATTGAACAATGGCGGCAGCATTCAGGACTGGGACTGATCGCGCAACGGGTTTCGGGGCCTTTACTCCTTCGTGGAGGGGGCCAGAATCGCCAGTTTCTCGACAGCCGCCTGGAGACGGCCGGGATTGGTGTGCGTATAGATCTGCGTGGTCGCGATCGATGCGTGCCCCAGCAGCGCCTGGATCTCCACAAGATCGACGTCGCGATTATGCAGCATCGTCGCGAAGGAGTGACGCAGCTTGTGCGGCGAAATTCCATCGCGTCCGATCCCCGCGGCGAGCGCGTACTTGTCCACCAGTTTCTCCACCATGCGCCCGCTGAGGCGCCGCCCGAAGCGGTTCACAAAAAACGCCTTCTCGCCCTCCGCCGCCTCGCGCGCTGCCAGCCACGCCAAGTGAGCCTCGCCCAGCAGGGGATTCAACGGAAGCAGCCGCTCCTTTGACCCCTTGCCGAAAACCCGGATCGTTTGGCTCGCGAAATCCACGTCCCCCACGTTCAACCCAACCAACTCCTGAAGACGAATCCCCGCCAGCGTGAAGGTCATCAGGATCGCGCGGTCGCGCACCCCCGCTGGCGTCGAGACATCCGGCGCCGCGAAGAGCCGCTTCAGTTCGTGCGCCACCAGATAGACGGGGAGCTTGGGTGGGAGCCGCGGAGTGTGCAGTGACTCCGCCGGATTGATCTCGATGCGGCCCTGCTCAATCAGCCAATCGAAGAATACCCGGATCGAAGACAAGGTGCGCGCCAGGGTGCGCGCCGCGATACCTTGCTCCTCGCGCAGATGGACGACGTAGCGGCGCAGTTCATCGCTGCTGATGTTGAGTGCATCGAGCATGGTGCCTTCGGGAGCGAGGAAGCGCGTCATTCGATCCAGGTCGTAAAGGTACGCGGTGCGGGTTCGGGGGCTCAGGTTACGCTCCACTCGCAACCAGCCTTCAAACTCCTTTAGCGCACGACTGATGGGAAACGGCACGGCATCACCTCAGGGGATCATCGAATCCGATCCCCGCAGGCATCCGTCCACCCCGGCAAGACGTTTCTGTTGCTGCTGTGGCCGGGGCCTCCACGAAAAGCCGCGCCCCCCGTCGTTGCTGACGGGGGGCGCGGGGCGATTCCTACTGTTGTCCGTGCTTCCTGCGAGGACGGGTTACTCTGTCCCGAGGGTGCGGATGATGAAGTTCAGGCGGTCGGAGATGACGATGATGCCGCCGGAGGTGACGGTGACGCCCCAGGGCTGATTGAGCTGGGCCGTGGTCGGGTCGAGATCGTTGCCGTTGTAGCCGGCGACGCCGGTGCCTGCGACGGTCGAGATGAAGCCGTCGAGGTCGACCTTGCGGATGGCGTTGTTGCGGCTGTCGGCGATGAGCAGGTCGCCGCCCGGGGTGACTTCGACGTCCATCGGCTGGAACAGGCTGGCGGCAGTGGCCGGGCCTCCGTCGCCGGTGAAGCGGGCGAAGCCATCGCCTGCGACGACGACAAGGCCGTCCGTGGCGCTGAAGCGCTGGATGCGGTGCTTGCCGAGTTCCGCGATGTAGAGGGCGCCAGTCTCACCGTCCACGGCCAGGCCGCGCGGAGAGATGAGGCCGGTGATGATCGTTTCGCCGATGTTCGTCTCAAGATCCACGGCGGTGACCATGCCCGTGGAGCGGTCGGAGACGTAGAGCGTCGTGCCGCTGATGGCGAGGCCATCGGGCTGCACGAAGGTGACGCCGTTGACGGTCAGGGTGCTGATGAGGCCGGTCTGGGTGTTGATCGCTCGGACGACGCCGTTGACCTGATCGGTGAAGTAGATCATGCCGCCGGGGCCGGTCGCGACGTCGGTCGGGAAGTTGATGCGGGCGAACTCGGACTGGCCGCCGTCGCCCGTGTAGCCAGCGGTTCCGTCGCCCGCGAGGGTGCGCGAGCGGGAGTTGATGGCGTAGACGATGCGGATGCGGTGGTTCGAGAAGTCGGCCACGATCATGTTGCCGTCGGCGTCGAAGGTGACGCGCCCGGGGTAGCTGAGCTGGGTCTTGTCGGCGAGGGCGCCGTCACCGTTGTAACCATAGCTTCCCGCAACGCCCATGATGGTGTGCAGCGCGCCGGAGGTGACGGAGGGGAAGCTGGGGACCTCGGGCTGGCGCGGATCGTTGAGGTCCAGGCGCAGCACGCGGTGGTTGGCGGTGTCGGTGATGTAGAGGACGTTGTCCGTGCCGACGACGACGCCGGACGGCATGTTGAGCTGGGTGGAGGTGGCCAGGTTGCCGACGCCGAGCTTGCCGGGTGTTCCGTCGCCCGCGATGGTGGTGACGAGGCCGCTATGGGTGTCGACCTTGCGCACCTTGTGGTTGTCGCGGTCGGCGATGTACAGGTTGCCAACGGTGTCGAAGGCGAGGCCGACGGGGCGGCGGAGCTGGGCCAGCTTGGCCGGGCCGCAGTCGCCGAGCGCCGAGGAGCCCTGACGTCCGATGATGGTCTCGAAGCGGCCATTCACGATCCGGCGGATCAGGTTATAGCCGTTCTGCTCGCTGAAGTAGAGGGTGTCGCCGTCGCAGCCGCTCGTCATCGCGAGATCCATGACCCATTCGAGGGGCTCGGTAGCTGCCACGCCGCCGTCGGCGCCGTGTCCGTGGACAGTCGGCGTGCCGGCGATGGTGGTGATGATGCCCGTGGCCGCGTCGACCTTGCGGATGGCGAAGTTGAACGTGTCGGCGATGTAGATGTTGCCGGCCAGGTCAACGTAGACGCCATTCGGGCGGTCGAGCTGAGCCGCCGTCGCGAGGCCGCCGTCGCCGCTGTATCCGCCGATGCCGTTACCGGCAACCGTCGTGATGGTGTTGTCGACCATGTCGACCTTGCGGATGACGCTGTTGCCCTTGTCGGCGATGTAGAGGTTGTAGCCGCGGACGAAGACGTCGGCGGGGAGGCGGAGGCGCGCTGCCGTGGCAGAGCCGCCGTCGCCCGTATAGCCGGGGTTGTTCGGCAGACCGGCCACCGTGGTGATGATGCCGGTGGAGGCGTCCACCTTGCGCACCGCGTGGTTCGAGTGGTCGGCGATGTAGAGGTTGTTCTCTCCATCGACGGCTGACTGGTACGGGTTAAAGAGCATGGCGTTGTTCGCGGCAGTGATGCCGTCGCCGTTGTAGCCCGGCCAGCTGTTGCCGGCGTGGTAGGCGCTGACGTAGGTCTGGCTGCAGAAGTTCGGATACGTGCCCGGTGTGTGGTTGCCTTCGACCGAGGAGATCGAGCCTGCGTCGCACAGTTCCGTCGTGCTGTTCTGGCCGATGTCGATGCAGGCCGAGGTGTTGCCCGAGGTACCGACCGCCACATCCCAGCACGGGGTGAGCGTGTAGATGATGACGATCGTGTCGCCCGCACCCACGTTCACGTCCTTGTAGCTGACGAAGTTGCTCGTCGTGGCGGAGGAATCGCCCGCCGGTCCGGTAAGGATCTCCCACAGGCTGAAGCCGGGGGGAATCACGTCCTCGATGGAGGTGGTGAAGCCCGTCGTCGTCGAGACGTTCGTCAGCGTGATGACGAAGCCAACCGTGTCGCCCGAGTCGAACTGGCCGTTGTTGTCCACGTCGTTAAGGAGCGTGCCGTCGGTCTTGTCGAGGATCGGCTCGCCGAAGCCAAAGTTGCGTCCAGTGGCCGCCTGGCTTTCGGTGAGCGTGACCGCGATCGTGGTGGAGTCGGTGGTGAGGATGTAGGACTCGCCCGCGGCCTGGGCCGCGACACTCACGCGGTAGTTGCCCGCGACGAGGCTCTCGAACGAGTAGCCGCCGAGGGACTCAGTAATGTCCGTTGCAGTGGTGTCGTCGCTGTTGCCGAACACGCCGTCGGTGCCAGCGTAGGTCAGCGTCACTTCGATTCCGCTGAGTCCGCTTTCCGTACCGTCGATGGCCTGATTGCCGTCTTCGTCATCCCAGACGCGACCGGAGACCGAGGCAGCCTGGAGCTGGTAGCCGTCAGCGGTCGAAACACTCGAACCGCCCACCACCGTCACCGTCGTCGGGTCGTTGCCATCGGTCTGCACCGCACCAGCGGGCAGATCCGCGTCGTTGACATTCACCGAGGCTTCACCAGCGGGCACGCCGCTGACCGACCAGGTGCCGTCCGCTTCTGTCGTGTCCGTGAAGCTGCCGCCGAGGCCGTTCGTCACCGTCACCAGCACCCCGCCGATCCCCGTCTCGCCATCATCCTTCGAGCCGTTGCCGTTCGTGTCTGTATAGACAGTGCCCGTGACGCTACCGCGCAGCTGGTAGCCGTCGGCCGTGTCGACCGAGGAACCGCCCACCACCGTCACCGTCGTCGGGTCGTTGCCGCCCGTCTGCACCGCACCAGCGGGCAGATCCGCGTCG
>WGMQ01000056.1 GCA_016125005.1 bacterium | reverse complement strand
TTTTCCGAGATCTGGACCCCCTTCAGCAGTGGATCGTCAGGACGCACGGGTTCTGCTCCTGCCCGCGGGACGAACAGAATGAGCGCCAACATCACCGCTAGAACGACCAGAAAACTCCCCCGCATGACCTTCGCCTCCCCACGCAACGATGTGTCGCACAGCGCCGCCACGCGGGCAAGGCCAAGCGGCGTGCGGGTGGGCTACTTCGTCCAGATATACAACTCGGCGATGCGGGCGATGTCGCCGGCGGTGACGAAAGAGGGTTTGTCGATGACGAGCCTCATTTCGATCAGCGTCGGAGCACCATCGATGAGGAGTCGGTCGCGGTTGACGGGCTCGTCATGGCGGACGGTCGCGAGTGTGACCCACGGATCCTGCGAAGTGAGGCGACCCTCGATTCGATAAGCCTTCACGGAGAACTGCGGGGAGAACCCGGCGGCAGCGGCATGAACGACTTCGATCATGGCGACTTGGCAGGGAGCAGCGAAGCGCACGCGCACGCCGCACTCCTCCTTCGCGGGATTCCACGGCGCGGCCCAGAAGTGACGGAGGCTCCCCTCGAAGGCAGTGCGGCGATCGGCGAGGGATGAAGGTCCGTTGAAGGGGATCGTGCTGCCTAGATTCTCGATCACCGTGCGCTCGACGAGCTTCAGTTCCCCTCCGACGTCCGGGATCGTGAGAGCCTCCCGGCCGATGCGAAAACCGAGGGCGCTTCGGACACGAACGATTGACTGCTGGCGCGTGGAATCGCGGCGGGCGCTGTCGGTGAGCACCGACGGCTGGGTGGAGGTGAGCGCAACGCCTTCGCTGTAGCCTTCGTTGACGAAGAGCTCGGCGATCTGGGTGGCGCTGGGGGCGATGCCGCGGCGGGCAAACTCCGGGGCAGACATGGCAGCCAGCCGGGTTCCCGATGCGTCCAGGAGCAGCGCATTGGCGAGTGGTTCCTCGGGCTGGGATGCGGACACCAGGCCGCCCCTCATGATGCGCTCGCCCACGGGCAAAACGATGCGCGCTTCCGCCAACTCGTGGTCCAAGCTAAAGTCGATGGTGAGTGCGACGTGTTGAGCCGCGGCGTCCTGAGCCCATGCGCCGTGTGACCCATCAACAACCAGACCCAGTTCCCCTTTCTTCAGCGTGGAGTTGGCGAATGGCTCGGCGCTCTCCACCCGAAACTGTCTGCGCGCGGGGTCAGCGGACAGCCACCGCGATGAGGCGGGGGCCTCCACCGCGGGCCGCAACCGAACCAGAATGCTGCCGCGCCAGGCGGGTTCGGCGACAAAGTCCTGGGGGAAAAGAGTCCCTGTATAGACGGAACACTCCCCCGGACCGAGGGGCAGCGGACCGTTGAGCGACCGGATGGTGAAGCTTGTGCCGTCGTCGAAACGGACTGTCGAGGGCTCCGCCGCGGGAGTTACGATCTGTGCATTTCCCTCGGGGCGGATGATGAGATGATTTCCCGCGGGGGGCCAACTGAGCAGATGACCGCGCTCGATGAGGAGGCCCGTCAGCGCAGCAGTGGTATCGGCCTTCGGCTGGGTTTCGAGACCGTAGGCAGCCGGACAATTCTCCCCCGCTGCCAAGGACTGGAGTTCCTCGCCCCGCAGGACACCATCGGGCGACGTGATCAGGTCCGTATGGACGCCGGGGCGGCCAACTTCTGCCTCGAGTGTGATGACGGTGGATTGTCCCCGTCGCGTGTTGAACGTATAGACACCCGAGTCGACGCCGGGCAGGAGTGCCTGGCGAGTCTGGGTGCGGAAGTCCACCACGCCGGCCCCTTGCGCGGCAGCGGACGCCACGAAGAAAGCGGCGACCAGGGTGCAGAGGAGAAAACCAATTGCCTTGCTCACGGTCGCGGGGCTCCGGGGATAGAAATCGGGCTCCCCGGAACGAACCGGGGAGCCCAAGGTTGCAGGAAGCACTGCCCAGGAATCAACCGGGCAAGTCGCTCGAACCCATCAGATAGGTGTCGACAGCGCGGGCGCACTTGCGGCCCTCGGCGATGGCCCAAACGACCAGCGACTGGCCGCGGCGGCAGTCACCTGCCGCAAAGATGCCGTCCACCGAGGAAGCGTAGTTGCCGTTGGTCTTCACGTTGCCGCGCGCATCGAGTTCCACGCCGGACTGCTGGAGTGGACCGGGCTTCTCGGGCCCAAGGAACCCCATGGCGAGGAAGACGAGATCCACGTCCATCTCGAACTCGGTGCCGGGGATTTCCTTGAAGTTCATGCGACCATCGGGGCCGGCCTGCCATTCGAGACGGACCGCGTGGAGCTTCTCCAGCTTGCCGTCCTTCCCGGAGAACTTCTTGGTGAGGATGCTCCAGTCGCGGATGCCGCCTTCCTCGTGGGCGGAGGAGCCGCGCATGATCAGAGGCCACTGGGGCCAGGGATTGTTGGCGGAGCGCTCAACGGGGGGCTGGGGCATGAGCTCGTACTGGTGAACCGACGCGGCGCCGTGACGATGGGCAGTGCCGAGACAGTCAGCGCCGGTATCGCCACCGCCGAGGATCACAACACGCTTCCCCTTGGCGTTGATGTAACGACGGTCCGCCGGGCGGTCACCGTAGTTCGTTTCGTTCTGCGGAACCAGATAGTCCATCGCGAAGTGGACGCCGTCCAGTTCACGTCCCTCGACCGGGAGGTTGCGGGGCTCGGTGGCACCCATGGCGAAGACCACGGCCTGGTTCTCAGCGCGGAGCTTTTCGATCGTAACGTCGGTGCCGACGCTCACGCCGCAGCGGAAGACGATCCCCTCGTCTTCCATCAGCTTGACGCGCCGGTCGATGACCGCCTTGTCGAGCTTGAAGTCGGGAATTCCGAAGGTCAGCAGGCCGCCAGGGCGCTGGGCGCGCTCGTAGACAGTGACGCTATGGCCGGCCTTGTTGAGCTGGGCAGCGACGGCAAGGCCCGCCGGGCCGGAACCGATCACGGCGACCTTGTTGCCGGTACGCTTCTCGGGGGGCTGGGGCTTGATCCATCCCTCCGCGAAGGCGTGGTCGACGATGCTGACCTCGCTCTGCTTGATGGTCACTGGGCTGTCGTTGATGCCGAGGACGCAGGATGCCTCGCAGGGCGCGGGGCAGATGCGACCGGTGAACTCCGGGAAGTTGTTGGTCTTGAGGAGGGCATCGATGGCTTCGCGCCAGCGGTTCTTGTAAATGAGGTCATTCCACTCGGGGATCAGGTTCCCCAGCGGGCACCCGCGGTTGCAGAAGGGGACGCCGCAGTCCATGCAGCGCGAAGCCTGGCTGCGGACCTTGGTCTCGTCACTCGGTGCGTTGACTTCCTTCCAGTCTTTGAGGCGCTCCTCCACGGGACGGTACTTCGGCGACTCGCGCTTTAGTTCGAGGAATCCAGTCGGCTTGCCCATGCTTCTCAATAGTCCTTTTCGTTGCGTGATCGGTGGAGGGGTTTCGTTCTCAGGCCTTGGCCGTTTGGGCCTTGGCTTTGCGGGCCGCCAGCACGCGCCGGTAGTCCGTCGGCATGACCTTGACGAAGCAGTCCACGGTGGTCTCCCAGTCGGCCAGAAGCGCCTTGGCAACGGTGCTGCCGGTATGGGCGAGATGCTGCTCGAGCAGCCCGCGGACTTCGGCCAGATCGTCCGCCTCGACCAGCTTCTCCAGATCAACCATCTCGCGGTTGCAGCGGGTCGGGAAATCGCCGTTCGGGTCGTAAACGTAGGCGATGCCACCACTCATGCCGGCGGCAAAGTTGCGGCCCGTTGGGCCGATCACCACAATGCGGCCGCCAGTCATGTACTCGCAGGCGTGATCGCCAACGCCTTCCACGACGCCGCGCACGCCGGAGTTACGAACGCAGAAACGCTCGCCAACGACGCCGCGAAGGAAGATCTCACCTTCCGTGGCACCGTAGCAGATTACGTTGCCAGCGACGATGTTGTGCTCGGGGACGTAAGGGGCATCGGGTGCGGGATGGACGATGATCCGTCCACCGCTGAGGCCCTTGCCAACGTAGTCGTTCGAATCGCCGACCAGATGGAACGTAATGCCGCGGGCCAGGAATGCGCCGAAGCTGTTACCAGCGGTGCCGCGGAACCTGACCTTGATCGTGCCGTCCGGCAGGCCCTTGTGGCCGTACTTCTTCGCGATGGCGCTCGATGTCATCGTGCCGACGGTCCGGTTGATGTTCCGGATGTCGAGCGACAGATCCACCTTCTCGCCCTTCTCGATGGCAGGCTTGGCCAGTTCCAGAAGCTTCTGGTCGAGCGCTGCTTCCAAACCGTGATCCTGCTTCATCACGTTGCAGCGGGCGACGGACTTGGGCATGTCGGGACTGTGGAGAACCAGCGACAGGTCGAGGTTCTTCGCCTTCCAGTGATCCTGCGGCAGGTCGGCTTCGAGGCAATCCACGCGGCCAACCATTTCGGCCATGGTGCGGAAGCCCATCTCCGCCATCAGTTCGCGCACTTCCTCGGCCACGAAGAAGAAGTAGTTCACGACGTGTTCCGGCGTGCCCGCGAACTTCTTGCGGAGGACCGGGTCCTGGGTGGCGACACCGACGGGGCAGGTGTTCAGGTGACAAACGCGCATCATGATGCAGCCCTGGGCGATGAGCGGGGCCGTGGAGAAGCCGTACTCCTCGGCGCCAAGAAGCGCGCCAACGACGACGTCCCGGCCGGTCTTGAGCTGGCCATCGACCTGGAGGACGATGCGCCCGCGCAGGTCGTTGAGAACCAGCACCTGCTGGGTCTCGGCGAGGCCAAGCTCCCACGGGATACCGGCATGCTTGATGGAGGTCTGCGGCGAGGCGCCTGTGCCGCCGCCGTCACCGCTGATGAGGATGTGGTCGGACTTGGCCTTGGCGACGCCCGCGGCAACGGTGCCGACGCCGACCTCGGAAACCAGCTTCACCGAGACGCGGGCAACCGGGTTGGAGTTCTTCAGGTCGTGGATCAGCTGCGCCAGATCCTCGATCGAGTAGATGTCGTGGTGCGGGGGCGGGGAAATGAGGCCGACGCCCGGGGTCGAGTGACGGATCATGCCGATGTAGTCGTCGACTTTGTGGCCGGGGAGCTGACCGCCCTCGCCGGGCTTCGCGCCCTGAGCCATCTTGATCTGGAGCTCGTCGGCATTGGCGAGATACTCAGCAGTAACGCCGAAGCGGCCGGAGGCGACCTGCTTGATGGCGCTGCGGCGCAGCGAGCCATCCGCGTCGGGCTTGAAGCGACGGGGATCCTCGCCGCCTTCGCCGGTGTTGCTCTTGCCGCCGAGGCGGTTCATGGCGATGGCGAGGTTTTCATGCGCCTCGGGGCTGATGGAGCCGAGCGACATGGCGCCGGTGCAGAAGCGCTTCACGATTTCCTTCGCGGGCTCGACCTCATCCAGCGGGATCGGCGTGGCTGCCTTGCGGAACTTGAGAAGGCCGCGGAGCGTGAGTCGGCTACGGCTCTCGTCGTTGATGGCCTTGGAGAATTCCTTGAAGGTCTTGTAGTTCTCGCCGCGAACCGCCTGCTGGAGCGCCGAGACGCTCTCGGGGTTCCAAGCGTGGGCCTCGCCGTCGGCGCGCCACTGATAGTTGCCGCCGGATTCGAGCACTTCGCCTTGGGTCTTGATGGGCGGGAAGCCGCGACGGTGGCGCATGAGCGCTTCCTTCGCGATGACATCCAGGCCGATACCGCCGATGCGCGAGGCCGTGCCGGTGAAGTATTCCTTGATGAGGTCGCGGCTGAGGCCGATGGCCTCGAAAATCTGGGCACCGCGGTAGCTCTGGATGGTCGAGATTCCCATCTTCGAGGCGACCTTGAGCAGGCCCTTGCTGACCGCCTTGATGTAGTTCTTCACAGCCTTCTTGTAGTCGACGCCCTCGGGAAGAAGACCGTCCTTCTCCATGTCGACGATGGTTTCGAAGACCAGATACGGGTTCACCGCCTGGGCGCCGTATCCGATCAGGAGGCAGTGGTGATGCACCTCGCGCGCCTCACCGGACTCAATGATGAGACCCGCCTGGGTGCGAACACCTTCGCGCACCAGATAGTGGTGAACCGCCGCGGTGGCGAGGAGGCTCGGAATCGGGGCATGCGTCGCGTCAACACCGCGGTCGGACAGGATGATGATCGTGGCGCCAGTCGTGATCGCGTTGTAGGCATTGGAACAAAGCGTCGCCAGCGCGTCGCGCAGACCTTCGACGCCGCGCGAGGCCTCGAAGATCATCGGAAGGGTCGCGGCCTTCATCCCCTTCTCGTTGTCGGAGACGTTGCGGAGCTTCTCCAGATCCTCATTGCTGAGGGCCGGAGTATCGAGCCGCACGAGGCGGCAGTGTGCGGGCGTTTCGTCCAGCAGGTTGCCTTCGCGACCGACATAGGTGACGAGCGACGTGACGAGTTCCTCGCGGATCGCGTCGAGCGGCGGGTTGGTCACCTGGGCGAAGAGCTGCTTGAAGTAATTGTAGAGCAATTGGGGACGGTCGGACAGGCACGCGAGCGGCGTGTCCGTTCCCATGGAACCAAGGGCCTCCATGCCGTTGGTGACCATCGGCATGAGGAGCATCCGCAGATCCTCGACCGTATAGCCAAAGGCGTTCTGGCGGTCGAGCAACGTGTCGAGGTCGGCGCCCTTCACGCTGTAATCGGGGAGCGAATCCAGATGGACCATGTTGTCCTTCAGCCAACGGCGCCACGGGCGCTTGTTGACCATCTCGGACTTGATTTCCTCGTCGCCGATGATGCGGCCCTGCTTCGTGTCGACCAGGAAGATCTTGCCCGGCTGGAGGCGCCACTTGCGACGAACCTTGGCCTCGGGGATCTGGAGCACGCCCATCTCGGAAGCCATGACCACGAGGTCATCGGTCGTCTCGACGTAGCGCGCCGGACGGAGGCCGTTGCGGTCGAGCACGGCGCCGATCATCTCGCCATTGGTGAAGGCCACCGCGGCAGGACCGTCCCACGGTTCCATCAGGCAGGCGTGGAACTCGTAGAAGGCCTTCAGGTCTTCGTCCATCAGGTCGTGGTGGTCCCACGCCTCGGGGATCAGCATGAGCACCGCGTGCGGCAGCGACCGGCCATTGACGACCAGGAACTGTAGCGCGTTGTCGAGCGTGGCGGAGTCGGAAACCGACTCTGAGAAAAGGGGAAACAACTTGTCCAGTTCGGCGCCGAAGACGCTGGACTTGAGCGAACCCTTGCGGGCGCGCATCCAGTTGCGGTTGCCGCGCAGCGCGTTGATCTCGCCATTGTGGGCGAGGTAGCGATAGGGATGCGCGAGGCTCCACTGGGGGAAGGTGTTCGTGGAGAAGCGGGAGTGGACGAGCGCCAGGTGGCTCTCGAAGTCCGGGTCCTTCAGGTCCAGGAAGTACTGGCCCATTTGCGCGGTAGTGAGCATGCCCTTGTAGACAATGCGGTTTGCCGAGCAGGTGTTGATGTAGAACTCCTGGCAGCCAGGCATCTCGAGTTCTTCGCTGATATTCTCGGAGATCTGGCGGATCAGGTAGAGGCGACGCTCGAAGTCCGTCTTGTTGTAGAAATTATTGCGCATCCCGATGAAGGCCTGACGCACGGTGGGCTCTGATGCGCCGGAGAAGATGCCGAGGCACTCGCTGTTCACCGGCACGTCGCGCCAGCCGAGGATCATCATGTCGTAGTCGTTGACGACCTTCTCGAAGAGAATCTCGTGCTGCATCCGCCACTTGGGATTCTTGGGAAGGAACATCATGGCCACGGCGTATTCGCCGCGCCGGGGGAGTTCCACGCCGCAGGTGCGACGCATCTCGCGACGGAAGAACTTGTCGGGCATCGACACGAGCATGCCCGCGCCGTCACCGGAGCCCGGATCGCAGCCGCACGCACCGCGGTGATCCATATTCTCGAGGATTTCGAGCCCCTGTTCGATGATCGAATGGGCTGGCTTGCCCTTGATCTGGCAGATAAACGCCACGCCGCAGGCGTCATGTTCCTGGCTGGGGTCATAGAGACCCTGTGCCTTGGGGGCTTGGTAAGTGCTCATCGGGTTCCTTCCGCTCACGCTATCTTGAGAGGGGCCAGGCCACGGTCGACACTGTCGGTCCAAGGCTATGGTGATCCTCACCGCTGCTCCACTTCGGAGGCGGAAAAGACCTTTATCCTGAATCTAGTGCGAATCAAACCCCATTTGCGCGGATTTGTGGGAAAAATGCCGCCGGCTCCCCGAAGCGGCCCGCGGCAGCTGCGGCGGAAGTCAGAAATAGTCCCGGATTTGCCCAGGTCCTTGAAATAAAGCCCTTTCACCTCGCCGACCCACTTGGGTGACGAGGTCTATCAACCAGATTCCCGAATACGGTCCAAATCGGTGGCGTTCTGATTATCGGAAGACGAGTTCGATCAGTTCGCCCGGGTTCTTGTCGGCATCCGATGCGATGTCGGAAAGGGTCTGATCCTTGGACTCGACCTCGATGCCCGCTGCCTCGAGCTTGGCAATCAGCTGTTCCGGCTCACTCTTGGCCAATTGGGCCGCCACCGAAACCGAGGCGCCCATGATGACCTCCGTGGCCAAACGGCCGGAAGGGCCGCGTCGCTCTCCCCCACCACCGGGACCGTTCCCACGGCCGCCTCCACCGCCTCCGGTAAAGAAAGAGAAGGCTGTCAGGCCCACCAGCAAGGCAATGATGACAAGCGCCAGCGGTTGTCGGAAGTAAGTGGCGAAAACCTTTCGATTGAGCCAGACGTGCAGGGCAACGCCGCCGATTAGCAGCCATCCGAACCACTCGTGGAGCGCCTTGCTGCCCGGTGTGTTGAAGTGAAAGAAGAGCGCCACGCCAGTAACGGCGGAGAGGACGAATCCTCCGATCGTGAGAGGTGTTGCAAAAGAACGTAATTTTGGAAGAACGGACATCGTCAGGGGACCTCGAGCACCCCACGTCGCATCGGACTCCCCGAATGCGGCAGGGTCAAGCCCGTGATCGAAGGAAGCGGGTGACGCACTCCGCTTGCTCTGCTCCGTCCCTCGGGAAATGGTGCCGGGCCTCACGATCACTCGGAGATACGATGCCCAAGTACCCCCGCCCAATACCTGCGCTCCTTCCGGCTCTCTGGGTCCTGACCATGCTGGCGGTCTGGTTGATCGGTGGGTGGCAGCTCCCCTGGGTCTCACCCGTATGGGAATTCGTCCCGGACGATGTGCCGCGGGGTCTGGTGCAGTTCGTGTCTCCCCTGCTGTTGGCCATACTGCCTCTCACGATCACGGGTCTCGCGGTGGCCCGGCGGCAGGGATTCGAACGGGGATTGCTCAGTCCCCTGCTGCTGGCTGCCGTGATCAATATCCTCGCGGGGGTAATGTTCTGGCTGCACCTCGGTCCGCTCGCCCAGGTGTTCGTCCCGACATTGTTATGGTTGGTTGCAGTTACAACGGCGCTCCTTGCCATGAAAAGAGGACGTACCACCCGGCCGGCTCTTCGGTTTGCCGGCGAGGCACTCCTACTCATTCCTGTCTATACAGTTCTGATCCTCGCCGCGTGCGCACCGGCAGTCGAGAGCGACGGACTGCGTTACCACCTGACCGCCCCGATGGAGTGGTCCCGCGCAGGCGGCTTCTTGAATCTGCCATACAGCGCCAACAGCAACCTGCCGTCGCTCCTCGGCCTTGTGGCGCTCCTTTCCGGACCCGTCGCTGGGATTGGCGTGGCGTATCAGGCTCTGAATGTAGGTTCGGCCCTAATCGTCAGCCTCCTGTCAGGGTCCATCGCAGGGTGTCTATACAGATCCTTGAGATCAACCGCACGGCCAGATGAGGCGGGTTCGGAGAGTATGGTGTTCTGGTCGACCGCGATGCTCACTGCCACCGTACCGGTCAATGCGATCATCGCCGCGTGGCCGTTCGCCGACATGCTGAGCACCGCATTCTTGCTGGGTGCGATTGTCGTGATCATCCATCGTGGTCGGCTCCCGAAGATCGGGCGATGGATCGCCGCCGGTCTATTGCTCGGCGCCGCATGCGCGACGAAGCTTTCAGTCCTTCCCTTGGCGGGTATCGTGGGGGTCTGGGCAGCTGCGACGGCGGGCCGTCGATGGTGGCTGGCGACATTGACCATGGTAGGGACGGGACTATTCGTCCTGGCACCGTGGCTGGTGAAGAGCCTCGTCTTTCACGGGAACCCTGTCTATCCACTCGGCTTCGGAGTGTTTGGCGGCCCCGAGTGGTCCGCGGCCAACGATGAGTTCTACAAGGCTAAGGCGGCCGAGAAGGGGATGGGCCGCGGAGTCCTCGACTTCCTGCTGGTGCCTGTCCGCGCCACCTTTCAGTACGGACGTTTCGAGTCTCACACACCGGGTGTGACCCTGATTGCGTTCCTTCCGATCCTTGCCGGCGGAATGCTGATTCGTGGAGTCCGCAACCGTCTTCGCCGCCTCAATCCCGCGTGGTGCATCTGCATCGGACTGCTCGTGCTTGGGTTCCCCATCTGGTTTGTCACCTACCAGTCAGTGCGCTTCCTGATTCCTGAGATCGCCCTGCTCTGCGCCATTGGTTCATGTATAGCAATCTATACGGCAGAGCAGCATGGAGGCCGATTGACCGTGATGTTGACGCGCGCTGCGTTGCTGGCCGTGGCGTTGACAGGATTCGCTTGGAGCACCTACTATCGGATCGCGCTCACGCCGACCCTTCAGGCGGCCGTCGGTCGCATAGGCGTGGATGCCTTTGTCGGGAATCGCTTCAACGCTTTCGGCGCGATTCGTTGGCTCGAG
The DNA here is from genome assembly GCA_016125005.1 of bacterium. Classification (GTDB taxonomy): domain Bacteria; phylum Sumerlaeota; class Sumerlaeia; order SLMS01; family SLMS01; genus WGMQ01. The sequence goes on along the minus strand of WGMQ01000056.1, from coordinate 13,771 downwards.
GAGAACACCTCGCCGAACGAGCCGGTATTCTACATCGGTGAGCATCGCGGCTTCTACGCGTTCCACTACAAACCAATCCTCAGCGATTGGTTCGACACGCCTCGTGTGTTGGTGGAGATCCGTGAAACGGCGAGCAACGAGGCACTTCTTGAGCGTTGGCGGGGGCTCGGAATTCGTTACGTGCTGCTGAACATGGCGGAGCTCGGCCAGTATGAGGAGCTTTATTTCAAGCCGCGCTTTACGCCCGTGGAATGGGCTCGGTTTGTGGATCTGCGCCAGCAGCTTGTGCAGCGCGTCGTTCACGAAAGCAGCCCGGGCGTGTATATTTGTCGAATCGATGGAGACGCGACGCCATGAGTGAAGTCGATCCGATCGAGCAGATCCTGGACGGCCTGCCAAACAGCCCTGGCGTCTATATGATGAAAGACGAAAAGGGGAAGATTCTCTACGTCGGCAAGGCATCCAATCTCAGGACGCGTGTTCGCTCCTACTTCAGGGAGAGCGGCGATCAGCGCTTCAGCGTGAAGTTCCTTCGCGCGCGAGTTGCGGACATCGAGGTGGTTGTCACCGAGACGGAGAAAGAGGCACTGCTCCTTGAGAACACCTTCATCAAGAAGCACCAGCCCCGCTACAACATCCGATTGCGCGACGATAAGACGTATATATCGCTTCGGCTCGACCCGACAGATGAATGGCCCCGACTGCACCGCATCCGCCGACGCCGCGAGAACGACAAGGCCCTCTACTTCGGTCCTTTCGCCAGCAGCAGCGCTGTGAAGGAAACCATGCGATTCCTTCAGAAACTCTTCCCGCTTCGGTCCTGTCCCGACAATGTACTGCGCAATCGCACCCGGCCGTGTATCCTCCACCAAATCGAGCGATGCTCAGCCCCGTGTGTCGGCTTGGTCACGCACGAGAAGTACGCCGAGTACGTAGACCAGACCGTGTTGTTCCTCAATGGTCGGCGTGACGAAGTGGTGGAACTGCTGCGTCGACGTATGTGGGAATATAGCGATGCGATGGCCTACGAGAAGGCCGCGGCGGTGCGCGATCAACTGACTGCCATCGAGCGCACGATCGAGCAAGAGAACGTGGTCAGTCACCGGCGATTTGATCGCGACGTGATCGGCATGGCGCGCGAACAGGGGCGCATGGTGATCAGTCTGTTCACCTACCGCGGGGGTTCGCTGACGGAGACCCGTGCCTTTGACTTCCGCGATCACGGCCTTCCCGATGGAGCGGTCATCGATACCTTCCTTGGGCAGTACTACGCGGACCAGCCCGTGATCCCGCGCGACATCCTGGTGCCCGTTGAACTGGAGGAAGCCGCTGTTGTCGGAAGCGGGCTCGAATCGCTGCGCGGTGGGCCGGTGCGGCTGCTGCGGCCTCAACGCGGCGAGAAGGTGCGCCTGATTGAGATGGCGAATCGCAACGCGCGTCAGGAGTTGGAGAAGCGGCTCGCGGGCGAGAAGTCCCGCGAGGCCGTCCTTGCCGATCTGCAGGACAAGCTACGGTTGCCGAAGCTCCCCGTGCGCATCGAGTGCTTCGACATCTCGAACTTCCAAGGGTCGTTTGTGGTAGGCTCGATGACGTCGATGCTGAACGGCGAGGCGGACAAGGCCAACTACCGTCACTTCAAGGTGAAGTCGGTGGAAGGTCAGGACGACTTTGCATCCATGCGCGAGGTGCTGACGCGGCGCTACTCGCGCCTGCTTCGCGAGGAGACGCCACTCCCGGACCTCATCGTGATCGACGGCGGCAAGGGGCAGCTCAACGCGGCCATCGAGGTGCTGCGCGAACTCGATATGCTGGGGCGGGTTCCCGTGTGCGGCCTCGCCAAGGCTCGGCTGCTGGCTGGGCGACAGGGAATCCGTACGGAGATTCGCAGCGAAGAGCGAGTGTTCCTTCCCAATCGCAAGGATCCGGTCCGCTTCGACCAGTCCGATCCCGCCTTGTTCCTGCTGGTGCGGATTCGTGACGAGGCCCATCGCTTCGGCATTTCTTACCATCGCAAGCTCCGCAACAGCGCGAGTCTGCGCACGGGACTTGAGGAGCTTCCGGGCATTGGTCCCACGCGCCGCAAGAAGCTGCTGACGCACTTCGGAAGCCTCACGCGGCTCAAGCAAGCCTCGGCGGAGGACATTGCCTCCGCGCCGGGCATGACGAAGGGACTGGCCCTGACGCTCTTCCAATTCCTCCATCCGGTCGAGCCGCCGCCCGGCGAAACAGAAGAAGCGGAAGCGGAGTCCTGGATCGAGGACGACGGCGAGGAGTGACTAGCGCTCCACGCGTTCCATGAGGCGATGGGGAATGTTGCAGTCGAGGTGTTCCTCGCCGATGACGTGAAAGCCGCAACGCTCGTAGAAGCCGATGGCATGCACCTGCGCGTCGAGGACGAAGCGCTTCCATCCACGCAGGCGACCCTCCACCAGCAGCGCCTCCACGATCAGCCGTCCGTACCCAAGTCCACGAGCTTCGCGCATCACGGCCATGCGACCGATGCGTCCGCCTCCCTCGAAGGCGAACAGGCGCCCGGTCGCCACCGGTTTCCCATCCGAGAGGATTAGGGCGTGCACGCAGGAGTCGTCGATCGAGTCGAACTCGTCCCCTCCTGGAACCTGCTGCTCCTCGACAAAAACCGTGATGCGAACCCGGCGCACCGCTTCTGCCTCGGGTGAATCCCAACTGAATCCGGTGCTGAGGCGGATCATCGCCCGCCGCCCTCCTGCCCGATCAGCGTACCGCGCTTGAGGAACTCGCGGACAACCGGTGTGTCTATACGGCGAAATTCATCAGGAGTGCCCGAGGCCACCACCTTCCCCTTGTCGAGCAAATGGAGCCGCTGCCCCACCTGGAAGGCGCTCACGAGGTCGTGCGTGACCACGATCATGGTGGCACCCGTCTGCTGGTTCACCTCCATGATGACTTCATCGACAGTCTGGCTGATGGGCGGGTCCAAGCCAGCGGTCGGTTCATCAAACAGCAGGCAGTCGGCGTCCTGGACGAGGGCCCGGGCGATTGCCACCCGCTTTTGCTGACCTCCGGAAAGCGTCGTGACTGACTGCTTCTCCTTCCCCTCAAGGCCCACCATCTTCAGCTTCTCATGGACCTTATCCATGATGGCGTGTCGATCGCTTCCCTGCACCTCTATGAGGGGCAGTGCCACGTTGTCCTCGACGTTGAGTGACTGGAGCATGCCGCCGTTCTGGAAGATCATCCCAAACCGCATCCGGATCGGATAGAGCTCGCTCTCCCGAAGCCCCGTGATGTCACGCCCATCGATCAGAATCTGTCCGGCCTCGGGCTTCTCCAAGCCAACGAGGTGCTTGAGCATGACGCTTTTCCCCTGGCCCGACCTCCCCATGACGACGGCGATTTCACCCGGCTCAAACTTGATGTTGAGCCCGTCAAAGACGGTCAGCGTGCCGAAGGACTTGTGAAGGTCGGTGATTTCGATCCGCATATTGGGGAGCAATCAAGTGGAGTGGTCAGACAGACATCTAGCGAACACGAACGGTGACGGGGTGGTACGGGGCAAGCCGATGAATGCCTTTTCCGACCATGCCGTAAATGTGGACCTCGACTTCGGCAGTGGCAAGCATCCGCACCGACCAGCCCCCAACAACAGGTGTCGCCCGCAGAGAAATGTGGGCGGAGCCCACCTGGAGATTCTCGATGCCATGCTCCTCGTCGAGTCTGATGCGCCAGTCGACCCGGCTGCTGGAGCCCTCGACAACGATACCGAGCACGTCTTCGATCAGGCCTGCGATGGGACCAAGGGCGGACCAGCCGCAGAAGTCGCGACGCGACTCGCTCCCGGGCGCGTCCTTCTCGGACGAGTAGTTCTCCCAGATGGTGCCGGTCGCTGTATAGACACGGCTCATTACCTCCAAGTGTTGGAGCGCGATCTCCGTGGCCAGAGGGCGTTGTTCGTAGCGATTCAATCCGCGCTGGACCATGTAGTTCATTGGCGCCCAAACGCTCCCCCGCCAGTAGGCGCCTTCGTGGGCAAACTGGGGGTCGGAGGCACTCAAGGTGGGCAGTGGATGATGACGCGCAAAGTGTCGAGGTGAGCGCAGTGCGGCGATCATTTCCTTCGCCTGCTCCGGAAGCGCCACGCCCGCCAGCAAGGTCCAGTACAGGCCCAGATGGTTGGCTCCGACGACGATCTCCATATCGTCCACATCGCCAAAGCGCTTCTGCCACGGGTCCCACATTTTGCTGGTGATGAGTTCCTGAAAGCCGAGATAATTCGCCGAGCAGGCCTCTGCGATGGACATATCGCCCACATGGATCGCGATGTTCGCGAGGGCCTCGCAATCGAGCGCCGCCTGCGCCGTGTAATCGATCCACCCCCAGGCGTCACGGCGCGGCATGTTGTCCATGCCCGACCCGAAAGTGTCGTACCAGAGGTACCCCTGCGGACGCGACCGATTGTTGGTGTACCAGTCGAAGTAGGCGGCGAGTTTTGGGAGCACCCGGGCCAGGCGCGAGTCGTCGCCCGTGTGGCAGTAATAGTCCCACTCGGCCCAGGCAAACAGCGGCGGATTCGTGAAGGCTCCATGGCGGGCGTGGACCGGTGTCTTGGGCGATTCCTGCGCGGGCGTCTTGCACGGCTCCGCGGTTCCGTCGGGACGAATCTCCCGCGGGATCGCGCCGTCCTCGTGCTGCGCCGCGTAGAAATTGTCTAGCAGGGACAGGGCGTGCTCGCGGGGCAGGAGCGCGCCCTGTTGATACTTGAGCCAGTGGACAATGAAGCAGGAGTCCCACTGGAAGATGTTGTCGGAAAAGCAGGCGTCTACGAAAGGCTTGCCATCCGCAACCCACGAGGCAGGAGGCCTGATGGCGCGAGTCGAGGCGATGGCCCACGCGGCCCTGTATAGACGGACGAGGTGATCGCGCGCCGGGAGAACGGGGCGCGGCAACAGTTGCCAGATCCTGTCGGGGAGTTCGTCGTGCAGAGCCATGAAATGTTCCTCATTCAAGGGCCGGGCCGACGGCAATCGAAAGCGATCTCATGAAGAAATCCCCCGACTTGCGCCGGGGGATTTCGTGTCACTCTTCGATCTTGTGGATCATGCGCGAACTCGACACGCCGAATCGCGTCTTCCCGAACCAGTCGATGAAGTCGTAGATCAACACCATCACAGATGGGATGAAGAAGACCGTGGTCACCGTTCCGAGGAACAGGCCACCGAACATCACCACGCCAAGGCCGCGATAGAGCTCGGAACCGGCGCCGGGGATGAGCACCAGCGGCAGCAGGCCCAGCACCGTCGTGCCGGTCGTCATCAGGATCGGACGAATGCGCGACATGGTGGCCTGCACGATGGCTTCGTGCCGCTCCATGCCCTGCTCCATGAAGTTCAGTGATTGCTCAACGATGAGGATTGGATTGTTGACCACCGCGCCGAGCAGGATCACGAAGCCAAGCATCGTCAGCACGTCGAGCGACTGGACAATGGTCCCGCCACTGACCAGGTGCAGGTACCGGTTCAGCAGGAATAGACCCAGGACGCCGCCCGTTAGCCCAATCGGCACGGAGAACAGGATCGTGAGCGGGTGACCCCAGTGCTTGAAGATCAAAACCAGCAGCAGATAGATGAGGACCAGGGCCAGGACGAAGTCCGCCGAAAGCGCGTTCACCATCGCTTTAAGCTTATCGCTGGAACCTGCGATCCGGATCTCGTATCCGGGGGGAACCATTCCCTTGTCCTTCAGGTCCTTGATGACCTCGTTCTCGATAACATCGAGGGTTTCCTCGAGCGAAAGATTCGTGGGAGGCACCACCTGTAGCGTGACAGCACGCTGCTGGTTCACGCGACGAATCTTCTGTGGCACGAAGTCGAAGGAAAAGTCAGCCACGCTGGAGATGGGAACCACCACACCCTCGTCGGTGGAAATCTTCATGTTGTCGAAGTTCGAGAGCGTGTCGTAGGCGTTGAGCGACGAGTACATGTACAGGTCGTACTTGCGACCGTTCTGATAGAAGTCGTCCGCATAGGCACCGTCGCCAAGAACCCAGGCACCATAGCCGATTGCCTGAGCGCTGATTCCCACCTCGGCAGCGCGAACCCAGTTGGGGCGAATCGTCAGCTGCGGCTGGCCGATCTCGATGCCCGGCTCAGGGATCGTTTGAGCACCGGCCAGCTTCGGATTCTGAAGGATGGAGAGGAAGCCCTGCAGACCGACGAAGGTAAGCTGGGGAACCTCGGGGCCGACGATATCAATATCAATGCCTCGGGAACCGCGGAGGTTCCCCTCGAAGATCGACCGCTGAGACGAGATGGCAATCGATCCGGGAACTTTGCTGAACTCGCGACGGATCAGGTCCGGCAGCAGCGCCGCCGTTTCGTTGTCCTTGCCGCGCGTGAAGACGAACATCATCCCCTCGAAGCTGGCGAAGAAGAAGTCGCGCAGCGGCGGCGCATCGAGCTTCCCGCTACGATAGTCCTCCACGCTCCCCTCAACATAGGGGCGGAAGGCGACCTCGAGGTTCTCGCCGATGGAGGACATCTCCTCCACGCTGTATCCCTGCGGCGGGATCAGCAGGCCGAACACCGAGTTCTGGTTCCCTTCGGGCAGGTATTCGGTCTTCGGCATGAACACGAAGATGAGCAGGATTGCAATGGTGCCCATGCCAAGCACTAGGGCCAGGCGCCCGAACAGGTGACCAAGTACAAAGCGAAGGAGCCGCTCCAGGGTAGCCTGCATCCTGGCTGCAACCGGCGCGAATCCAAACAGGTTGTAGGCCCACGCTCCCATTGCCACTTTTGGAACGTGCGGCATCACGCGGAGGAGGCGCGCCGAGAAGCACGGAATCACCAGAATCGCCACGATCAGCGACATGATATTCGAGGCTGTGATCGCCACCGCCAAGTCGCCGAAGAGCTGCCCCGCCTGCTCCTTCAGTCCGATGATCGGAAGAAACACGATGACGTTGGTCGTTGTGGAAGCCAGGATCGCCGTCCAAACCTCATCGGTCCCATCAAAGGCGGCGGTGAAGGAGTCTTTCCCCATCTGGCGGTGCCGGAAGATGTTCTCCAGAACCACAATCGAGTTGTCGAGCACCGAGCCGATCGAGAACGCGAGGCCGGCCAAGGATATGACGTTGATTGTTCGCCCCATGCTGTTGATGAGGAAGAGCGATCCGACGATCGAGAGTGGAATGGCCAGCGCGATGATGAGGGTGCTTCGGATGTGCCGGAGGAAGATGAGCAGCGTGAGGAACGCCAGCACGCCGCCAATCAGCAGGTTGTCGCGCACCATCGCCACCGATTCGGAAACGTACTCGGTGTCGTCAGTCACCTGATTGATGCGCATGTTGTTCTGCTTGAGCACCCCGTCGTTCAACTCGGCGGCGGCTTTGCGAACCTCATCCATCACCACCAGCAGGTTTGTGCCGGGCTGATGGCGAACACCCATGGCGAGGGCGGGACGCCCGTTGTGACGAATGAGTGAGCGTGACTTGGCCACGCTAAGCGTCGCGTACCCCACGTCCCCCACGCGAATCGACGCACCATCCCGATGGGTGATGATGATGTTTTCGACGTCCTCCGGAGTCTGGACGCGGCCCACGGTGCGGACGGTGTAACGACGCTTCCCCTCCCAGAGATCGCCGCCCGATACGTCGCGGTTATTGCCACGGATGGCCTCGCGAACCTGAAAGATGCTGATGCGCCGATCGGCCAGCTTGTAGGGATCCAGGTAGACCTGCATCTCCTTCGGGGAGCCGCCGTAAACGCCCTGCACGCTGGCGACGCCGGGGATTCGCTCGAAGCGCGTCTTCACGAAGTCTTCGGCCAGATCATACTGTGCCGCGATATTTACGTCGTTCTCGTGCCCGGGGAGGGCACGAATACTGAACCATGCAACGGGCTGATCAGAGTTGCTGGATGTGGATAGCTGCGGCTCGTCCACGTTCTCCGGGTAGCTGGGCACCTGGGAGAGCGCATTGTTGACGCGGACCAGCGATTCCTGCATGTCGGTGGCGACATCAAACTCCAAAGTGATGCTTCCCGCCCCGAAGCTCGCCTCGCTGATCATCTTCTTGAGGCCGGGAACGCTGCGAAGAAACCGCTCCTGGTCGACGAGGATATCCTGCTCCACGTCCTCGGGGGTGGCACCGGGATAAACCGTGGTGACCGTGATCGCTGGGGTCTTGACGTTCGGCGTTAACTGGATGGGAAGACTCACCAAGGCCAGGACGCCGAAGAGGATGATGGTGATGCATAGGACGATCACCGCCACCGAGTTATTGATGAAGTACCTTATCATAAGTGAGGTGCCTGGGGGGCCTTAGTTGGATGCTTTTTCGGTGAAGAACTTGGATTCGTCGGCAACGTAAGCCGAAGGGTTGGTGACAAACACATTGAGAGCCAGCTTGTCGCCATCGCTCAGGCGCTCGTTCCCGCGGATCACGACCTGCTCGCCCGGGTGGAGTTCATCCGAGATCACTTCCACGGCCTGACCAAAGAAGCGTCCGGTCTGGACTTCAAGTCTCTTGGCAAAGGGGACCCCATCGCGCATCTCAACCTTGAAGATCACCGGAACGGGCCCCTGGGCGACGATCGCGTCCTTGGGGATGACCGTCGTGGTGCCGCCGATGTCGCGCTTGAACTCGACGCGCGCAAGCATGCCAGGAGCGACCCCGGCATCGCGGCCCACATTGATGAGGATCGGGAAGGTGCGGGTCATCGAGTCCGCGCGCGAGATAACCCGGCTCACCGACAACTCGTAGCTCTTTTCGGGAGTTGCGTCGAAACTCACGGTCACATTGGAGCCAACCGTGATCGAATCATATTCCTGCTCGGGCACGAGAGTACGGATGCGCAGGCGGTCCAGCGTCGCCATGTCGAAAACCGGATCACCATCTGCAACCCAAGTCCCGACGTTGACGTGGCGCTTTGTCACGACGCCCGCATAGGGGGCGCGAATCTCGGCGCGATTGAGGTTGTCGTCGCGCAGTTCGGCGTCGGCCAGGGCCGCGGCAACGCGGGCTTCCTGCGCCAGGATCTCCTCTGAGCGAGGCCCTTGGACCGCGAGGTCATAGGTGGCCTTCGCGTTTTCCATGCGCGCCTTGGCCGACTCAAAGGTCTGCTTGGCCTGGTCCAGGTCGGTGTCGCTCACCGAGCGGGATTCGTGCAGTGCCTTGAATCGAGTGTAGTCGCGCTGCGCCACTTCGAATGCAACGCGCGACTCCTCATAGGTGCTCTTGGCAATCGAAATGTCCTCCGGGCGGGAACCGGTCTTCAATTCTGTGAGGCGTGCCTGCTCTGCCGCCAACGTGGCCCGTGCGGCGTCCCTCGCGAAGCGCAAGGGTTCGCGGCGAAGCGTAAGCAGGACAGTGCCTGTCGTGACAGAGTCACCTTCGTCCACGAGGACGCTCTCCACTGCCCCCTGCTGCTCGGAGGCGATGGTCGACTCGATGATCGCCTCGGCGGTGCCAGTAAGGCGGATAGGTTGGACGATACCGCCGCGCTGGACGAACCCAGTCTGGACGTTTTTGGCCATATCAAACCCGGGCGGCTGGGCGGAGGCGCTGGCGAGCGCAAGCCCGGCAAATCCGAGTGCTAGAACAATGCGAGTCTTGGTCACGGGAGTATTACCTTTGAATCAGGCTGACTTGGAGGTCGGGGGATTTGGTGTGAAGCTGAGAATTGTATCGAACCGGAGAATCCGATCGGCACGCGTGGTGTAATCGGGATCGTTTCCAGACCCGAAGGCGGAGCAATGTTTGGCCCAAGAGAATCAGCGACTGCTTTTGCGAGCGATTAGGTAGTAGTCCTGCTCGCCAAAAAGCACTCGATTGAGGCGTTCGATGTTCGGAGACTCGATACTTTCCGCCAGGACCTGCAACCGCTCGTGCTCTGCCACGGGGTTGATACCCTTCCAGGTAACCTCACTAAATCCAGCGCTCTCGCACAGCAACCCCAGCATTTCGGGGTAGATGAGGCGAGCGTGTGAGAGATCCAGATGAAACCAATGAAGCGCTTTCAAAGTGTGGGGATTGATCGTCTCGACCAGCAAGACGCCTCCGGGCTTGAGAACCCGCAATGAAGCCGCCACGAAGCGGAACAGTACGTCCGGAGGCAGGTGTTCAACGAACTGTAATGCGGTAACCACATCCTGGGTGCCGGCATCAAGTGCGTCGAGATACTCCAGTGCGTCACTCTTTGTCACCTCGACACCGCGCTCCGTTGCAATTCTGACCATCGGCCCATTCGAATCCACGCCGACAACCGGCCAGCCTTCTCGGGCCAACCTGGCGAGGAAAATCCCGTCGCCGCATGCCACGTCCAGGACTCGTGGTTTGGCCAAGCCCGTTGCCTCGGTCAGCACCGGAACGTAGCAACCAAGGCGTTCGGCTAGTTCCGCCTCGTCGCCGCGGAAACGGCGCTGGAACTCGAGGTAGGCCAGGTCGAGTTTGCGTTGCACGTCAGCAGAAGCCCCGCGAAGCGTGGTCATCGGCTGCTCTATCGCGACCGTCTGAGAGGCTGGTGGCACGGAGGCAGACTGCGGCGTGCTAGGGCCGGCCGCGATTCGCTCCTCGGCCATGTTCAATTGCTCGCGTAGGGTCAGGAGGCGCGCGCGAATCTCGCGAAGCTCGGTCTCTGCGCTGGCCGAGGCCTGCTCCAAACGCTTGATGGCGGCGAAGTCGAGTTGGTGCTGCGAGTCGCGCTGCGAAAGGCCGCGCCAAACACCGGCCACCTGGTCATCGATGCTCTGGTTGAGGCTCTGGATTTGCAGCCAGACCGGCTCAAAGTCGGAGGAGATCTTTGCCATTTCCTTCCGAAGGGCATCCAGGTCCGCATAGACAACCCGCTCATTGATCGCCTTGAGCAGATTGGGGATTTCCTCCCAAAGTTTCGTCATGTCCGCCTGCGACGCTCGCTCGGACACGGCGGCGACCAGGTTACCGATTTCCTGCCAAAGCTTGGAAACGTCGGCATGGCTCGCGCGGGCCTCGATCGCTGCGATGAGCCTGGGGATTTCCTCCCAGACCTTGGTCATGTCGACCTGGCTGGCACGCCCATCAATTGCGGCAACCAGTTTGGGGATTTCCTCCCAAACCTTGGTCATGTCTGCTTGGGACGCGCGCTCGGACACGGCAGTCGAAAGGCTTGTGTGTTCATCCCAAAGCTTCGACAGATCCTCTTGGGCCGCGCGCTCGCTGATGGCTTGAACGAGTTTGGGGATCTCGGACCAGAGGAGCTCGATGTCGTGGTGACCCGCCCGTGCGTCGATGGCTTTGTATAGCTGGGCGACTTCATCCCAGAGTTTGCTCACGTCGGACTGCGAGGCGCGTTCTGCGATGGCGGCATGGATGCCGGGAACCTCATCCCAAAGCTTCGCGAGGTCTTCCTGCGGAGCTTTCGTGGCCACGTCCTGACCAAGCCTGTCGACCAATTGCTGCAATGTCTCGACCTGCTTCTCGAGAGCGTCGTTGCGCAGAACCAGCTGTTGGTTCTGCTGGTCGATGGCGGTGAGTCGCTCGTGGACCCCCCGCACGTCCCAGTAGATCCGCTGGCGCAGCGAATCAACCTCGCCTGCGGTGATCTCTGCGGCCTCGATGGTCTTGCGATTGAATGCCGCCTGGGGGCCGCTGACCATGCGCAGGATTCGCCCGATCAGCCGCTTGAAGACTCCGGCAAGCCCGGTGCCGGAAAGCTGGTCCACCGCCTCGCGGCGCCGCATCTCCGGGAAGGGCCCGCGTTCCAAGACCTCAAAGAGCGCACGAGGATTGTCGGGCGCCGGATAGCCTGTACTATCGAGCGCGGGGGCTGGCGACTCACTCTGATGCTCCGAGGCCTGCGGGAGATGACCGTCCTCCACCGCTCGCTTGATGTTCGCTATGATCTGGCTGGGGCTAGGCTGGGCCACTCGGGGCTGTCCTCCAAATGCTCGGTCGATGCCACACTGTATAGACGGAGATCGTCGTCCTGCACCGTCTTTGTCAAAAGCAGGGGCCAGACCAAGCCGGTTCCCTGGACTGGGTTCCGGAGCGTCAGCGTGTGGCGTCCCGGCGGTACCCTCCACCCGCTGATGACCTTTTCAAGGGACATTGCGGCCGTCAGGTCAGATGCCGTGCTCCCCCGGTTCTCGATGCGCAGGCGGATTTGCTCTCGCGGCGTCGGTGCCAGCACACAAGCATGGGCCTCGATCCGGCGACATTTGCCCAGCCCAGCGTCCTCCGCCGCACCGAATCCGAATAGGAAGGGATTGGGGATGGTGCCCTCCATGGGAAGCGGATTGGGGAAGTCGGTGAAACGCTGGTTGAGTGCCTCCGCCAGTGATTCGCGCGTTAGCGTCGCGTGCTTGGACTCCAGTCGTGGGGACAATTCGACGAGCCCACTCCAGTCCAGCTTCTCCTTCAGCCTGACACTGAAAATGGCCGCGTTGTCCGTCCACTCGTAGCAGGCCTCCAGATGGTTCTCATCATCATGGACCGCAACGGTGAGGCTGTAGTCACCGTAACCGAAGGGCACGGTCACGCGCACTTGAAGTTCCAGCGCCGAGCCGGTCTCGAGCTCGCCCGTGGCCACTTTCTTGAGGTGCGTGTTCGTGCCGTATAGATCCTGGCCAAGGCGATCCCGAAAGGAAATGCCAACGGTCGGGTTTCGGGTCGGCGCCAGAAAAGCGATACGGATGACCACCAACATCTCGTCGCCCGGCGAATACACCTGAGTCGGCACGCCGTCGGAGTCGAGCGTCTGCAACTCTGTGATGAGGGCGAGGAAAGTGCCGTGCCGACGTGGCTGGTCCGCGCCAGCGATCCGCGTGGGGCGGGTGATTCGCATCTCCGAATTGCCGGTTCCCAGTGCCGCAAGGAGTGCGTTGTACTCCTCAAGCACCTCCTTCGGCGAACCGGCCGAGCGGATCATGCCTCGATCCAGCAACACCGCCTCGTCGCACAGAAGGGAAACCGCGCCGGGATCGTGGCTGACGAACAGGATCGTGGTCCCGTCCTCACGAAACTCCCGAATGCGCCGGATGCACTTTTGCGAGAATCGCGCGTCCCCGACGGATAGCGCCTCGTCGACGATGAGGATTTCCGGCCGAACGCATGCGGCGATCGAGAATCCCAGGCGAAGGTACATGCCCGACGAGTAGGTGCGAATCGGCTGGTCGATGAAGCCGCCCAGTTCGGAAAACGCGATGATCTCGTTCTCCAACGCCTTCATCTGGTCATAGGTCATGCCGAGGAGCTGGCCGTTGACGTAGATATTCTGGCGTCCCGTGAACTCCGGGTGGAACCCGGTCCCCAGTTCCAGCAGGGCGGCAATTCGACCGTTGACCTCGAGTGATCCGGTGGTCGGCACCAGCACGCCCGTGATGAGCTTGAGGAGCGTGCTCTTTCCCGCGCCGTTGGCACCGACGATTCCAAGGGTTCGACCTTTCGGGATGTCGAGGTTGATGTCACGCAGGGCGTGGAAAAGCTGATGGCGCTGGACCGGCAGCAACCACTCCAGCAAGCGGTCCGAGGGACGCTTGTAGAGCTTGAAGGTTTTTGACAATTGCCGAATTGCGATCATGGAACCTGCCGTGGGGTGAACGTGACCGGGTGGCAGCACGGGCTCAAGCACGAAGACAGCCACCGCGGCGCGACTCGACAGAATCAAAAACCCACCACGGAGTGACTGTATTGGGCTGTCAAGCGGCGGATGGCATTTTTTCCTCCCTGAAGGGCAGATTGTCGCGGACCATGGCATTGAGGATCGTGAGGAGTTTTCTGGCGCAGGCCGTCAGGGCGACCTTGCGCTCCTTGCCG
>WGMQ01000066.1 GCA_016125005.1 bacterium | reverse complement strand
TTTTCCGAGATCTGGACCCCCTTCAGCAGTGGATCGTCAGGACGCACGGGTTCTGCTCCTGCCCGCGGGACGAACAGAATGAGCGCCAACATCACCGCTAGAACGACCAGAAAACTCCCCCGCATGACCTTCGCCTCCCCATGCAACGATGTGTCACACAGCGCCGCCACGCGGGCAAGGCCAAGCGGCGCGATCCCGCACCCCTTCCGTTGTTTCCGTTTCTTGCGTGGTTTACGAGAATCATGTAACCACGGAAAGGACGGACATCACGGAACGTCACGCGTTCTCGCCGGGTTGACCATTCTGCCAGCCTTGTCCCGAGAATCTGCGAAATCGGCGTAATCTGTGGTCGCGCTTTTGTCTTTGCCCCACGCCGATACGACGCCTTTCAGGGTCGGCCCCCCTCGGTCGGCGGTCCCGTGGTGTCGGCCTCCGCGGCCTCAACCGCCGGCTACTGGCTGTCATCCTTTCAGGATGCTTTGGCGGGCGGGGGCCATTGGAGCCTTGGTGAATCGAGACAATGGACGGTGTCGCCACCACGCCGACGGGCGCGACCTCTTGAATAGCCCCCTCAGTCGTGCCATCCGGCACGAGGATTCCTTTGTGATCATTTCCAGCCAATGAATTGGCTGGCTACCATCGATTGTCCCTGCCCGGACACGCGGCCAACCGGACGCGGGTTGGGGACCATTGGACGTCCTCCGTGGTCGGACGGATGACGTTACAGGTCCATTTCATGGGCCTCGCGTGACAGAACCGAGCGGCGATCCTTCAGGCCGTGTTTGGCGGGAGAAGCCGACTGGTCCACCTCACCCCTCGCCCAGCCGCTCCAGGTCCTCTCGCTCGATGCCGAGGCGTTTCATGTGGCGGTAGAGCGTTGCCTTGTGCACGCCGAGGCGGCGGGCGGCGCCGGTGACGTTGCCGTTCTCGGCGCGGTAGGCCTCGCGGATCGACCCGGCGGTTAGCTCCACCGCTTCCTGCTCCTCGGGTGGCGGGAGGCTGCGGCCGATGATCGGGGCCTCGATGACTTCGCGCTGGTCCCAGGCGAGCTGGCTGGGCGCAGGGGCGGCGGTCGGGCGATTGCCCCACCACTTGTCGCCGTGGCGCGGCTGGCTGGCAAAGTCCTGGGCAAAGTGATCGGCGGCGCTCATGGGGGGCGCGGGGGCGATGATCGGCTGGCGCGCGTCGAAGAGCGTGTCGGCGTTCCACTGGCCGGGCTGCATGTAGTCCCGCTCCTCGATCCAGGCGCCGAGGTGACGCGCCGTCACGGCGTCGCCAGCGGTTTCGATCACCAGCCGCTCGATCACATTGCGTAGCTCGCGGATATTGCCGGGCCAGTGATATTCCTCCAGGATCTTGAGCGCCTCGGGGGTGAATCGCTGGATCTGCTTGCTGTAGCGGCGGTTGAAGGTGCCGAGGTAGTGTTCGACCAGCAGCGGCAGGTCGCCCGTGCGATCGCGCAACGCCGGGATGTGGATGCGGAGCACCGACAGGCGATGGAACAGGTCGATGCGGAAGCGACGGAGCTGGACCGCCTGTTCGAGCGCCACGTTGGTGGCGGCGACCACGCGGACGTCGACCTTTTCCTCGCGCTCGCCGCCGACGCGCTCGATGACGCCTTCCTCCAGGGCGCGCAGCATCTTGGCCTGGGTCATGAGGGGCATGTCGCCGATTTCGTCGAGGAATAGCGTCCCCGTGTCGGCGCGCTGGAAGCGGCCCTTGTGCTGCTTGAGGGCGCCGGTGAAGGACCCCTTCTCGTGGCCGAAAAGCTCGCTTTCGAAAAGCTCGGCGGTGAGCGCCACGCAGTTCACGGCGACAAAGGGGCCGTCCTGGCGCGGGCTCCGCTCGTGGATGGCGCGGGCGATCAGCTCCTTGCCGGTGCCGGTCTCGCCCGTGATGATGATGGGGGCCTCGGTGGGGCCGTAGGTCGCGATCTTCTGGTAGACCTCCAGCATGGGGAGCGACCGGCCGATGAGGCCGTGGAAGGTGCCGATGGCAGCCATGCGGCGGCGCTCGCGCATGACATCGCTGATGTCGCGGACGAGCAGCAGCGCGCCTTCGCCCGCCGGAGCACCGGGAACCGCCGCGGCGAGATCCTCCTCCCAGCGACCTTGCACCAGCACGAAGAGCATCTCGCGCGATGGGGTCTGGAGTTCCAGCACCAGGTCGCGGATCGGCAGGTGGTTCTCCGCCAGATCGCGAATCATCGACGGGAAGGGTGCCCAGTCGGGCGTCGTCACGGCAGCGGGTAGCTCCGCCGTCCAATCCATCGCGAGGGCCAGCCATCGCGGCGCGCTATGGAGCGTCACCCCCGACGGCGACACCGTGGCCGCCACCAAGTGGCCAACATGGGATGGAACGAGCTCTCCGTGGTGGGTCATCGTGCTCAAGGCGGCGCTTCCTTTCGACACAGAGTTGAGGCTGCAGCACCATCGCTCCACTGTTGGTCAGCAAGTCCCGGGCTCGATTGGAGGGGTGAAAATCCGCTCCCGGTGTGGATGCCCTTTAGCGTTGTGCAAAGCGTTCAAAATCAGACCTGGGAATCGATTGGTGCGCACGGGCGCGGATACTCTTGCCAAAGACTTTTTTGGAGGGATGGTGGGAAAGCCATTGCCAAGCCAAGGGGCGGTTCCAAGACTCCCCTAATCCGCGCGCGCGGTACCTGCTCGGACTGCTAACCACAGTCAACACAACGCACGGTGGCGACCCGATCAACATGCTCCCAGGGCGCCATCCGAAGGACCAAACGATGAGTCAAACGCTGAACGGACCTAATGATCTTGGTGAGGGCACCCCTGCCCTTCCCGACATCGTCGCCGCAGATGGCCTTCAGCGTTCCACCCTCCTCGACAAGTGTCAGAAGTTCACGCGCGCCGAGGAACTGCGCAACGTCGGCCTTTACCCCTACTTCCGCATGATCGAATCGGCGCAGGACACCGAGGTTATGATCGGCGGCAAGAAGATGCTCATGCTGGGCTCCAACAGCTACATGGGCCTGACCAACGACCCGCGCATCAAGGAAGCCGCCAAGGCCGCCGTTGAGAAGTACGGCAGTGGCTGCGCCGGCTCCCGCTTCCTGAACGGCACGCTCGACATCCACATCGAATTGGAAGAGCAGATCGCGGACTTCCTCGGCAAGGAAGCCGCCATCGTCTTCACCACCGGCTATCAGGCAAACCTCGGTGTGATCTCCGCCCTCGTCGGGCGCGAGGACCATGTCTTCATCGACCGCACCGACCACGCATCCATCGTCGACGGCTCGCGCCTTGGCTTCGGTCGCGTGCACAAGTTCATGCACAACGACGTGGCGGATCTGGATCGCTTGCTGGGCAACAGCAACGCCCGCGGCAAGATGATCGTCATCGACGGCATCTACTCCATGGAGGGCGACATCGCCAAGCTGGCCGACATCGTCCCCGTCGCGAAGAAGCACAACGCGGCGATCTTCGTGGACGACGCCCACTCGGTCGGCGTGCTCGGCCGCATCGGCAACGGCACGGCAGATCACTTCGGACTGACCGATGAGGTGGACATCATCGGCGGCACTTTCTCCAAGTCGCTGGCCTCCATCGGTGGCTACGTGGGCGCGGATCGCGACGTCATCGACTACCTGCGCCATCATGCGCGCGCGCTCATCTTCTCCGCCTCGATGGCGCCGGCCTGCGTGGCCGCGACCCAGAAGGCCCTTGAAATCGTCATCGCCGAGCCGGAGCGCCGCGACGCCCTGTGGGCCAACACCCACTTCATGCTGGAGGGGCTTCACCGCATCGGCCTCGACACGGGCGATTCCGAAACGCCGATCCTCCCCATCGTCATCGGGGAGATGGAAGTCTGCTTCACCATGTGGCGCATGTTGCACGACGCGGGCATCTTCGTGAACCCGGTGGTGGCGCCCGCCACGCCGCCCGATCGCACGCTGATTCGCCTGAGCGTCATGGCAACCCACACGAAGGACCAGCTCACGCGGGCCCTTGAGATCATCGAGAAGATTGCGCGCAGCCTCGGCATCGTGAATCGTTGATGCGCCAGCCAGGACCGGCTGGGTAATGCTCCGGAAGGATCCAAGTTCCTTGCGCGCCTCTTTTTCCCACGCGCTCCTGCTCGCCCTCTCGTTTGTCGCACCGGTGGTCGCACCCGCGACCGTCTTCTTCACCGAACCCACCGCTGTCGCACGCACGGAAACTCGCATCGATTTCTCGAACACGGCTCCTCTTAGCCGCCGCGAGGTCGATTGCTTTGTCTATACAGTGTCTCCGGGAGACGCGGGGCAGGCCTCCCTCCGGGACGTCGCCTTCCGCTCCATCGCCACCGGCGAGGAACGCTCCGCGGCGACTTTTCCCGAGGCGGAAAACCGCGCCATCGAATCCTTCCTGACGGCGCGCGTCTCGGTCGAGTATCTCGGGCTCCTGGGGAACCTGCCGCTCGCCACTGCGAAGGTCGACCGGCGCCGCACGCTCAACGCGGCGGGGGAGGTCTGGGAGCTTGCCGCCTATCGGCTGGAGGTCGAACGTGGCGCCGCTCCCGTCACGCCGGGTCGGGCGCTCAGGGATCCGTTGCGCGAGTTGGCGACGACCCTCCTGACGACGCCCGAGGACGTGGACCGGTGGACGGTCGAGGAGATCGCCGAGACCTTCCCCGGTCCCACGGAATGGCAGCCCAAGTCCACTTGGCTGCCGATTGCGGTTCCCTCGGAAGGGCTCTTTGCCATCGATGCCGAGTGGCTCGCCGCCGCCGGTTGGGACGAGGCTCGGTTCAAGCCTGGAGACTTGACGCTGTTTGATGAAGGGGTTGCGATTCCGGTCCATCCCGACGGCCCCGAGGGCGCCAGTTTTTCCGGCGGAGGTCGGCTCCTTTTCTACGCACGCCCCACCACATCGAGCGAGTCTGCGGAGCGGGTTCTCTGGCTGGCTCCGTCGGCGGAAACGACAACGCCCAGCCCCTCCTTTGGTCAGATCGAGGCGAAGCCGGGCCCGGGTGTCATCCAGTCGCCGGTGACGATGCTCCACCACGCCGAGGTGGACAGCGAACTGGAAACGCGCATGGGCGCTTTCCTCAGCATCCGCCGCATGGGATGGATCTGGGAGACCGTGGCCGAGGACAGGGCCACGACGGTGACCTTCGATTTCCCGGCCTGGGTCGCGGCCGAGGATGGCAGCAGCACGCTGACGCTTCATGTGCTGGCCGCCCGATCCCCCATTCCCCCGGGACTTTCTGTCGAGGCGTCGATCAACGGAGAGCCCATCCCCCCCATGCCGCTGGTGGACGTCGATGCGCCTCTGGTCGGCACGGTGCCGACAAAGGCGATTCGTGGGGACGGGAACCAGCTGGCGCTTCGACTCGTCGGGGGGCGCGAGAAGACCCCCTATCCGCTGTACCTGGACAGCATCGACGTCATCGGCCCGGGGACACCACGCCCTGACTCGGGGGCGCCGGTTCGCCTGCTCCCGCGCCCCGGCAATCCCATCACCGGCGTTCATGTCGCCAACGTGCGTCAGCAGGACCTGGTGGCCTTCGATGTCACCGATCCATTGCGTCCGCTGGTGCTCTCGGGCGAGCGCGCCGCCGGTATTCCTTCCGTCTATTTTCCCACGGCGCCCGAAGCGAAGCTGCTGCTGGAGAATCGTCGCCACGTGCCATCGCCACCGGCACCGCGGAAGAACGCGTGGGTCGCGAATACCACCGCCGCGATGGATGCCGACGTGCTGGTGGTCACGCATCCCGATTTCCTTGAGGCTGCGAACCTACTCGCCACCGACATGAAGGAGCGCGGTCAGGTGGCGCGAGTGATCACGACCGCACAGATCTATGCGAGCTTTTCCCATGGCAACGTCTCCAGCGACGCGATTCGGAACTTCGCGGCTTACGCCGTGCGGACTGCCCCGACGCGTTCACCGCATTCGCTGATCCTCATCGGCGATGCCAATGCTGACGGGAGGAACCTCTCGCGACAGGACATCCCCAACTATCTCCCGATGCGCCAGCTCCCATCCATCAACCACACTCGCGAGGACTTCATCTCGACCGATTGCTTCTACTCGTGGCTGACTCCCGGCGACGAGATGGCCGATATGATGGTGGGGCGTCTCTCGGTCGCAACGCCCGAGGAAGCGATGGCCGTTGTTCGCAAAATACAGATGTATAGAAAGATAGATAGCTATACAGATAGACAGGCGACGTCCATCCTCGCCGTGGCCGACACGGGCGAGTTTGGCGATGGGTTGAGGGATGTCCTGCGACATCACAGCGTTGAGGCGAGTCTGCTGCATGCCGACACCTTCCCGTGGGAGGATAACTACTACCTTCCCGCGCATCTCCTGGAGAGAATGCAGGACGCGAAGGTGAGTCCCCTCTTCACCGCCGCCATCGAGGATGGTTTCAACCGCGGTGCAACCGTCACCATGTTCTTCGGTCACGGCGCCCCGAACCTCTGGGGGAACCAGCGATTCTGGTTCGGCGGTGGGACGCCCAACAGCGACATTCTCCGGCTCCGTAATGGCGACGTGCTCTCGTTCGTGACCTCGTTCACCTGCAACAACGCGGTGATCGACTATCCGCTGCGTCCGTGGAACATGTGCATCGCCGAGGACTTCCTCCGCCACGAGGACAAGGGCGCCATCGCCACGCTGATGCCCTCCGGCCCGAGCTACCTGAACAGTCACAAGATCCTTTCGGACGCCTTTCTGCATGGCTGGAACGAGTCCGGCATCAGGAGCATCGGGGTACTCTCCGAACTCGTGCGCATGGGTCATCGCATTCCGCGCGGTATCGACGATCATGCCCGAATGTTCGTGCTGCTCGGCGATCCCACCCTGACCATCGGCGCGGCGCGGCAGGCGACTCCGGAGCCAGGCAGCCCCCTTTCGGACGTCCAACTGATCAGCGCCAAGCCGATTTCCCCCGGTGATCCCGTGGGGTGGGGGTGGCGGCTCGAGATTGAGAACAGTGGCATTCAGGAATGCCGCGGAGAACTGATAGCCAGACTTCTTGATGGGGAGAACAACGAACTAGCCAGCCAGCGCCTTCCCTTCTCGGTCCAGTCCACGGCGGACTCCATTGTCCCGGTTGTGTTCGACAGGCCGTCCAGTCCCGGTGTCTATACGCTGTCTATACGTATAGATGGTGCTCCAATGGCCCGGATGCGTGATGCCTTTCCATCGGCAAGTGGCAGCGCAAGAAATGTCATCACGGATGACGCGGCCAATCTCTGGATGCCAACGGATCTGCGCTGGGGGACAGCGGGCTATCGGGACGGGACGCTTCCTCTTTCCGTGTCGCTTGTGAACCCAGGCAAGGACGAGGCCGTTACGATGCGCCTCGAATCCGATTTGCTCGAAGAGCCCATTACACGAGCCTCCGAGTACATGGCCACAGGCCGCCAGTCGGAGATTGTTTTCCAGTTACCGGGCCGCGCGCTCATCGATTCGCCCGTCCATCTCCGTGTTACCGCGGAAGGCAACGCTACCAGTCGCACGCTCACTCGTGAGGTGGTGATTTCTCCCGCGTTGCTCCCTGACCTGCGTATCGTTCCCGAATACGTCAAGGTCACCCCGGAAGTCCTAAGCGACGGCGTCACCATCTTCGTTGCCCTCGATATTGAGAATGTTGGTGGATCGCTTTCCGACCCCGTGTCTATCAATATATACAACGCGGACGATTCGTCGTTCGAGTCCCCATTGCGTGACATGACTCGACGAGGGCCGCAGATGCTCCCCGCGCTTGAGCCTGGTGGGCGCCTGTCTATACGCCTCCGCCATGATCCGTGGAGGAATGCGGGTGATCAGTTGATCGCGGCAGTCATCGACGCGGACGGACTTCAGCCCGAGTCGAATCGGGAGAACAATCGCGTCACGATTCCGCTGCATGTGCTGCGCAAATGGAAGCTCGTTCCCGGCGCCTTGACGCTTGGGCCGGGGCCGCAGCCGGGCATTCTGCGTCTGCTGGCAGAGGTCGGTAACAGTGGAGAGGTTGATGCGCGTGGCGTCACGGTCACGTTCTACAAGTCGCGCACACAAACTGAGGACCAGCGGCTTTCCGAGATCGACCTCGATCACGTCGAGGCCCAGACCACGCGCACGCTCACCTTCGATTGGTCCCCCACACGGGAGGATCTGCTGAATGGCTTGCCGGAGCCCTCCTTCAGTGTTTCGCTCAAGGGGAGCCAACAGCGCGTTTCCTCGGTCACGGGCCAATGATTCGTTCCCTTCTGATTCTACTCACCTTCGTGCTGCTCGGCGGGTGCGCCCATCGCGAGCCACCAGTTGTCCGACCCGCATTGCCGCAGCGCCCCGTTGCCGTCTGGATCGATTCCGATTGGATGCGCAGCGAACTCGCCGACCCGGCCAAGGCGGAGGCGACGCTTCGAGGCCTCGCCGATGCGGGCGTGACGATCATCGGCATCGAGACACTCGACTGGAACGGCGCACCCACAGCGGCCGTTGCCGATCCGATCCGCGATTTGGCGCAACGTTTGGGGCTCCGCACCGCTGCAATCGTGCCGTGCTTCACTCCTACGCCCACCGACGGGCGCGAACTTCTGGTGCACTCCGCTCAGTGGCGGTCCGACCGGTGGGAGGTCACGCCCCTCGCGCCGCCGAGACTTTCTCCCGTCACGGATGAGGCCCGGGAACGGCTGGTGGCGCACGTCGCCGCGCTGCGCGATCCGCTCGTCATTCTGAGTGGCTTCGGCTTCGAGGACATGGCGGCCGACGTCGGCCCCGCCGCCCAACGGAGCTTCGAGTCCTGGTCCGCGCGCGCCGCCCGCGATTGGCCCGCAGAGGTGCTCGGCGCGCCGCCACCGCGCCTCCCCTGGGGTCCGGAGGGACGCGGCCCGCTGTGGGATTCCTGGACGCTCTGGCGCGCGGACCTGCTCTCGCGGCTTCTGCTGCGGGTTCGCGGGGCGCTCCCGCCGACCGCCAATCTCCTGGTCGTCGTCGACGCGCCCTATCAGGTGCACCAGCGCCAAGGGGTGAACTGGGCGCCTCCCACGAGCGCCATGCTGGCCGACTACCCGTGGCTTCCGCCCCAGTATCTGTCCACGTCGGTGACGCACCTGGTCGACGGCCTGGTCCTAGCATACTGGCGTCCCGATCTGGTGAAGCGCGAGGAGGCGATGGCGCAGGACTACGCCTGGTGGGCGTCCATCGAAGGTTCTGCAAGCGCGGCGGCGGGCTTCATGCCGGAGTCGGTGCGCTCATGGGCGCTGATCGTGGCGGATGAACGCGGCGACTGGGCGCGCGCTATCTCGGCGGGACGCCGCACCGGTGGTGGCCTGCTGATCGTCGGCCTGCGAGGCAAGCTGGTCGGCGGCGCCGACTGGGAGCGACTACGCGCCTCGCTTCGGTGAGCGGAAGCATCTCACTGACAGTCTTGTCAGTACACGCGCCATAGGGCTCGCGTCTCCCCTTGGAACACGGCCGACACCGTGACGTTGCTGGTGTTGTCGGAATCCTGTCGCGGGTTGTCTGTGCGCCCATCGCTCCACCGCACGAAGAGGCTCCCTTCGTTGGGGATCGCCGTCACTGACGATCCGGATGTTCCGTAGGCGATGTCCTGGAGGAGTTCTCCTTCGACCGTGCCATTGAGTCCGGCGGAGTACGTTAGGATCACGTTCGTGGCGGCCACAGCCTCGGGTGAAAAGGCGGTTTCCACGCCATCGCCGTTTCGGGCGCGCATGGCGATCTGGTATTGGGTGGCGCTATCCAGTCCGATGAGGGCGATGTTGTCCCACTGGGTCCGAAACTGCCATGCGGGATCGTCGCCAAGCTGGCCGTCGAGTTGCACCCATTGGTTCGAGGGCAGGACGCGGACGGCGTACTCCGTCAGGACCGAGTTTCCGTCGCCGCCGCCAGAGGAGATCTCGATGGAGGACGCCGTCACCGCACCGGTGGTTGGAATCGTCGGAGCGTTCGCCAGGGTGTGCGGCGCGATCAGGGTGGTTCTTACGCTCTCGCCAATCGCGTTGAACGCGGTCACTTGAAACGGAATCTGCTCGTTCGCCGACTCGGTCTCAATATGGCTGGTGGTGCCAGCGGCGAGGGCAACGGGAGCGAAGAGGGGTGTTGAGCCGAGCCCTGTATAGACATAGAAACCGCACTCATCGGCGGACAGATCTTCCCACGAAAACTCGATCTGCGATGCGGTAGCCTGAAAGGTCACCTGGCCGGGGGGGCGAGGGAATGACACGTGGCTTCGTGCCAGACGGAAGCCAAGGTATCCGAAGGCAAAGTCAGGTCCCTGCGGAAGGCGAAAGGCACTTCGGACCAGTGAAGATGCCGAGTTCCATCCTCCGCCTCGGGTGACTCGGCGTAGCTGGGAAACGGAAACGGGCCCGAGCGGATCTGCCTCGGGAGAAACGTCGTAGTAATCCGCATCGTACCAGTCGTGGCACCACTCGAGGATGTTACCGCTCATGTCGTAGGCACCGACCGGTGACACGGCGTAGAACGTATATCGATTCAGGCCGGTGAACTGGTGCTCCCCATCGTAGAACCCCACGGGCGTGACATAGGGAAGGGCCGTGAGCTTCATCGGGTTGGAGGAACCATAGTTCGCGTAATTGGAAGTCATTCGGGACGCGCTGGTTCCGTAGGTGAAGCGTCTGTTGCCGTCCCACGCTGCCGCCCGTTCCCACTCCGCTTCGGTCGGCAGGCGGTAGCCGTCTGTGAACTGTGTGCCGGTTGTCGCCCCATCGGCATCGACCAATTCCCAACTCGCAAGGTCATAGGCGGGAGTGTAGCCTTCCATCTCGCTCAGCCAATTGGAGAAGGCAACGGCGCCGTGCCACGACACAAAGTACATGGGGTATTGGGCGAGCGACACCGTCGTTCCGCTGTTGTCTGTGCGGATCGCAGGGACGAACTGTTCCCCCTCGAAGACGAGCGGAGTCTGCTCATGGTCGATCACGACCGCGATCTTTGGGGTGACCGTGCCAACGTACAGGTCAATTTCTCCGGCCCACAACTCTCCCTCTGCCGTTCGCAACAGCCCGTGTGCATGGGCCCAGTCCAGCACCAACGCGAAGTCTCCGATCGTCGTCTCGTACTTCGAGATCGCGTAAGCACTCAACGAAACGTCGTGGCGCGGCAGCGAGTCCTCGAAGGTCGATTCGCTGTCAGACCGGCCCATGACGAAACTGCCCGCGGGGACTTCCAGCAGGCGGGTCGAGAGCATCCAGGAACTGCGTTCAGGACAGGCGGGTTGCGCGCCAGCACGCGAACACAGAAGCACGAGAGCAACGAGGACGGCGCCAAGCAGCGTTCCCCGCCGGGATAGGGTTGTCACACTATTCGTCACTCGATCCTGACCTTTGTCCTGATGGGATCACCCCAAGCTTCTGGCACCTCACACGACTCTTCCAGTCCAAGTCAAAGGATTGTGACCGGAGCCGCCGCCCCTCAGCTCCCAATCGGGAGCGTGAGGACTGGCTGCGTGCCTTTGATCTCGCCCGACTGGAGAGCGATCAGTTGCTGGAGCAGGAGGAAAGTGGTCTTGCTGGGCAGGTCGGCGTCGTCGATGTAGAACCAGCGGCCGCGGTAGTACGTCTTGATGCGGGCGCGCGGCGGGCGGTTGAAGAGGCCGCCACCGGTCTCGTGTACCACGAAGAAGTTGGCCATGAACGCGGTCCAGTCGAACGGCTGGCTATCCGAAGTCGTCTGGGTCAGGTAGCCACGACGGATGTCCTTCGCCGGCGGCTCCACGCCTTGCGACAGGTAGAAGAAAATGCTGACCAGGGGACGGGTCGTGATTTGCAGCCCTGCGGATCCAAGCGGCTGAGGTCCGATGGCGAAGCTGCTCAGGTTATTGTCGAGACCCAGCAGCGCGTATAGCTCCGTCGCCTCGGGGGTGGAACGCGCCGCCTCGCTGATCTGGAGCGCCAGGCCGATCTTGCCGCCGCGATCCGCGTAGACAATCCGCAACTGGTCGCGGATTTCCAGGGCTCGCATCAGTTCGACGGCGCGGAGAAAGTCGGCGTACTTGGGAGCCACTGCGGGTGTGGGGCCAGAGGCCGTCGGCGCGTTGGGGAGGCCATTCATTTCCTGCACAGCGACGCGGAAGACGCGCGCCACCGACCAGCCCGAGTTCAGCAACATGCCCATCGTATCGGGCCGGACCGGCTCGTAGAGCTGGGTCACATACTGCTGACCCTGGAGGGGCGTGTAGGCGATGGTCGGTTTGTCGGTGATCTTGCCGCCGAGGTTCAGGCCGTAGGAGTCGGGCGACTGCACCGGGAAGCTGCCCGAGGCGCCGGAGCTGACTTCCCGTTCGAGCCCCTGCGTGAGGCTGGCAACTTCCAGGAAGAAGGTCGACTCTCGATAGCGAAGCCGAACCAGGTTGAGGAGGAGCTGTTCAGATGCGGACTGCTGCACGGCCTCGTTCATCTTGATGCGGTTGCTGATGACGGCGCGCGAGCCGGGAAGGACGCATCCCGTGAGGGGGATCGCGATGAGGAGGGCGAGTGCCCATCGCTTCATGGACATGTGGTGACTCCGGGGTCGGGTTTCATGCGCCCAGTGTGCGCGTCCCCGTGCGGAACCCCGCAACCCGAAAATCCCGCGAATCTGGGCTGATGACCTACGTCCGCGCAGCTCAAACGAACCGGCGCAGGCCCTCAAGGCATCCAGACAGATAGGTCCCACCGAACAGGTTCAGGTGGTTCAGCAGGTGATAGAGCTTGTATAGATCGATGCGCGCGCGGGCGCCTTCTTCGAGGGGCCATTCCTCCTCGTAGGCGTCGTAGAACCGCTGGTCAAAGCCGCCGAAGAGCTGGGCCATGGCGAGGTCGGCCTCGCGCCGCCCGTAGTAGCAGGCTGGGTCGATCAGGCAGGGATCACCATCGTCGGTGCAGAGGTAGTTGCCGCTCCACAGATCGCCGTGCAGGAGCGTGGGCGGTTCCTCCGGCTCGTCGATCCAGCGCTCGAGCGAGTCGGCGAGCCGATGGCCGAGACGCTGGAGTTCGCCGCGATAGCCGTTGGCCTCGGCGAGTCCGAGCTGATGCACGAGACGCTGCTCGCGGAAGAACTCGGTCCAGTTGTCAGCCCATGCGTTGGGCTGCGGCGTGCTGCCGAGGTAGTTGTCGTGGGCAAAGCCGAAGCGCTCTCCCACCGCGGCGCGGTGGAACTGGGCGAACTGGCCGCCGAAGGTCTCGGAAAAGTTCCAGACGCGCGGCCCCTTTTCGATCAGCTCGGTGAGGAGAAACGCGGGCTGTCCATCCTCCGACTTTCCCCAGGCGATGGGACGCGGTGTGCGGATGATGCCGACGTTCGCAATGGCCTCCAGCCCCTCGAACTCGCGCTCGAACATGTCATCGGGACAATGGGGATTCGTCTTGAGGAAGAAGGCACCGTCGACCGTGGTGATGCGCCATGCGGCATTGATGCACCCGCCGGAAAGTGGCTTGATGCTCGTGACAGCACCCGCCGCTCCACCGAGCGTCAGCGCCACGTTCACCAGATCGTCGATGCGAATGCTCATGCCTTCTCTTTCGTGATCGTGTCGAGGAGGCCGACGCTGCACGCTTCCACCAGGTCGAGCACGCGCTCGAACCCCTCCTCGCCGCCATAGTATGGGTCAGGGACCTCGGCGGTGGCAGGATTTTCGAGGTACTCCGTGAAGAGCTTGATTTTCTCGCGGTGCTGGCCGCGCCGGTCGAGCGCATGCAGGTGGAAGAGGTTGTCGCGATCCATCGCCAACACATGGTCGAATCGGTCGAGGTCCTGCGGGGTGACCTTGCGCGCGTGGTGAACGAGGTTGAGCCCGCGACGGGCGGCGGCGGTCCTCATGCGTGCGTCGGGGAGCTCGCCCGCGTGATAGCCGATCGTGCCCGCGGAATCGATCTCGAAACGATCTGCGAGTCCCCGCGCGCGGACGAGCGCCGCGAAGGCTCCCTCCGCCGCGGGCGAGCGGCAGATATTCCCCATGCAGACGAAGAGAACCTTGATGCGGCCGGTGGATTCCAAGGCGCGTCCCCTTAGCGGCAGTGCATCGTGGAGTGGTCGCCAACGCTGATCGAGCCGGTCACGCCCTCGACGGCGGCGTACTCGCCGATCATGCTGTCGTGCAGGTTCACGTCACGGAGCGTCGCGCCCTTGGCGATCGTGCAGTCGCGCAGGATCGCGCCGGAAATCTCCACGTCGTGCCTCATGCTGACGTAGGGGCCGATGACCGAGTGCTCGATCTTGCAGTCGGCGCCGATGACGACTGGTGGGATGATGACGGCGGTGGGATAGCGGGCGCGATATTCCTGGGTCAGGTGCGTCGATTCGAGCGCCAGCAGACGGCGGTTGGTGTCGAGCAGGGTCTCCGGCTTGCCGCAGTCCAGCCACTCCTCGATCTCGAAGGAGCGCATGATGTCGCCCTTCTGGAGCATGTAGGCGAGCGCATCCGTGAGCTGGTACTCGTTCTTCGTGCGGATGTTATTGTCGACGATATGGTCGAGTCCCTCGAACAGGAGCGCCGGGTTATCGAGAAGATAGACGCCAACGATCGCCAGGTTGGTCGGCGGGTTCTCGGCCTTCTCGATCAGCCCGATGATGCGGTCGGTACCCTTCTCGTTCTCGACGGTGCCGAAGCGACGGGGATCGTCCACGGCCTTCACGGCCAGCACGCTGTCCTTGATGGCGAACATCTTCTTGAAATCCGCCTTCACGATGGTATCGCCGAGGATGATCAGCAGGCGGTCGTCGTTCTTGTGGATTTCCTTGGTGATCCAGATGGCGTGCCCGAGGCCGAGCATCTCCTCTTGCTTCACGAAGTTGAGCGTGAGGTGCCCGTAGTGCTTGCGGACGTGTTCCTCGATGCGGTCGCCGAGGTAGCCAACCACGAGCGTCACGCCGTCGACGCCAGCCGCGACCAGGTCGTCGATGATGTGATCGAGCATCGGCTTGCCAGCCACCTGGAGAAGCACCTTCGGCTGCGTGTGGGTGTGGGGGCGCATGCGGCTCCCGAATCCGGCGACAGGGATGATTGCTTTCATAGTGGAGGACACCTTTCGGGGGGACTCGAGCATTGACTCTGGGATGTTGGAGCGAGTCTGCGTCAGGCCATCGTCGGGTCGCAAGTGTCACCGTGCAGCACCGCTCGATGAATGCTCGGACCGTCCATCGCCCCTTTTTCCTTTCCCTGCCGCTTGGGCGATGTCAGTTTCTGGGTCAACGTCCGAAACGGAGTTCCCCATGAATCGTCTCCTTGCCTTGCTGTGCCTCCTGCTCTTCGTCACCAGTTGCGGCGGGGGAGACGGCAGTTCCAAGGAACGACAGATTCCCGCACCGATCGCGCCTGATGCGGTGAAGACCATCCGCGTCAACCTGGCCTCGAACCCGCGCACCATCGACCCGACCCTCGTGACGGATCTTGTTGGGAGCATCGCGCTCGGCGCCCTCATGGAGCCCCTCGTCTCCAACGATACCGAGGGGAATCCCATGCCACGGGGCGCGGAGTCCTGGGAGCACGACGCCAGCTTCCGCACCTGGACCTTCAAGCTCCGCAAGGACGCCCGCTGGCATAACGGCGACCCGGTCCTCGCCAAGGACTACGTCTACGCGGTCGAACGCATCCTCACCCCGAGCGTCCAGGGGCAGTACGCCACCTATGTGCTCGGTTTTCTCAAGGACGCCGACGCCTACTACGCGGCGGGGGGCATGGATGGGAACGTTCCGTTCACCTCCGTGGAAGCGGTCGATGACTACACTGTTCGCTATCACATGCTGAATCCCACTCCCTACTTCATCTCCGTCGTCCAGCTCTTCTCGTGGCTCCCGCTCAACCGGTCGGTGATCGAGAAGAACGGCCCCGGATGGGCCAACGACCCCTCCACCTTCGTCGGCAACGGGCCGTACAAGCTCGTCAGCATGAAGGCCAACGACAAGATCGTCGGCGAGTTGGCCGATACCTATTGGGGGAAGGATAGCCTGTACTGGCAGCGCGTTGAGCTCTACATGATCGAGAACGAGACGACCGAGAACGCCGCCTTCATGGCAGGCGAACTCGACGTGACCATGAACGTCTCGATCCCCGAGCTGGACTTCTGGCGCGAGCGCCCCGAGTTCCGCCTCTACCACTTCTTCGGCACCCAGTACCTCAACGCCAACCACCGCCGCCCCCCCTTCAACGACGCACGCGTTCGCAAGGCCTTCTCACTCGCCATCGACCGCGACCTGCTGGTCGGTCGCGTGACCCGCCGCAACGAGCACGTGGCCAAGGGTATCGTCCCCAGTCCACTCAAGAGCATCCGCGGCGGGGACTGGCGTGATCACGCGGCCGACTATGTTGGCGGCTACAATCCCGAGGAGGCGCGTCGACTTCTCGCCGAGGCGGGCTACGGCCCCGGCGGTAAGCAGTTCCCCCCCATCGAATACATGTACAACACCTCCGAGGAGAACAAGGCCATCGCCGAGCAGCTCCAGGCCATGTGGAAGGAAGCTCTGGGAATCGACGTCCGGCTCCAAAACGTCGAGTTTGGCGTTCGCCAGTCTCGCGCCCAGAGCGGCGATTTCGACATCTCCCTCAGCAACTGGTATGGCGACTATATCGACGCCATGACCTTCCTCGAACTATTCATCGGCGATAGCAGCTACAACGTCTCTGCCTACAAGAGCGACGTCTATGACGACTACATCAAGAAGGCCCGCGTCGAGGAAGACCAGGCCAAGCGTGAGGAACTGATGGTCGGAGCCGAGAAGACCATCATCCAGGACGACATGGCCATCATCCCGCTGTATTACATGGCTCGCCCGATCCTCGTCCGTAAGGATGTCGAAGGCGCCGTCCGCGAACTAACCGGCGGGCTGATCTACATCCACGGTCGGCGAAAGACCGAGTAAGTGCCGCCCCTGCTGATTGTCCCCTTCCCGACACCGCTGGTCCCGGGCACGCTCGTTCGTCGCTACAACCGGTTCATGGCGGACGTGAAGCTCGATTCGGGCGAGACCGTGGTGGCGCATTGCGTCAACACGGGGCGCATGGAGGGCATCACCCAGCCGGGTCTTCGCGTCTGGCTCTCCCACGAGCCGTCTCCCACCCGCAAGCTGGCCTACACCTGGCAGATCACCGAGGTGGAAGGACCGATTCTGGTCGGGACCAACACGGCCCTGCCCAACCAGATCGTCGGATCCATCCTCCGCGAGCGACTCCTCCCGGGATTCCCGTGGGACGAGCTTCAGTCGGAACGGCGCTATGGGGAGAACTCGCGGATCGACTTCTGG
>WGMQ01000090.1 GCA_016125005.1 bacterium | reverse complement strand
GTGTCTCCGTGCCTCTGTGGTGAATCTTTTTTTCGTCCGACGGCGTCCCGCGACCCGGCCTTTCAGGCCTTGCACGACCGCCGAGGGGACATGGCACACACCGCGCAAAACAGACAGGGAGTTGCGTCCATCCCGCGTTCTCGGTGCGCTTTTCTCCGTGTCTCCGTGCCTCTGTGGTGAATCTTCTTTTTCTCGTTCGGCGGAGTCCGACAACCCGGCGCTTTGGACCTGGATGTGCGGGCGGGTTCTGCACCTTGCTGGATTAGGCCCACCGCAGGACACCCCATCTGTCGATTTTTCTGGACGGTGCTCGCGTGTCTCGCGGATGACGCCTCATCATGCCACGCGGAAAGGCTCCGGCCATGCCCACTCCCACCAGCGATGACCAAGGCGCGCGAAGCCGCAAGACGCCGCTCCCGATTAGTCCGGACCTCGAGATCACCCCGCCTCCCTTCTACTCCAAACTCCGCCGCAAGGCCGAGGATACCCAGCGCGAGTCGGATCCCGATGGCATCCTTCCGCCGTTGATCGGTCCCAAAGACCGCAAGACTCCAAAAGTCTAACGAGTCCCCGTCAGCAGCGCCCACCACTTGGCGGCCTGATAGCACAGCCGGTTGAGGTAGTAGAGCGTCAGGATTCCCGCGACCGCGCCGGTGCCGAACGCGAAGGTGCGTCGGATGCGCTTGGCGAAGCGCATCGGGTGCGGCATTAGGTAGGCCCGCCACTGGAGCACATGGCCGAGCGGCGAGCCGAATCGCTCCGGGAAGCGGCGCGACAACACAAGCCGTCCCCGTCCATAGCGCCACGTCCGCTTGAAGAATGCCCGGGGCCTCGACCGGCACGGGTGATAGACAATCGCCGAACCCTCGTATTCCTGACGAAATCCTGCGCGCCAGACCCGGTCGCCGAACTCGACGTCGCCGCCGGAAATTAGCTCCTCGCTGAAGCCCCCCACCTTGTCGATGACGGCGCGGCGCGTGATGAGCGCCACGGTGGGCGTGCTGTGGCTGTGCTGCAGATCCACCTGATTGTCGAAGGCGAAGTGATAGTCCACCATGTCGAGGAGCGTCGGGCGGGCGCCGCTGCCGAAGAACATCTTCACGCGGCAGGAGAGATAATCGATGCGGTCGCGCTCCATGCGCTCGATGCCGTTGCGAAGCCAGTTCGCATGGGCTCGGGCGTCCGAGTCGGTGAAGGCGATGATTTCACCGCGTGCCTCGCGCAGCCCCAGGTTGCGGGCCGCGTAGGAACTTTGCCGGTCCTTCTCCACGAGAAGCCGTACCGGATAGCGGGCGATCACGTCGCGCGTGCCATCGGTGGAGTTGTTGTCCACGATGATGATCTCGCGGCGGTCCTCCGGCCACTTCTGGCGGAGCAGTGCCTCGATGCACGGGCCGATGCGCTTGGGGTCATTGTAGACCGGCACGATGATCGACACGAAGGGAAGCTGGCTGTCGCTCATCATCCCACCCCCAGCGTCAGGTGAACGATCTGCGGCGGACACGCCACGCGCAGCGGATAGAAGGCGCCAATGCCGTTGGAAGTGAAGGTCTCCATTCCTGCCCTGCGCCCCGCGCCCCAGATATGCTCTGGCTTGCCGGGGCATGAACAGATGGTGGTGCCGAAGAATGGCAGCCGCACCTGCCCGCCGTGCGTGTGGCCCGCGAGCGAGAACTGGCAACCAAGGCGTGCGGCGAGTCGGTAGACCTGCGGCGTGTGGACGATGCCGAGCCGGGGCATCGGCAGCGACTCCAGCCGGGCGAGCAACTCCGCCTGCGACCGGGTTGTGAGGGGCAGGTACGGGTCCTCCAGCCCGACGACGGCGAGGGCGCCTTCGCCGCGACGGAGCACCGCCACGTCGTTCGACAGGACCCGTCCGCCCCAATCCCTGACCAGATCGCCGAAGAAGCCGGGCCGGGTCCAGAAGTCATGGTTCCCGCGGACGGCCAACAGGTTCGGAGCCCCCGCGAGATCCGCTAGGGCCTCGGCGGCTTCCTCCGCCATCCAGCGGCGCGAGACGAAGTCCCCGCCGAGGATCACACAGTCGGGCTTGAGCGCCAGCGCGTGCTGCACCACTTCGCGGAACCACTCGGAGCGCATCCACTTGTGTACATGAAAATCCGTCAGGAAGACGATGCGAAAGCCGTCCATGTCGCGATGAAGCCCCCGCACGCGCAGGCGACGCTCGACGACGTCGAGGGCGTCGACCTGGTTGATGGGGGAGAGACAGCGCAGGACCAACTGAGCGGGTGCGGGAAGCTGGTTCCAATTCACGCCGCGGTTCTTCAGGCTGATGCTGCGAGACTTCCACGGGCGATTGAGCCGTTGCTGGCGCACCAAGTGTCGCGCGCGCCAGAGGATGATGCCGACCCCCACAAACGCCACGGGCCAAAAGCGAGGCCAGCCTACCATGATGGCGCCGAAATGCGCCAACGCCGCGAGCACCCCAGCCGGATGAACCAGCAGTGAGAAGGCCTTCTTGAGGTGATTCTCGCGGAGGCCCGACAGGAAGTTGTTGTAGAACCAAGTGAGGATCGCGGAGGCGGTGATGCCCGCCAGGATCGACTCGGCCGCGGCCAGAAGGATCGACGCACTCACGATGAGCGGTGGCTCCCCGCGCTCAACGCCGCCACGGCGGACTGGAACTCCGCGAAGTAGCGTCGCAGCTTCTCGTCCGACTTGATGCCCGCCGAGGCCTCGACGCCCGAGCTAAGATCGTAGGCGTAGGGTTGATCCTCGCCGCCCAGCGCACCCACCACCGTGCCGATGTTGTCGGGCCCGAGTCCCCCGGCGAGGAAGAGGCGCCGCCGCTGGATCACCGGGCGCACCAGCGCGTGGTTGAAGACCTTCCCCGTGCCGCCATGAACCCCTTCGCTGAAGCTGTCGGCCAGCACGGCGGGGTGGCGGGAGGACAATGCAGCCAATTCCTCGGCCTGTTTCGTGTCGCGAATGGCCACGGCAGGGATCACGGCTTCCTCGCCGAGGGCCTCCGCCGCGGGACGGTGATCACCGTGAATCTGCACCGCCAGCAGATCGAGTGTCTCGCGCGCCTCGCGAAGGACCTCCGGCGGTTCGTTGACAAAGACGCCGATGAAGCGGGCATTCGGGTGGTCGGCACGGACTTCCCGCACCAAGTTCCGGGCCGCGGAAAGGGGCACATGACGCGGGCTCTTGGCCGTCATAATGATGCCCAGGAACGACGCTCCAAGCTCCAGCGCCAACCGCGCGTCCTCGGCCCGGGTCAGGCCGCAGATCTTTGTGAGCGGTTGCTGCTTAACTGCTTGAGGGAAAATAGTCACAGCGCAGTGCGGTCCCTGTTGCAATCGGCGAATCTTGGGCTGAGAATGTGCCCCCAAAGGAAGGGAGAGCAAGCGGCATGAAGAAAGTCCTGATTGGCTGTGGTATCGTGTTCCTGCTGATGGTGCTCGTTTGCTCGGGCGTTACCATCTGGGGTTACCTGACGGTTCAGAGCGTGGGGAAGAACTATCAGGCCGCCATCACGCGGGTGGATGGCGTGAGCAAGAAGCTCCCCTATACCCCAAGCCCCGACGGGAAGTTGACAGAAGAGCAGTTGGAGCGCTATTTTGCCATGCGTGATTTCATCACGAACGACCTGAAATCCGCTCCTTTGGTGGCAAAGATCGTGGAAGCACAGGATAAGAAGACCCAGCCGAATATCGGGATGGCGGAGATTCTTTCCTTCGCGGCCAAGTACCCGCCCGAGTTGATGAACCGCACCGCAGACGAGATGGAAAAGCGCCAGATGGGACCGCAGGAGTACTATCACACGGGCCGCCTCATCTACGCCACCATCGAGCAAGGCAAGGCGACTGGCACGGAAGTCATGACGGAAATCTACGACAAAATGGAGACCGCCGTCGACCAGATCAATTCCGAGTTGTCGAAATCCGGCCAGAATCAGGACGCCCGGGTGGACTTTATCCGCACCATGAGCGACCTGAACGTCGAAGGCGAACTGCCGGTTTCGAACTTCGAGACGCTTTCCGGCTACAAGGATCGCATTTTGGAGTTTCCCCAGTACACCTTCTTTGAGTTTCTGATCCTCAAGAAGATGGGCGAACAAGGGAACTACCCGCCCGCCTTCAAGGTTGAAAAGCCTGAGTAATCGCCACCTATCAGCCTAGCACCACCCACGAAGGAATGCCGAAACCATGGACGAAACGACCCCTGTGAAGCCAAACCCTGCCATGGCAGGGAGCAAGATTAACGAACGGGTCCGGGCCGCCTTCGAGGCCCGCAACTATGAGCTGATTGGCGAGCTCGGTCGCGGCGGCATGGGCGTCGTCTATCTGGCCCAGCACCGCAAGCTGGGGAGGCGCGTCGCCATCAAGACGCTGACCCCTGATCGCCAGACCAAGGAAAACAGCATACTCCGCTTCCAGCGTGAGGCGCGCACCTTCGCGCAGATTCGCCACCCCCACATCGCCAACCTCTACGAGTTCGAGGACTCGGGCCCCATCCAGTTCCTGGCCCTTGAGTACATCGAAGGCACCGACCTCGAGA
This sequence comes from bacterium, assembly GCA_016125005.1. Taxonomy (GTDB): domain Bacteria; phylum Sumerlaeota; class Sumerlaeia; order SLMS01; family SLMS01; genus WGMQ01. Next base: position 29,563 of record WGMQ01000090.1, on the reverse strand, counting down.
AGGAGCGCCGCAAGAACCGCGAGTGGAAGGTCGAGGAAGTCGCCAAGATGATCCACTCGATCGCCGACGCGCTCGACCATACGCACAAGAAGGGGATCCTTCACCGCGACATCAAGCCGGGCAACATCCTCATCGAACGCGGCACGAACCGCATGGTTCTCACCGACTTCGGCCTCGCGAAGGGCGAGCAGGATGACACGCTGACAGCCAGCGGTTTTGCCGTGGGAACGCCGGCCTACATGGCACCTGAGCAGATCACCGACATGTTCGGCACCAAGCCGGACGGCCGCGCGGATATCTTCTCGCTCGGAACCGTCGCCTACGAGATGCTGACCCACAAGCATCCCTTCCTCGCCAACGACGATCTCAACACCATGCGCAATATCGTGAACGGCAAGCTGATGCCGATCACTGAGCTGAAAGCTGACATTCCCGCCGAACTGGTCCGTATCCTTGACAGCATGTTGGCGAAGGACCCGAAGGACCGCGTTGCGGATGCGGGAACGCTGGCGCGCAATGTGTCCGAGTGGCTTTCGCAGCGCGAGTCAAGCTCCCGCACGCCGTCCCAATCGCCGATCATCGCCAACGCTCCCTCCGCCTCTGCGATCCATCAACCCGTGCAGCAGCAGCCCGCCGCCCCCGGCGGCATTACGACACAGAAGCTGGTCCTAATCGTGGTGATCGCCTGCGTGGTGACGCTGCTGGTGGGAATCGGAATCGGACTGGCAGTCCTGCCGATGCTGACGAAGTAAAGGGCAGCGCGGGCTTATCCCGAAGAGATGGAATGTTCTCGGAGAAACTCCGCGATTTCCGCCTTGCCAATCCTGCCACTGGCTACGGCGAGGACCATCTCAGCCAGTTTCTCCCATCCGACATGAAGCTCAAAGCCATTCAGTCGGAGGAAGGCGATTGCCGCGACCGTCCCCGTGCGCCTGTTTCCATCCACAAAAGGGTGATTCTGCACGATGTGGTAGAGGTAGGCTGCCGCCATCGCGAAGAGATCGTCACAGAGCCAGTTGCCAGCGAATGTGGCTGGCGGTTGAGCCACTGCCGATTCCAGAAGGCGGCGGTCAAGTAACGTACCGTCCCCACCATAGCGTACGATCTGATCCATGTGGATGGTCAGGACTTCCTCTACGGATAGAAAGGTCAGATCCATCCGTTCGGGTTGCTCACTCGGCGAGTTTCTTCAGGGCCTTGCCATAGCGATTGTTCGTCTCTTCCAAGACCGCTTGGAATCTAGCCTCTCGGCTTTCAGTTGGCTCAGCCGCCGCAATGATGAGTCGTCGACCATCGGTGGAGATCTCTAGAGGGGTATCTGCTTCGATTTTCAGAAGATCGAGAATCGGGCGTTCAATCACAAGCGCGAGGCTGTTGCCATGCTTCGTCAGGGTCTTGATCATGAGAAACTCCTTTTGTTAGTCCATTGTGAATACAATGGATGAACGCCTGAGACTAGGTCAATCCTCATTCTGACCGGTCGAAGCCGCGGTTTATCGCGGCTCGCTAGGTCCAATCCCACTGTCTATGGTAGGAACCAAGTCTTCCTTGGAAAGTCGCTTCACCGCGATCTGGCTCGTGCTCTGTGGCCGCATCTGGCCGGCGGCCTGCGCCTGCAGGGCCGACGAGGTGCGCATCGCCTGATCCACCCCAACCCTCAGCTTCTCCGCCAGTTCGCGCAGTTCCGCGATCGGACGGTCGTCGTCCGACGAGCGCGGCAACGCAAGCCGTTGGAGGAACGCGGGGAGGGGGCGCTCATGCAGCAGTGCGAAGACGATGTTCTGGGCCTCCCAACTATCCAGCGGCGCGTCCAGCTTGCGATAGACATCCAGGATGCTCATCGCCTTGCGGCAGGTGGCGGCGGTCGGGTGGATGGCCAGGCTGCGGAAGAGCTGGTCCATGCTCGTCTCCAACTGGTGGAGGATCATCGAGTCGTTGAGTTTGAGGCGTAGGCGCGCGGCTTCCTCGGCGGTCTCTTCCAGGCGGGCCGGGTCGCTCGTCTCGTTGAAGTGCTCCAGGTCCGCCATGACCCGCGTCTTGAGGACGAAGTCCGCCGCCGACAGGAAGCCCTGCGGAAGGGGCGCCCCGACGGCGATCAGGTACTCCATGAACTTGCGGTTTTCCTCATAGATCTGCCGGAGCGAGTTGTCGAAGCGCGTGAACGCGTCGAGCGTGATCCGCTGGAGCAGCGCGCGGCGCCCCTCGCTGAAGACATGCTCGACGCCGAAGTAGCTCCGGCCAAAGCGCTCGTCGACGGCGCGCACCAACTCGGTGAGTGACCGGCGTTCGAACTTCTCCAGGATCTCTTCCCTGAGCTGCTCCATCCCCACATAGCCGAGCGGCCCCATCATCGAGCACCGGAAGTCATGCCCGCCAAAGTGCAGCACGATGACGGTGCACTCCAGCGTCTCCCCATCGATCAGCGAGCGCGCGGACACGCGACAGATCTTCAGGTGCGTTCCGTTCATGGTGCGGATGGCCGTCTCGCGTTCCTGCAGTTCGTAGCAGAAGACCCGGTGAAAGCCCTCCATGCTGACGTCGAAGTTGATGATCGCGTGATGGGCGATGACGCGCTGCAGGTCGATGACGTTGGGCTTCACATGGCGGCGCCAGACCTCGGCGGCATTGGCCATTTCGGGAAGGTTGCTCGGGGCTTTTTCCAGCAGCGCCAGAAAGCGGGTCTCCAGCGCCGGGGCCCAGGGGCGCAGCAACTGCATGAGCCGTCCCGCGTACTTCAGGTTCTGCACTGTCTCCAGACCCGAAACCTCATCGAAGAACCACGCACAGCTCGTGAACATCAACTGGGCGTTGCGCATGATCTCAAGCAGCCGAAGTGGCTCGGCGGTGAAGTCGATGCGCTGTGTATCGCGGGCATGGCTGTTTAGTAGGAACTCACGGAATGAATCGGGTCCGGGGTCCAGCATGACCTTGATGTATTCGAGTTGGGCTTTCTCCGGGTCCGCGAAGTACTGCGGCGCCTCGCGGTCGAAAACCTCCTCGGCCTTGGTGGCCAACAAACGCAGCGCCTCGCGCAGCGGCCCGCGCCAGCGCTGGTTCCAGCCGCCATGCATGCCCGAGTTGCAGCCGCAGTCGGAGCGCCAACGCTCGACGCCGTGCACGCAGCTCCACGACGAATTGTTCCAAATCTGGACTTCGGCCGTGGGGGTGAACTTGCCCAGATACTCTCCGTAATTGGTCAGCGTCGCCAGCCCCTCCGACTCCACCACGTGGAGGGCGTAGGCCAGTGCCATCTCGCCGTGCCGGTGGTGGTGCCCGTAGGACTCGCCGTCCGTTGCCACGCTCAGCAACTGAGGCCATTCCCGCCCGGCCGAAAAGCCCTGCATGATTCGATGGGCATAGGTAGCGCCATCGTTCAACAGGCCCTCAAAGGCAACCGCCTGACTGATGGGGCCATCATAGAAGAAGAGGACAATGCTCCGGCCCGAGGGAAGCGTGCAGAAATAGGGCCGTGTCGGATCGACGCGACCGCCGTCGCAGTCGTGCCAGCCGCTCGTGCCATCCAGCAGTCGGAAACGCCGGGCCTGCCGCGGCGCCAGAACGGTGAACTTGATCCCATTGAGCGCCAGGCACTCCAGCGACTTGACGTCCACGGCGCACTCCGGAAGCCACATCCCCTCAGGGTCGCGGCCGAACCGCTCGCGGAAGTCCTCCATCCCCCAGACCACCTGAATCTGCTTCTCCCGATCCGTCGCCAGCGGCAGGATCGTGTGATTGTACGCCTGGGCGATGGCGTTGCCGTGCCCGCCGCGCTGCAGGACCGAGATGCGATCCGCCTCGATGATCTCCTCGTAGACCTCGGGGTGATGCCCCTCCATCCAGTGCAGAAGCGTGGGACCGAAGTTGAAACTGATCTTCGCGAAGTTGTTGCGAATATCGAGGATATGCCCGTCCCACGTGGAGATGCGCGCCGCGGTGTTTGGCCCGTAGCATTCGGTCGTGATGCGGTCGTTCCAATCATGGAAGGGAGCGGCCGAGTCCTGGACCTCAACCGATTCCAGCCAGGGATTTTCCCGTGGGGGCTGGTAGAAGTGCCCGTGCAGGCAGAGGAAACGCTCGTGGCTGTTGGCTTTGGTGAGGGGAACGGGAGTCATGCTGGTATGGGAAAGCAACGCTGCCGCAGCAGGCAAGGGGAACGGGATAGGAGACGCTCCGACAGCCCGGTCGCGCAGGGAAAGTTTATTGGAAGATTTAGTAGGCCTTGGCATGTGGTCGGATGGGTGCAAAAAGTTATGTTTGACATGGCAAACTAGATGAATAGCGTCTCGCCCCAACAGCGCCAAGTCGCCATTCAATTTGAAGGACTTTTCATCGATGAGCTTCGCCAAGACCCGTGGCTTCACCCTGATTGAACTCCTGATTGTGGTCGCGATCATCGCGATCCTGGCCGCGATCGCCGTGCCCAACTTCCTCGAGGCACAGGTTCGCGCCAAGGTCTCCCGCACCCAGGCGGACATGCGCTCGATGGCCTTGGGGGTGGAAGCGTTCCGCGTCGACAACAACAAGTATCCCGAGGGGACCGATAACGCGGACCGCTACCCCGAGACCATCCAGACCTATCTTGGCGCCCTCGCCCCCGGCTATTACACCTTCCGTTCACGCGGCGGCGGCGAGATCGCCGGCAAGGACTTCGCCACCCTGACGACACCGGTTGCCTACGTCACCACCGTGTTCCTCGATCCCTTTGTCCAGCAAAACGGCGGGATCCTGACCTATTCCTACCGCGATACCAAGGACAAGAAGAACGGCTATATCATCACCAGCTTTGGCCCGGACTCCGACGCCCTGAGCCCCAACGGCAAGGGCACCCTCAGTCTCAATCCCCTGGGCACCCAGGTGGACACCAAGACCCCGTCGCGCATGGGCGACGTGAACGAGCGCGCTGTGATCGCCTACATGGAGGCAACCGACGCGGCTCTGGTTTCAACGGTCGACGCCGGCGGTGGCCTGCGTACCGTTCTCAGCGATCTTGCCTACGATCCCACCAACGGGACCATCAGCGACGGGGACATCTATCGCGTTGGACCGTGACGCCCGGCCTGTCAGCCGATGCAAAAGAAAACGGAGGGATGTCGAGCTGCCGACATCCCTCCGTTTCATTTTCGGTGAACCTGGTTCAGCGCCTAAAGTCTGCGTCGTACTTGCCACCCCGTCGGGCTTTGGTCCTGCCGGAACCAGTGGCGGTCTCGATGGAACCGCGGGGACGCGATTCCTTCGCACCGGCAGCTGCCTCCGCCTCGACGACGGGATCCTTCCGTACTGCCACCAGCGCCAAGCTGAAAAGGACTCGCAATTCGTCCTGGCTCAGATACCGCACCCCGGGCAGGACTGTCGACATCTGGCCTTCCCGCGCCAACCCGAGGAACTTCCGCTCTGCGTCTGCCGTGCTTCTGTTCTCTTCGTCCTTCGGTCTCATTCCGGAACCTCCGCATCCTTGGATTTGGGTGATTCTTCGGACTACCGTGCGAACTGATGTGAAGCAAAGGGTGTGGCAATTGCGAATGTGTCCGGGCTCCCGGCCGTAGTCAACCTTCGATTTCGCGAATCCAAGCCTCAACTTTTCCGACGTCTGCACCACCGAGGCTGATGTAATCCCGCCAGTGCTTGACCGCCTCCTTCTGGTACTTGGCTTCGTTATCCTTGTCGGAAACGGCCAACTGCTGGGAGTAGAGGATGCCAGTTTCGAGCGCATACTGGGCATTCTGGGGCGCCAGTTCTCGTGCCTTGAGCAGGTTCGTCTCCGCTTCCTTGAGATCGTCCAGATTCTTTGAGGAACCGAATTTCTTGCGGTAGGCATTGCCGATGGAGAAGTAGGCAACAGGGTAGTCGGGGATGACCTCGAGCGCCTCGCGGAAGTTGGCGGTGGCCGTGCCCGGCCCGGCCGTCAGCAGCTGAACGGCGCCACGGGCCAAGAGAGCGTCCGCCTTCAGTTGCAGCAGCTCGTCCTTTTCCTCCTTGGTCTTCGCCTCGGTCATGGCTTTGTCGACCAACTCCAACACCGATGTGAAGTAGCGTCGCGCTTCCTCGTTGTTGCCCTCATCGAGGAAGATGTTGCCCATTTCAAGATTTGCCGCACGGTCCTCCGGATAGCGATTCAGGACCTCCTGGGCTCGCTCCTTGGCCTTGGTCAAGTCCTTGTTGCGACGATAGACGCGGCTTAGGCCCAGCGACGCGGTGGGACGGTCCTTGTCCACGACCAGGGCCTTGTTGAAGAAGCCCTCGGCAGCTTCGTTGTCGTCCCGATCAAGTGCCAGATTGCCCAGCATGCAGAGCGCTTCGTAGTGGTTGGGAAACGCCGAGACCTCGCTTTGCAGGTTGTCGCGCGTCTTGAGAATCTCCCCCTTCTCCCGATAGTTCAGGGCGATTCTGTAGAAGGCGTCCCGGATTCGGGGGGTTAGCGCAAGAGCCTCGGTGATGGACTCGGTCGACTTGTCCCACTCCTTGTTGCTGGCGAGAAGCTGACCACGTTCCATCAGCAGCTCCGGCGTGGTTCGTGCCTTGAGGGCCGCATCCACCACCGCGAGCGCCACCGCCGTTTCGCCCACCTTCGCTTTCTCCTCGGCGAAGAGCTGCATGACTTCGATCATGCGGTCCGTCAGGCGGATGTTGAACTGGGGATCGCGCTGGTAGGCCAGTCGATAGTTGTAGGCTGCTTCGTAGTTCTTGTGCTGCTGGCGAAAGATTTCGCCCAGCTCCCAATAGATTCGGGTGATTGTGGCGGGAGGGAGCGTTTCTTGTCCCAGCTTCAGCGCCTGCTGATAGTGATAGATGGCGGCATCCCAGCTTGCGGAAGAGGACCGATAGAGCTCGCCCAGTCCCAGATGCGGATCCGGCCGGTTCGGGTCCAGGTCGATGATGGCCCGCAGCTCCTTGACCGCTTCCGTGGTGCGGACTTTATCCCGCGCTTCACGGGCACGTGCCTCGTGATAATCGCAGAGTACATCGATGAGTTCCGTGCGCGTCGGCGAGTCGGCGGGAAGGGACTTGAGGATGTCGCGAATCTGGCCAAGCGCGGGGTGCTCGATGCCGCGGCTTGCGGCAGAGCGGGCGTCGGCCAGGAGCGAGCGGTACTTCTCTAGGTCGCGCTTGGTGATCTGTGCGTCGATCTTCGTCCGCAGGGCCTTGACCGCCTCCTTGTCCACGGCAACGGCTTCTGCCTGGCCGATCATGGCCTTGGCAGCGTCGAGCTGGCCGCGGGTGAGCAGGTCCTGGGCCTTCATCATCTCCACTTCGCCGGGTTGGCTCGGGCGCACTTCCTTGATGCGGTCTCGCGAGATCGAAAGGGTGGTGCGAGCGGTCTGGATGCGCACGCTACTCTCGGTCTCCTCCAGGATCTCGCCCTGGACGACTTCGCCGGACTTAAGGACGATCTGCCCTCCCAAGGCGTGGGACGAGGCAAGCGTCAGGGTGCAGGCGAGCAGGAGAGGGGACCAGCGTTTCATGGTTCGACCTTTGGGCGGTTCAGGGTCTCGGGTGTCTACTTCTCCCCCAACTATCGCCCAGTTCCCGACGAGTGTCAACGGTGCCTGTGCACTGCAAAGCGCGAAAGGGAGCTTGGTTAATCGGTTGCCGGAAAGGGCTGGGCGAGGAGACCCCGAGCAGGGGATTTGTGCTTGCCGGGACCGGCGGCCAGCCACCCTTCTCTCTCCCGAGGTTGTTGACGGAAGGGAACTTGATGAGCGAAGCACCACCAGCGCCCCGAAAGCGGCGCGGAAGACAACCGACGAGCGCCATCGGGGGAAGAACATCAGCCGTGCCGAGCAGCGGGCGGCCGGTTTCGCCGGCCACCCCCTTGCCTGTGCCCAACCCTCCCGTGCGGCGCCTTCCGCTGGTTGACCGACAGCAACTACTCATCGCCCTTGTCGTCACGATTTGTGCCGCCCTGCTGTTTGTTACGCTCTGGAAACTGACGCCGACCCGTAGCTTCCACGCCGACGAGTTGACCAACCTGCGGATGCACGTGCTTCGCGAGCAGGGTATCCACGCGGAGGAGCAGCACCGCTACTTCCATGGATTCTACGCCTGGTGGATGAGCGGAGACCGCTTCGACGAGCGCTATGCCCGAATCCCGGCGATGATCGCCGTGGTGTTGGGCCTGTTCAGTTTTTCGGCGCTGGCGGGGCGGCTCGGCGGGCGCTGGGCCGCATTGGCGGCTCCTTTCATGATCCTGGTCTGGCCCCGCACCTGGGATGACGGGCAGGAAATGCGCTACTACGGCGTCATTTTCCTGGCTGCCACGCTCGGCATGCACTCGCTCCTCTTCATCAGGCGCGGATTCATCTACCTGCCGCTGGCAGCCTTGGCGGCGCTACTATGGCTCATGTCCGGCTGGCACGCGACCGCAGCGGCCTGGCACGGCGGGGCCCTCGTTGCGGGCTTCGTCCTCGCCGCGATGGTCGTTTGGGACCGGCTGCAGGAGTGGAAGTCCCTCCCGTCCGAAGGCCGCCCCCGTTTCCCGCTTCTTGGCGTTGGGGTGCCGGTGGCCCTCGGTGCCGGAGGAATCGTGGTCACGCTGGCCGTGGTGCCGCGCATCCTGCGCAGCGTTTCCGGCCGCGGACTCGACGACTACCTCGGGCGCCTAGGAGAGTTGAACCCCCGCCTGACAGATCTGGCCCGCTGGTACAGTTGCTGGGTGGCCGACGGGTTTCATCCCTATCCGGCGCTGGCTTGGATTCTGGTCCCGACCTTCAGCCTGCTGATCCTTGCCGGGGGAGTGTCGCTGTGGAAACGGCACCGCGCGATCCTGTTAGCCATGGTCGGTCTTCTGGTCTTCCAGCTTGCAGGGGCGCTCTTGTTCCGTCTTTCCTGGGTAAATATCGCCTTCGCGCACAAGTACCTGACCTCCTCCGGCGCCATGATGGCGATGTTGGTGGTCCTCGGGTCCGTGTGGGTGACGCGCTGGATCGGCGAACGGTGGCCCCGGGCGAGCTGGCTGGGCCCGACCGCCATTGCCCTGCTCTTTGTGGCGCCGCTCCTCCCGCGCACGGCGGTTTCCGCCCTCGGTGACGCCTCGCATTTCCGCCAACTCTGGACCGCTGTCATGAAGCGATCCGGCGACGACGTGCCGGTGGCGCTCGTGGTCGGCGAGGCGATGCAGAGCCAGAAGGTCTACCGGTACCTGATGCCGCGCTTCGTGGTTCATGAGGCTGTCGCCGAAGGCTTTGAGCGGAACCCGGCCGCGCTGGGGCTGTTGGCTCGGCGCAAGCCGGTATTCGTCATCTGCCATCCGTTCCAGATCCCGCGCTTCGAAGAATCGGGAGGCTTTGTCAAGCTCGAGGACTTCCCCTCGAACTTCACCAAGGTATGGGACTTCGTCCTCATGGGTCCTCCTCCACAGACTCGCGTGGCGGCCGGCTCGCCAGTTGATGTGGATCGCAAGGGTGAGTTCCTGTTCCTCGAAAGAGGCTCCTGGCAGTTGACCGGCGGAGTCGCAACTATTGACGGCAAAGAAGTTGGCGATGGAACGGTGGTGCCCTTCGAGGCTCGCCAGCTCGTGTCCATCTCCGCCGATGGAGCGCGACGCCTGATCCCGGTCCTGGTGGACGGACGCCTGCGGCGAGAGGCGGCATTCGCCTCCGACGGTCCGCTCGATCCCTTCAACGAACCCAAGTATCGCGCCGAAACCCGCTGCTACTTCCTCTCGAACGTGGAACAGGTGGAATACGACCTCCACATCCCCGCCGATGCCAACGGACTTGTCGTTGAAGTGGAGCGCGACGAGCCCCGTAACGGCTCCTTCTCGGTGCGCTTCGGCGAGGATCTGGTCGGTTTCTTCATCGATGCCCCACGTGCAAACACTCCCGGTGCGGGGAGCCTTTGGGAGGTGGTGATCCCCATCCCGCCGTCGATCGCCGGAACGGACCAAACCGTGCGAATCGCCTACCACGGCGAGAACTCGGTGCGGGATTCAGACAGCGACAAGGTCCGGGTGCTGAAGCTGCGCGCCCTCCGGCTGGAGCGACTGTCCGGGAATGTCACTGCGGCCACCAATCAACTTCGTTTTGCCAAGCTGGCCTCTCCGCCAAAGTGGGCGCCAACGGGGATGGTCGATTTCCGCACCCCAGGCAGCGAGAAGTTTGTCGCGCTCGCGAACCAGATCACCGGCAATTGGGACAATCCGCAGATCGTGCAGAATGAACGAGGGGTCTCGATCCAGTTCCCCGAGTCGTTTCCCAGTCAGATCGCCGCTTTCGAACCCTTTGCGATCGAACCAAACCGACTCCTCGCGTTCGAGATCGTCGCCCGCGGGCGGAACCTGATCGAGAAGAACGCGGCGCCCATGATCAGCTATTACAAGGCGGATGGCGCCGTGGTCCGCTCCGGCCAGTTGTCCCAAAAGTACATCACGTCCGAGGACCCCGACTGGACCGCCCGGCTCTTCTTCGAGTACCCGCCCGAGGAGGCTAGCTTCGCGGTGATCGGGCTGTACCTCAACTGCCCCAAGGGCCGTGGAGTTCGCGTTCGCGACGACGCCCGCATCGATATTCGCTCGATTCGCTTTCTGTCCAGCTACCTCGATACGTTTGACGCGATGCTCCTTAACCAGACACCCTGACGCCCGGGCACAGAACTCGCTCCCAACCTCGTCGAGCACGCATGTTGGCGGAGAACCGACCAGCAGGGCGTATGAATCCCAGGAGAATCCAGAGAATGGCCGTCAAGACACCGATTTACATGGACAATCACGCAACCACCAGGACGGATCCCCGCGTGGTGGAAGCGATGCTTCCGTACTTTGGCGACATCTTTGGCAACGCGGCCTCGCGTAACCACTCCTTCGGATGGGCCGCCGAGGAAGCCGTTGAAAACGCCCGCGCCATCATCGCCCGCGCCATCAACGCCGACCCCAAGGAAATCGTCTTCACCTCTGGCGCCACCGAGTCCAACAACCTCGCCATCAAGGGCGTGGCGGAAATGTACGCCGAGAAGGGGAATCACATCATCACCTGCGTCACCGAGCACAAGGCGGTCATCGACCCCTGCAAGAAGCTCGAGCGCATGGGCTTCGACGTCACCTGGCTCCCCGTCCTCCCCAGCGGTCGCATCGACCTGGAGCAGCTCAAAGCCGCCATCACCGACAAGACCATCCTGATCTCCATCATGCACGCCAACAACGAGATTGGCGTCATCCAGCCCGTCGAGGAAATCGGCCGCATCGCCGAGGAACGTGGAATCCTCTTCCACACGGACGCCACGCAGACCGTCGGCAAGATCCCGGTGGACGTCCAGAAGCAGAATATCCACCTGCTCTCCTTCTCCGGCCACAAGATCTACGGCCCCAAGGGCGTCGGCGTGTTGTATGTCCGTCGCCGCAAGCCGCGTGTCCGCGTCACCCCACTCATGGACGGCGGCGGTCACGAGCGCGGAATGCGCTCCGGCACGCTGAACGTCACCGGCATCGTGGGCCTCGGCAAGGCCGTGGAGCTTTGCATGGAGGAAATGGAGAGCGAGACCAAGCGCCTCTCCGCTATGCGCGATGGCCTGCGCAAGAAGCTGTTCGACAACATCCCGGAAATTTTCGAGAACGGCGACCCGATCAACAAGCTCCCGCACTCGCTCAATGTGTCCTTCACCTACGTTGAGGGCGAGTCGCTCCTCATGGGCATCGGCGACGTGGCGGTCAGCTCCGGCTCGGCCTGCACGAGCGCCAGCCTCGAACCCAGCTACGTCCTCAAGAGCCTTGGCCTCGGCGACGAGCTGGCCCACAGCTCGATCCGCTTCGGCCTCGGTCGCTTCAGCACGCAGGAGGAAGTCGACTACGTCGCCGAGAAGCTGATCCACGTGGTCAAGCGCCTACGCGAGATGTCGCCCCTGTGGGAAATGCACAACGAAGGCATCGACCTGACTAAGGTGGAGTGGGCGCACCACTAACGGTTGCGCTGGCCGTTTCCTTGCTCTCATAGGATTAACCGGGGTCCTCAGACCCCAAACCTTCGACCGACCGGGCCTCTGGCCTCCACCAAGATAGAAGGGACAAGAAAACAATGGCTTACAGCGACAAGATCCTCGAACACTACAACAACCCGCGCAACGTCGGCTCGCTCGACAAAGGCTCCAAGAGCGTCGGCACGGGCCTCGTTGGCGCGCCCGAATGCGGCGACGTCATGAAGCTCCAGATCGAGGTCGCCGAGGACGGCACCATCCGCGATGCGAAGTTCAAGACCTTCGGGTGCGGCTCCGCCATCGCCTCCAGCTCCCTGGCCACTGAGTGGCTCAAGGGGAAGAGCGTGGACGAGGCGCTGGCCATCAAGAACACCGCCATCGTCGAGGAGCTGAACCTCCCGCCCATCAAGATCCACTGCTCGGTCCTGGCCGAGGACGCCATCAAGGCGGCGATCAAGGACTACATGGAGAAGAACAACATCGCCATCCCCGCCGAGCTGGCCGCAGCCGGCCATCACTAAGCCAGAAGCTTTCGAGAAAAAAGGATAGTCGACCATGATCAAGCTGACCGAATCGGCAATCACCGAGCTCCGGCGCCTCTTCGTCCAGGAAGGGAAGGAGAGCTGGGGGTTGCGCGTGGGCGTCGTCGGCGGAGGCTGCTCCGGTCTCAGCTACTCGCTGGCCTTCGACGAGAAGCCCGGAAAGAGCGATACCGTCTACGAGATGAACGGCGTGAAGGTCTTCATCGACCCGAAGAGCTACCTGTTCCTCAACGGCATGACGCTCGATTACTCGACGGAACTGCTGACCGGAGGGTTCAAGTTCGTGAACCCCAACGCCCAAAAGACGTGCTCCTGCGGGACTTCGTTCTCTGCCTGAGCCGATGAAATCAACCGCACTTCACGCCCCCGACCAAGCCCGGCTTCAGTCCCTGCACTTTCAGCCGGATGCTGAGTCGGGGGTTCGTATTTTTAACGGCCCCCTGCCCGATTACTTTGCCACCTTCGGGTTGGAGCCCCGCATCCATCTGGATGCGGCAGCGCTCCGCGAGACGTTCCTGGAGCTTTCCCGACGCTTTCACCCCGACTTCCACAGCGGCGCCTCCGAGGCGCTGCGCGCGGAGGTCCTGCGCCGATCCTCGCTCATCAATAACGCCCATCGCACGCTGCGCGACTTGCCCAAGCGCGCCGACTACCTGATCCAGCTTCTCGCCCCCGGCATCGAGTCGAATCGCAATGCGGTTCCGCCCGAGTTGCTTGAGGAGATGTTCGACATCCAGGAGGCGGGCGAGGCGCTGAAGGAAGCGCGTGTCGCCGCGGACGGCGCGGCGCTGGAGGCAGCGGAAAAGATGATCGCTCCCCTCCGCGAGCAGGTGCGCGCGACTCGTACTGCCGTCGAGGCAGGCCTGGACGCCCAGGGCGCGGCGCTCGATGAACTTCTCGATGGCGGGCACGCCCCGTCCGACGAGAAGGTGGTGGCTGCACTGAAGGGCATCCGCCTCAGCCTTGATCGTCTCAACTATCTTCGCACGGTTCTCCGTAACCTTCATTGAACCGGGCCCCTGATCGCCAAGGAGACGAGCACCATTGACGACCTTGGCCGGACCCCTGATCGCCCTTGGATTGGTCGGCGCCCTCATTTGGTGGCTCGGCGGTGGGCAGTTCGGCCGTGACCAGACCCAAGGCTGGATCAATGCGCTCGCACGATTTCCGCGCTTCCAGGCATGGCTCAACCGTCAGCACGGGCGCATCCGCGCCGCGGCGCACTATGTGGAGTTCGGTGGCCTCTATCTCGTGCTCTACTGGCTGACCGACGAGTTGATGGGGAACGGCATGCTGCTGTTCCACTGGCCCCGGGCGCTGATCCTTTGGGTGATTTGTGCCGTGGCCGCCTACCTTGACGAGATTCATCAGCTCAAGAGCGGGACGCGGCAATTCCGGCGGGTGGATTTCCTCCATTCGTGTTGTGGCATTACCATCGCGATGGCGATGATCTTTTTCGGCGAGTTGATTCGCCTCAATTGGTGAGGGGTCCACTGAATATGCAGCAGAAGCCGATCTCCGTCGTGGTGGTGGCTGTCTTTGGAATCATCTTCGGCGTCATCGGTCTTTGCCTTTGTACGCCACTTAGCATTGTTGGAGTCTTGTTCCCTGAACCGGCGAGCTTTGGTAATCTCGACATTCCCCCCCCCAGTCACACTCCACTCGAGAAGGGCACTATCGTCTTCTCGCTCTTCATGCTCCTATTGGCTTCCGCGCTTCTGGTCGCGGGTTCCATAGGCAGCTTCTTCTTCAAGCCCTGGGCCCGCTGGTGCTCGCTGAGCTATGCCGTTCTCTACATCGTGGGAAGCTTCGTGTTCAACGTGGCGAACGCCCGTGCCGCCAACATTCAAAGTCAGGCTGTGATGCAAGCATGGTTCCCCGCCGGACCGGTTGGAGGGGGTAGCCTTTCGGGCGTGACCATCGTGACCTCCGCCATTTTCGCCACGCTGTGCAGTTGTATCTTCCCGATCATCGTTCTGGTGGTGTACAATCTGCCTTCCGTGCGACGTGCCTTCAGCGGCGACCGGAGCAACTTCGGTCCGCCTCCCGGGACGCCCGGCGGCGGCTATCCGCAGGCACCCTGGCCCGGACAGGCTCCCGAATACCAGCAGCCACCCCAGGGCGGTCAGGGGTATTATCCGACTCCTCAGTACGGAACCCTTCCGCCTCCCCAGCCGAACTATTATCCTCCCGCCCAGCCCTATCCGGGCGACGAGCTCCCACCACCGCCGCCGCCAAGGCAGTAGGCGACCGCATTCCACTCGCCGTGTCGAAACAGTTTGTTCCCCCGGGCTGGATCTGCTTCCGTTCCGGACGAACCCTCTTTGGATGATGACTGATGATCCTGCTCGCCTCGCTCTTCGCTTTCTTCCTGCTACTGCCTCCGTGGCGTGATGCCCCTCCCCCGGGGATTCCCGTGGTGCGCACATCCATCGACGCGCCGAAGGGTCAGTCCGAGCGCGAGATCGAGTGGCGGGATGCGGCGGTGATGCGCATGGAGGGGCGTGGCTGGAACGAGGAAGGCCGCGCATTCCACCGGCTCCCGGCCCGCGCCGAGGGGCAGGTGACCGATGCGGTGTGGGGTCTGGAGAAGAACACCGCCGGCATGGCCGTTCCCTTCATCACCGACTCCGAGCGCATCTATGTGCGCTGGAGCGGCGGCGGAGACATGCCTCACATGCCGTCGACGGGGATGAGCGGTTTGGACCTCTACGAGCGTCGCCCCGAAGGCTGGAACTTTGTCGCCAATGCGCGCCCCAAGGACGGTGACACCACCCGGACATTGACAGCCAACAGCGAGGGGCGAACGGCGTACCTGCTCTACCTGCCGCTGTACCAGAAGGTCGACTATCTGGAGATCGGCGTGGACAAGGGTGCGAGCTTTGCGCAGCCCGCCACGGACGGACGCCGCCCCATCGTGTTCTACGGCACGTCCATCGTGCAGGGCGGATGCGCCTCACGACCGGGCATGGCGCATGTCGCCATCATCGGGCGCCAGCTCGATTGGCCCGTCTACAACCTCGGCTTCTCCGGCTCGGCCCGCATGGAGCCCGCCATGGCCGAACTGGTGGGGGAGATCGACGCAGAGATCTACGTCCTGGATTGCCTTCCCAACATGACCGACGACCTGGTACCGGACCGGGTGGAGGCCTTCATCCGCCAGCTTCGCGATCGCCGACCGGATACGCCGATCCTCATGGTGGAGCATCTCAAGCCGGAACGCGTCAAGGAACGCAACGCCCGCTACCGGCTCTTGTTCCAGAAGCTGCGTGAGGAAGGGGACACGAACCTCTACCTGTTGCCGGGCGAAACGCTGCTGGCAGGCGAGGAAGAGGGCACCGTCGACGGCACGCACCCGACGGATCTCGGCTTCTTCCGCATGGCGCAGGCACACCTGCCGATCCTCAGGAAACTACTGAAGATCGAAGGGGAGTAATTCGGCGGTCAGACCGTCACCGACTTCTCCACGGTGAAGAAGTTATTGTCGGTCTCCTGGATTTCGACCTCGATTGTATAGACAACCTGGCGGCTGGGGAACTTGTCGCGGATGTGGTTCGCCACGCCATTCCAGACGTAGTGGGCCACGTTCTCCACGGACGGACCGCGTCCGGGAAGGACCACGACTCCCTGCGGCTCGAAGAGCTTTTCGTCGAGGAAGGTGCGGTCGTTCTCCGAGATGATGATCTTGTGGTCGAGGAAGCGCATCACGCGCTTGAGGTCGCCAAAATCGAGGGCCATGTCCAGCTCGTCGCGGGGGAACTCCTCGCAGCGGACGGTGATCTGGCCGCGCCACGTGTGGCCGTGGACATAGGCACAGTGGCCCGGGTACCCGATTTGCCGATGGGCGGTGTGGAAGTGGGCTTTGACAACGATCTTTTCCATCGGGCGAAAACCTTGTTCAGTCGATTCGGATGATGATTGCGCTCGGAGGGTGAAACCAGCCCAAATTGAACCGAACAGAGGCCCGGGGTAGAGCCTCGCCCTCGCAACGCAGCGCGAGTTCCTTCGCTCGGCCTGTGGTGCGCAAGGGATGTTCTCTCATTTTTGGAGTGTCAGATGGCAGGCGCAGATTTTTCCCGATGTGGTCTTGTGGTGGTGGCGGCCGGGAAAGGGGTGCGATTCGGCGGATACAAGCAGTTGGTCCCGCTCATTGATCGACCTCTTCTGGTGCATACTCTTGAGGCGTTCCTCCAGTCCGGGTTCCGCCAATACGTGGTGGTTCTTCCCCCGGACTTTATCCTTCAGGGAACCTGGGATAATCTGGTGGGGACGAATCCCGGCCTGAGGATTTATGAGCCGGTGGCGGGCTTGGACGAGCGGGCGCTGTCCGTCCGCGAAGGTGTCCGCTCGCTCTCCCGTGAATGTCAATTTGTCGCGGTCCATGACGGCGCTCGGCCCTTGCCGCCGCTCGGCGCCATGGACCGCTGCCTGAACCTGATCCAGACTGATCGGCAACTCTCCGCGGTCATCGTGGCTTCGCCGGTCACGGACACCATCAAGCGAGTGCGCGAGAGCGGGCCGCTGATCGCGCGCACGGAAAATCGCGCAGAGTTGGTGCGCGCGGAAACGCCGCAGATCTGTGACCGCATTCATCTGCTCAATGCCCTTTCCGATCCGCGCAATTTCGCCGCCGGAGATGAGGCCCAGGCCATGGAACTGCTCGGCCTCCGAACTGCCTTCGTGCTGCACGACGGCTTCAATCCAAAGATCACCCACGCCAAGGACATCGCGGTCATCAATGCGTGGCTCACCGCCAAGGAAGAAACGACCCCTGAGCCGCGCCGCGAGGATCTGGGCAGGAAGCGGGCCTGACCGTCATGACCACTCCTCCTCCGATTGCGGTCGGCTTCGGCTACGACGTCCATCCCTTCGCCGTCGATCGCCGTTTGGTGCTGGGTGGCGTGGAAATCCCCTGCGACATGGGGCTGCTCGGGCATAGCGATGCCGATGTGCTCATTCACGCCCTGTGCGATGCACTGCTTGGCGCCGCGGGGTTGCCTGACATCGGACATTTCTACCCCAGTGGCGACCCCCGATGGAAGGATGCTGATTCGAGGGTGCTGCTGCGCGACGTGGCATCGCGGCTGCGCGAACTCGGCTGGCTGGTGGCAAACGTCGATTGTGCCGTGGTGGCGGAGCGCCCCCGCATCTATCCGCACGTCGCGACGATGAAGGAACGATTGGCCGCCGACATGGGTGTGGATCCGGCCCGCGTGGGAATCAAGGCGACTACAAACGAAAAGCTTGGCTTTATCGGTCGGGGAGAGGGCATCGCCGCCATGGCGACGGCTCTGCTCTACCGCTCAGTCGCCCATCCCACGACCTAACAGATAGATTCGTCCGTCTGAAAAGACCCCGTTCGTTGGGTCGTAGCTGACCGCATCCAATTCCTGGCCGAACTCGCGCGTGACACGAGAGGGCAACTCAATGGTGGCGGCAGTGCGATTCGGGCCGACGCTCTCCACCAGATAGGCGTCGAGCGAGCGCGTGTACTCGTACTGGGCCCCGCGACGGGCAAAGGGATCCACCAGACTCCCGGTGCCGCGGATGCTTGTTCCCTCGAAGTAGTCCACCGGCGAAAAGAGCGCGTCGAGGGAGCGTGGGTAGATGCCTTCCTTCCGGTGGTATAACTTCACGGCCTGCAAGATGGCGTCGAAATCCCGTTCCACGCGCTCGCGGCGTTGGATCGCCGTGTAGTGGCGATAGATCTTGGCGGTATAGGTGACCCCCGTCACCACCAGTGTCCCGATCGAGCCCCAGATCAGCAGGTTCCGCAGATAGCGGAGGAACCGTAGTGATTTGCTGAACGCAACGGTGCCGAGCACCGCGATAGGAACGCCCGCGGAGACCACGGCCTTGACCCACATCGGCCAGGTCAGTTCGCCGATCTCAAGCGTGAGGGCCACGGCAATACCCAGGGTGATCGCCGCGAAGATGTAGTGCCTCCACTCGCTCTTGCGAACCGGTCGGCCAAGAACATCGACCCCCATGACTTCCTCGGGGGGCTGCTCCTTCCATTTGGTGCTGGCGGCGGGCGCCATGGGGAACTCGGTGGTGCTTGCGCTGGTGCCGCGTCGCGTGGATGTCGTCTGGCGCTGGTCCGACGACATTCGCCGCGCCGCTGTGGTGTCCATGCTGGGGCGGCGATTGGCTTCGCTGCTGAAGGCGTCCCGCTCGCTGAAGACCCTGGCCAAATCATGAATCTGGCTGCTGGGCAGGGGGAGATCGGCGCTTTCCGTTCGGTTGCGGATCTCGGCCAGATGGAAGCGCATGACGGCGAGGGCGCCGCGATCAGGAGGCGGTTCGCCATGGAACTCCTGAATCGACTCCACGGAGGCGCTGAGCACATACTGGACGGCGACACCGACCGCGTCGGGATCTGCACCACGAACGAGTCCGAGGATTTTTCCCGCGTAGGGCGCGGGATTATCGGCATCGAAGCGCTCATCAAGCAGTGCCTTGACGACGCTACGCAGCACATCGCGATCTGGTATGACCATCAAGCTCACCCGGCAGGCACTGGCCACGTTGGAGTCGTCTGGTAAAGGCAACTCGGACAATCAGGCCGACGGATCGTTTGCGGAGCGGCGGTGACTCAGCAAGGAGAAGTTGCGAGGCGAGCAGGAGAAAAAAAGAAAGCGGCCACCCGGGGTGCCGGGTGGCCGATGGAGGCTTGCGAGGTGTCACCTTCGTGTTGAAGGTGGCGGGAGCGACGGGACTTGAACCCGCGGCCTCCGGCGTGACAGGCCGGCGCTCTAACCAGCTGAGCTACGCCCCCGCATTTCTTGCTACCCTGACCGCCAGTGGTGGGCGGCACAGGATTCGAACCTGTGACATCCAGCTTGTAAGGCTGGCGCTCTAACCAACTGAGCTAGCCGCCCAGTCTCGCTCGGCGGTGACCACTCGTCGCGAGAGAGTGAGAAGGTCGCCACTACCCCTGGTCGGGTCAAGCGCGAAAAACGCATCGGTGCGTTTTTTTTCTGCCCTGCCTTAGAGCTCACCGGGGAACACGTTGCGGATCGTCACGACCAGGTTGATCGTGACCTTTTCGGCTTCCTTTGCGCCTTTCTGCTGCGCGGGCAGGTCGATCTCGAGCTCCAATTCGTTCATCGATTCGATCTTGGTGCGCGTGGTACCTCCGGTCAGCGAGGTCACCTCCCAGTCGCCCATCATGGGCTCGTGGATTCGGAGGGTCGTGGGCTTGTCCTTGAAGTTCTCGACCTCGTAGCGCAGCTCGCGCCGCACGTCGAAGACGCTGAGCTGGCGGTTGGTGGTGAAGCGCTCGTTAAGCCGCTTCTGGTCGGCGAGGTAGCGCCGCATGACGATGTCCTTCACCGTGCCAAGCGTCACCTGCCCCTCCTCCTGCGGTGCCGTGTCCGCGAGAATGTCCTCGCCGAGGAAGATCGAACTGCCGTCGCCGTCGTCGCCGTATAGACGCATCTTGCCGACGGGGAGGGTGAACTTGCCGAGGCCGCTGGCCGCGTCGTTCCTGACCTCGTAGACGAGCGAGATGGATTCGCCGCTTTCGCCGAGGAAACCCTGCCAGGACGGGCGGGCGATGTAGAGCTTCTCGAAGGGGAGTTCCTTGTTCCGCAGCGCGAGGAGGCGGCGCGATTCGCCCGATTCGAGGCTCCGATCAAGGTCGGGCAACCCGCGTAGGCGCAGCGTGGCTCCCCTCAGGTCTTCTCCGCTGACGTTGCGGAGGAGCGTGTACTGCTGGAAGTCGCCCGCGGTTTCCGTGGCGTTCACGCGGAACTCGTAGGAGGGCTGCTGGCTTATCCCCGAGAGGAGATAGCTGACGCGAATCCGCTCCGTGCGCGCCTCGGGGGAGTAAATCTGCCAGGTGAGTGCCGCTTCGTCGGGCGGATAGCCCGTGGCGATGATGCGCGTGGAGGTCTTTTCCTCGCCGGGATGCGTGAGCAGTTCCAGGAGGACGGAGGACTGGTCGATGCTGACGCCCTTCCAGGAAAAGTCGATCGAGTTGGTTCCCGCCTGGAGGGGGATGTCGCGCTCCTCGGAGAGAAGGGCTGCGTTGGGATTCTCGAGGCTGACCACCAGGTCGTTGCGCTCGGGAAGGGTGACAAGCTTGGTGCGGGCCGGGGCGATGGATGCGGCGGCGAGAAGGGCCAGTGTGGAGGCGGCAATGAGACGCATGTTGGATGGGCTCCTGTTCCTGGGTAGAGGTCAGCGCTTGGCGCGCGATCCGTTGCGGACAACGACGACGTAGCGGATGACGGTCTTTGAACTCGCCGGGACGCTCAGGTTCCACCGGACCGTCTGCTGGTCGACCGATTCGTAGGTCTTGTCGCTGGCGTCGCTCATGGTCCAGTCGCCGGGAATCACGTGGGTCAGCTTCACGGGCACGGCGCGCTCGCGGGCGTTGCGAAGTTCCAGCTCCACGGTGCGGGTCTCGTCCCAGCCAACAACCGAGCCGTAGTTGTCGAACTGGAGTTCGCTGCGCTGTGACCTGACGGTGCGTTCCTCGAACTGGAGCAGGCCGTCGTTGCCGAGGTTCAGCTCGATGTCCTCGCCAAGGGGGATGTACTTGTGGTGGGTGCTTCCCTCATAGCGCAGTCCGGCGCGCCCGTCGTCTGTATAGACGTAGAACTGGCCTTCGGGGAGCGGATCCTTGCCGAGGTTGTGATCGGTGGTGTTCTTGAGACGATAAATCTTGGTGGGTTCGGGGCCGTAGCGGTTCGGATCGATCTCGTAGCTAAGGTCGAACTTGATGTCCTTCACTGCGGGCATGGGGAGCTGCTTCCCCCAGCCATTCAGGATGTCTTCCTTCCCCTCGACGCGATAGAGCTGGTACTCGCTGACGGCCTTCTTGATGATCTCGGCGGCCTGGGCACGTCCGGCCATGCTCGGGGCAGCCTGCGCCATCGGCATCGCCATGTCCATCTCTGCTATCGTTTCGCTCTTGGACATCATCTTCCACTTCACGACCTCGTCGCGCAGTCTCCCGTCGTCCTTGGCGATGCCGCGGCGGGCCAGCTCGGCGATCATTTCGACCAGGTTGATCTCGCCAACGACAACGCGGGTCTCGGCGTTGGAGAAGTCCTCGCCGCTGTTGTTCCGCACGGTGATGCGCGGCTGCATCTGGAGGGCCGTCTCCGCGCTGTTTGCCTTAAGGACGTAGTCGCTGGACCAGGTCAGGCCGCTGGTGAAGTAGGTGATGGTGACCGGGGCGGAGACGTCCTCCTGAGCCTCGATGTTCCAGACAATGAGTTCCTGGGTGTTGGCGGGATAGACGGCATCCACCATGGTCAGGCCCTTGGCCGTGCCGAGGTCGAGCTGGAGGCTTGTCGGGTCGATCAGGGTGTTGGCCCAGGAGAACTGAATCTGGTTGGCACCCTTGGAGAATGAGAGGGTGCGGGACTCGCGGGCCAAGGTAAGGTCCTGCGAGTTGTAGATGGTCAGTTCGGTGCGATCACGTTCGGGAAGAGTTACCAGGTCGATCTTGGCGGCGGCTGGTGAGGCGCACAGAATTGCTGCGCCGAGCACTGCGAGTATCCTGCTCGGAAGAGGGAAGGCCAGCACCGGGGTGCTCCTTTCGGGATGTGGAAATGCGACGAGTCTAGCGGACTCGGTTGCCTAGCAATTCGGCGCGCCGGACGCGAGCTCGGATCGCAGGATCCTCGCTCCGTCCATATGTATCGACAATCTGCTTCATGATTTCGTTCCCTTCATTGTTCCGATTCTGCTGGTAAAGGGATTCGCCGAGACCCAGAAGGGCGCCCGCATGGACATCGGGAATGTCGGCGTAGCGGGCGATGGCCTTTCGATACGCGGACTCTGCACGACGGTATTCCTCGATCTTGCCGTATAGATCGCCTTCCATCAGGGTGGCGGCCGGTGTATAGACACGGTCGTCGGGGAAGCGTTCCTGCACCATCTGAAACGCCGCGACCGCCTTGAGGTAGGCTTCGCGACGCGCCTTGCTTTCGACGAGCTGTTGCGCCTGACGCGACGCGCGATCGGCAATCTGGGCCTGCTCCCGCGCGGAATCCTTCTCAGGAACCGTGTAGTCGGGGCCGAAGATCTTGGACTTTAGCCCGCAACCTCCAAGGAAGGTCAGGGAGGCGACAGCCAACATGGCCATGAGGGCGTGCAGCGAGCGAATCATTGAAAGACGAGTCATGACTGATCCTGTTCTGCGGGTGCTGGTTCATTTGATGCCCTCTCCCGTGCCGCGCGGTCAAGGTACTGCTGGAGGATAATCGCGGCGGCGACGCGGTCCACGGCTCCCTTTTCACCAGCGCGGCGACCGAGAATCTCGCGCGCATCCGCCGAGCTGTATCGCTCATCCTCGAAGACGAATCGCAAGCGAGGCAGGCGTCTTTGGAGGGACCGGACGAAGGCCTGGGTCTTCTCCACCTGTTCCCCCGAATCGCCGCTTTCCAGCCGAGGCAAACCCACCACACAGACGGTGATGCGATGCTCATCCACGATTCGGTTGAGGTCATCAATCGTCTGACGCCGGCCCACCCTGGTGATCGTCACGAGGGGCTCGGCAATAACCCCCGAGCGCGACAAGGCGACACCGATGCGAACATCTCCCACATCCAGACCCAGGTAGGCTTCAGGAGGATTGCTCATCACGCTGCTCCAGGGACCAGTACCAATCATAGTAGGCCGGATTAAGGTTCAGCGCGTCGCTGAGACGCTGTCCCAGTTCCGCCGCCGATGGGATCGACGCCAGCCGCGTCAGGTGGAGCGCTTCCTCGCGGTTGCTGGGCCTGCTGTATCGAGCGAAGAACAGTTTGCTGCCCGGCGTCACGGCCGCAAGCGCCCCCGCAAATGCCTCCCCGGGTGAAGCTGTTTTGTCGCGGGGTACTGGAAGGGGAATCATTCGCTGGTCGGTCAGCTCAGCATGCCATCCCAGCCGCGCGTGAAATGGCGTGAGCAGAGTCAGGATCAGGCACGACTCACTGGGGAGCGGGTCGCCGGAAAGAACGAGCTGGCGGCGGAACTCCGAGTCAATGATGGAGGCGGTCCGATAAAGTGAAGCAGCGGTGGCGAGGCGGCGGATTTCCTGCGGGGCCAAGCCACGGGGAAGCACACCCGCCAGGTGATCCTCCAAGCGACGGCGCTGAGCGCCGCGAACGGCGAGCGTAAGCAATGTACGGATGCGCCCCGCCAGATAGCGGGACTCACGTGGCTCCGGCAAGATGCCCGCCGGAGGTTGGATCGGCGGTGGAATCAACCGAGACGCTGGAGGTTCTGGAGGTGCTTCTGGGCGCGATCAATGTGCTTCTGGTCATTGTTGCGCGAGCTGATGTCCAGCACCCGCTGCCAAGCATCGATGGCCTCGGCCTGCCACTGGGGCTTCTTCTCGTAGACGATGGCCAGATTGTTGAGGGCCGGAAGGTATTCAGGCTGGATCTTGAGGCACTCCAGATAACAACCCACGGCGCTCTCATACTCCCCGCGGCGCATGTGCTCCACGGCGTCCTTGCAGTAGCGGTCGATGCGCTCCTTGGGCGTGCCGCCCTGCGTCGCCGCCGAGGCCGGACTGAAGGCCGGGGCGGAAGCAGGCATGACAGGCATGGAGGGAAGGCGATTAGCAGCGGCGCTGGCAGGGCCACCGGCCGAGCGCTCAAACTGAGGCTGGGCCAGGTTGCGGACCAGTTCCTGCGCTTCGCCGCCGGTGATCAGCGAAAAAATCGAGTCGAGCTTCGAAACAACCAGGATATCGCTCACGGCGCGGGACGGGCTGATGAGGGCCAGGTCCGCACCATGCTTCTTGGAGGAAACCTTGATGCCCACCAAAACTCCAAGACCGGCACTGTCGATAAAATCCACCTCCGACAGGTCGAGGTTGACCTGACGAACCTGAGCTCCGATGGCCGGAATGATCGTGGACTTGAGGCGATCGCATTCGTCCAGGACGATGCGGCCCCTCAGTTTGACGAGAAGATTGCCGGTTGCCTCAAAAAGCCTGATGTCCATCGCTTGGTTCCCGTGGGGGCTCGATTGATAACGTCGCTATTTCCGCTGTGGCCGAGTGCGTGCTCAACCCAAATCACATCATCTCGCCCATACCGTCGTTGGGTGGGGGCGGCGGTTCCTCGGCCTTCGAAGCAGGGTGGGGTGTCGGCGAGGGGGTGGCCAACTCATGGCGGCCATCCCGTAGCACAACCAGCCCGTCCTTCTCTGCTGCTTCGCGCGCACCGACCCGGAGTGAAACCTCGGCCAACTGGCGCTGGAACTCCACGATCATCCGCTCGATGTCGGTCCCGTTCGTCACCCCGGCAAAGTTCGCATAGGCAATCACGTTGATGTATAGCTGCGCCTCCACGGTGCCATCCGCAGGGCTGATGTTGCGGAGACGAGCTCGGTCAATCTCGAGAGGATTCTGCGACTTGGTCACGGCGTACATGAATTCGATGATGGAACTGTTGGTGCCGCGAATGTACATCTGGATGGGGGCGTTCAGGCCGACCGGTTCGCCCTTCTCAACAGGCGCCGCTGCGCCGCCGCCGCCTCCCATCGTATCAAAGCGTCCACCGCCGGCGCCCATCCCCATGCCCGGATCGAAGTCCATGTCCATGTTGAACTCGTCCATGTTCATGGCCGGCGCCGGGGTCGGCGTTGCTGCGGCCGCCGCTGCCGGATCGAAATCCTCCCAACGAAGCTCACCGAAGCGCTCGAGCTTCACATAGGTGATTTCCTTGATTCCCTTATCCTTGGCCACGCCGATCAGGTTCAAGAGGGCTTCCGCCTGACGCTGGGCGATCAGGGGGCTTTCGTTGCCATCCTTGTCCTTGGGCCACTCGATGCGGAACAGCTTGTAGAGCTGGTCGAGCTTTTCCTGCTCGCCCGCCCCGACGCCGAAGTAGTCCTCCGGCAGCTTCTGCAACACCTGATCGATACGGTTCAGCGTGTAGAACGTTGCGACCTGCTGGCCCATGTACTCCTTGAGACCATTGCGATAGTTCACGTCCAGACCAAGGGCCGCCAACTTGCGGTTGTAATTGTTCGTGCGGTCGAGGAACTGGCGGCTCCCGGGAGCCAGCGAGTTCAGGAGTCGGTCCTCGTCCCGCAGGTCACTCAGCGCATCCTCCACTACGATGCCACGCTGGATCATTTCCTGGGGAAGTGATTCCACCAGGTTCCAAGCGCCCCGATTGCCCGTGAGGAAGGTCAGCTTGGGACCATTGCCCGCCTCCCCCTCACGACGCAACTCGATGAGCTTGCGCATGATATCCCACGACGCCTTGCGGTGGCTCGCCGAGATGATCGCCACATCGCCCGTCGCGTAGAAATCGGGGAGATAGAAGTTCAGGTTTTTCATGGTCTGCCAGAACTCGAGCTTCTGGCGGAGCGTTTCGTAACGGAACAGGTTGATGACCTGAATGTCGGGGGTTCGACCGGCGTTGCGATAGCCATCAATGGCCGACTCATAGCTTTGCTTTGCCTTGGCATAGGCATCGGCGCGGCTGGCAAAGACCGTGAAATGAAGAGCCGCGATGGTCCCCAGTGCCCCAACGACACCGATGGCAATTTTCGCAGGTGGGCGAAGCTCCATGATCGAATCCCTCCGTCAGTGACGGCTACTGGAAGTCTCGTTGTGCTCCAACGAGCCTCGCGCAGCCCTTCAAGGTGTCAACGCTAATGCCCTCAGCGAGGGAGAGTCCATCCTTTTCCGTGCACAGATCGATTTCTCCGCGAGCCGCGGACGGGGGAATTCGCAGGGATTGCTCCTCGAAAATAGGCAAGAACCAGCTTGACCGGTCGGCGGATGCGCTCGTAGCGTCGTCCTCTCGCGTTCCCGTAGCTCAGCTGGATAGAGCGTTTGCCTCCGGAGCAAAAGGTCAGAGGTTCGAATCCTCTCGGGAACGCCACTCCTCCCCACATCCATCCCCCGAATCCCGGAGTGCCGTTGGCTGGTCTTGGCCGCGGGAGAGCCCTGCTTGTCACCCGCGAAATTCCTGTTCGTTGGGTGCGAATCGCAACTTGACAGTGTTGGCGTATCCGGGGGTCTCCTGACCGACGAATCGACAGCCGGGCAGGATGCCCGCAGGAGTCCCCCATCATGGATATGTTTCAGATCGAAGGCGCCAAGCCGCTGAACGGCAGTGTCCGCGTTAGCGGTTCGAAGAACACCAGCCTCCCGCTGCTGATGGCGGCGTTGCTGGCGGAATCTCCGAGTGTGTTGGAAGATGTGCCGGACCTGCGCGATATCCGCGAGATGGTGCGGCTGATGTCCCATCTGGGCGCGACGGTCGTGCGCGAGGGTACGCGCCTGATCATCGATCCGGCGGGCTTCAATGTGGACTACGTGCCCTACGATATTATGCGGAAGATGCGGGCCAGCTTCTATGCGATGGGGCCGATGCTGGCGCGGCTGGGTCATGCGCGGGTGTCGTTGCCCGGTGGATGCGCGATCGGGGATCGTCCCGTTGACCTGCACCTGCGCGGTTTCAAGGGCCTTGGCGCACAGCTCGGCCGCAGCTCGGGCTACGTTCACGCGCGCAGTGTCGGTCGGCTGAAGGGTTCGCGCTTCTCGCTGATGGGTTCCAACGGGACCTCGGTGGGGGCGACGTGCAACGTGATGATGGCGGCGACGCTTGCCGAGGGCGTGACGATCATCGACGACGCGGCGCGTGAGCCTGAAATCACCGAGCTTGGCAACATGCTGAACGCAATGGGCGCGCGCGTGGAGGGGATGGGCACCTCGACGCTTCGCATCGAAGGGGTGGAGCGCCTGCACGGTTGCAACTGGAAGGTGAGCTTTGACCGCATCGAGGCGGCGACCTGGGCGATTGCAGGCCTGGCGACGCATGGCGATGTGACGCTGGAGAACGTGGGCTTCAAGGACATGGCGAGCACGCTGCGGGCGTTGGAGCAGTGGGGCGCCGAGCTGACCTGGGTCAACGAGTCGACGCTGCGGGTGCGCCGTGGCAAGGGCATGAAGCGGGCCCTCTCCGTGGTGACGGAGCCATTCCCCGGTTTCCCGACCGACGCGCAGCCCCAGTTGACGGTGCTCCTGGCGCTGACCCCGGGCGAGAGCTCGATCCGCGACACGATCTATCCGGAGCGCTTCATGCAGGTGCCGGAACTGAACCGCCTTGGCGCGCGCATCAAGTCGCCAGAAAAGGGCCGCATCGAGATCCACGGCGTACCGGTTCTGGAGGGCGCCGCCGTGATGGCGAGCGATCTGCGTGCGGGCGCGGCGTTGGTGGTGGCGGCGCTGGCCGCGCACGGTACCTCGCAGGTGCGTCGCATCTATCACATCGAGCGTGGCTACGAGCGCATCGAGGAAAAGATCATGGGTCTGGGCGGCTCGATCGTGCGCCTGCCGGAGACGGATGCGGACCCGGGTCTGGACTCGGTGCTCTTCGGCGAGGAAACGACACCGCTGGCTTCCGAGACGATGGTCCCGACACGCGCGGTGAGCTGAGGCAGTACGGTTCCGCTGAAACCAAGGTCAGGACGAACCCCCGTCGGCAACGGCGGGGGTTTTCCGTTGGCGGGGCCGAGATGTTTACATGGTAAAACTTTCTGCCTTGACAACGCGGGCCTGATGGCGGGATGGGTGGCTTGGAGCGTCGCCTCGGTTTCGATCGGGTGACACCAATCCCTCCAAAGGCCCCCGCCCATGAAGAAAATCGTGCTGAGTGTTGTCGTTGCCGCGCTCGTCGCGCTGTCGCCGGTCAAGTCTGCTGCCGAGGTGATCTTCTCGAACGATGCCAAGGGGCTCCCCGCCGCGGCCTCGAAGAAGATGGTGAAGGCCTCCGCCACGGAGTTCATCGTGAAGGAACCGATGCTGGTGACCCGCATCTGGACGGCGCAGTCCAAGGCCGACGTGGCGACGGAGGTGCGGGTGTTGCGGAACGGGACGGCGATCTATTCGGAGATGAGCCTGGCGGGAACGCCCAACGCGGCGGTGGTGAACCCGTACTTGGTCTTCGCGCCGGGGAGCTATACGCTGGAGCTGTCCGTCGCCGATTCGTGGAAGCGGAACCCGGCCACGGGCGCGGGAATCGCCGTGGTCGAAGGCCAGAAGGCAAGCCTGACAGAAACGGCGGCGGCGGTGAGTTCGTACCTGCTGACTCCCGAGGGCGCGGCCAAGCCGTTCTCGCTGACCGATGCGCTCCATGCCGCGAAGATCAGCACGGCCGACCTCAAGCAAAACGTCAAGGATCAGACCGCCGGCCTGAGCAGCACGGTGGAGAGCGCGCGCAGCAAGATGGGCAAGGAAATCGGCGCGGGGCGGACCACCCCTGGCGGTGAGTCGAAGGGGCCGTCGAGCGGCCGCAGCAAGGCGTTCGAGGGGCTGAAGGGCGAGGGCATGGCGCCGCCCAAGTACGCCGACACCTTTGGCGGGGAGCGGTGGAACAGCGGACGCACCGGGTCGCCGTCCAACTTCTCCGGCGGCGGAAAGGGGCAGACCAGCAGCGGCGATGAGGATGACCTCAATGCGACCATCGCGGGGATGTTGACCGACGCGGGCGGCACGGTGACGGACGATCCGAAGGCCAACGCCGAGGAGGCCGCCTACATGATGAGCGTGGGCTCGGACGGTTGGGAGGCCACGAAGAACATGTCGAAGGACGAGCGCAAGTCCTACTGGGAGAAGGAGCAGAACCGGCAAATGCTAGGCGTGGGGCGTCCGCGTGACGATCAGGATCAAGGCGGTCCGTTCATCATCTTCGGCAACGAGAACATGCGCCGCGCGATGTTCCAGTTCCAGGCCAAGGCCATCGCCGCTCGCCGCGGACAAGCCGGCGCCCCCGAGCAACAGGCGGGTGGAACGAGCGGGGTCCGTCTCCCTGCCAGCAAGGACGACAAGCCCATGCCCGAGCGCAACATGGGGACTATCAACTGGGATCGGATCATGGAGATTAACGAAACGGTCAACCCGACAAGGCATTGAGCGGGGCCGCCCTTGCAGCGCTGTGCATAGGCCGTGTAGATGGATGGCATCAGCGCGGTCCGGAGGGATTGCGGGGCGACGGACTTTGCCCAATCGGAATATGATGGTCGGCCATTTCTGGACACTTGAATAAGTTAGCTTCGCCGGTGCACCCTCGACCCGAGAGGAGCACCTCCAGATGGGCAAGCAACGCCGTTCATTCACCCCGGAGTTTCGCGCCAAGGTCGCCCTCGCCGCC
>WGMQ01000043.1 GCA_016125005.1 bacterium | reverse complement strand
AGGTAAAGCAGGGTTACCAGTTGATTCGCCACATGCAGGAGGAGGTCATCAAGGTGCTTGTGCGGATGCCCTCCTACCAGCCGCGGGAAGAATCGCCCGAGCAGATTCACGACCAGATCGGTGGCGAGAAATTGGTTGTCTCGGTGCCCAGCCACCACGCCAAACCCTGACGGTTCCCACGCGCGGGCAAAATTGCGCCTGCCGGGAACATAGACGGAGAGGGGAATGTCAGACAGCCAGGAACGGTCGGAGCAGGAACAGGAAGCACGCTTGCTATCGGCCGCCCAGTCCGGCGATCGAGCGGCGATGGAACGGCTCTTGTCCATGCACCAGGACCGCATCTACCGGACCGCACTCTCGTACCTTGGCGGGAACGAGGAAGGGGCAACGGAAGTGGCTCAGGATGTTCTCATCAGCGTGGCGCGCAATCTCGCGGGGTTCCGCGGGGACAGCCGCCTCACGACGTGGCTCTACCGCATGACGGTGAACTACGCGAAGAACTATCTTGCCGCCCGCCAGCGCCGCACCGCCCGCTTCGTGAGCCTCGATCCCACCGCTGCTGGCGACGAGGACGCGCCGCCTGTCATCCAGGCCGCCGACCCGCGCGGCAACACGCGCGACCGCGCTGCCGCATCGGAAATGCAGTCTATCCTTCAGCAACGCATCGCCCAGCTTCCCGAAGACTTCCGCACCGTGATGATCCTTCGCTTCGTGGAAGACCAGAGCTACGAGGAGATTGGCGAGACCCTCTCGATCCCCGTGGGGACAGTGAAGAGCCGCATCAATCGCGGGCGCGCCGAGCTGCGCCGCCTCATGGCGGATGTGCTTCCGGGAGGTGAGTCGCATGAGTAATCGCGAACGCTTCGAGGAACTGCTGACCGCCGAGATGGACGGGGAACTCTCCCCCGCCGAGCTTCTCGAATTCGAGGCCATGCTGGCCGCCGATCCCGAGCTGGCCGCCGAGGCCGCCGCGGAACGGGAGATGATCGCGATGATGGCCGGGTTGCGTGACTTCAAGGCACCACCGGGACTCGTGAAGACTGCCGTCAACGCGGCCATGCCCGGCGCAATCGTCGTCCCTATCACCGAGGTCGCTACCCCCAAGCGGCGTCTGCCGATGGCATTGACCGCTGCAGCGGCCTGTGTCGCAGCGGTCGTTGCCGTGGGCACCTATTTCGTCGAGGGCGGGCGGGAAAGCGAGTCCCCCGCATCAAGAATGATGGCCGACAGTGCACCTGAGTCGAAGGCCAAACAGGACGCCCTTTATCTGGAAACCGGTGAGAAGGGTGCGGTCACTTCGATGTTCTTTGACTCGAGCGGCGCCGCGGGGCCCGATCCCTTCGTCGGTCCACCTTCCCCTGCGGCAGCCCCATCCTTGATCCCTGCCGCCCCTCAAGCAATCTCGGAGGGGGATGTCTATCGACTCCGGCAGGACATCGCCGACAGCAAGCAGGAGAAGGTCGCCCCCGCCCGGCGCGAGGCCAAGGAGGCTGAATGGAGTATGCGCAGCCTCAACACGGCAGAGCGAGACGCCAGTACCCCAGCGCTGACGGTCGACACTCTGCAATCCGCCGAGACGAACGAGCTCGCTGGGGCCGCCGTCGAGTCACAACTAGGCATTTCAGGCGACCTGGTCGCCAACCAGCCAAGCGGCTCTGTCGGCAGCGGTGGTGGCTCGAGTGTCGCCACGAGTCAGCCCGACGACCTTCCACTCCCCGACCGCGCCACGGTGGCCATCCTGATGAGTACGGTCCAGACGGAGCTGGTGGCGGACACCTGGAATCCGACGACGGCGCTCCGCTACATGCCAGCGGCTGCGACGGAACTGGCCGACGCAGCCACGCTGCCGACGCACCGCTTCGCAATCTTCCGCACCCTGCAATCCGCCAACGCGGATCGGCTGGCCAATGACCTGAACCAGCGATTCCCTGGCGCGGCGGTGGACTTTAGCGATCATGTACTGGTGATCTATGGTCAGACCGCAGCGGTGGCGGGCGGTGACGATGGGGGCTTTGTCAGCGGTTCCGTGCCGGGCAGCACCGGGAGCGAGTTCTATCCCGGACCCGCGCCCGTGCGCGAAATCAAGTCGCTGGACGAAGTGGAAGGCGTGGCGACGGAGTACGGCGCCACTCTGGCGTCGCGCCGTTCCGATGCACTTGTCCTCACCTTCCAGTCCTCGGGAGAGGCAGGCGAGTTCCTGACCGTGGCCGAGCGCCTTATTGGCTCCGGTGCAACAAGCCTCTGGATGGAGCGCATCGAGTTGCTGACCAGCGGCGGGACCGTCACGCTGACGATTCCGCTCCAGCAATAATCATCGCAAGCTGCACTCAAGAAAACGGGCGCCCATCGGATGAACCGACGGGCGCCCGTTGTTTTGCTGCCCTGTGACGCTGCTTACGCCTTGGCCCGGTTCTTCGAGCTCTTGCCGAAGTCGTCGTCCATGGGCAGGAAGGGAATGACGAGCACGCCGGGGATGACCAGCAGGCACGCCAGCACAAAGAAGATCGGATAGTCCAGAGCGCTTTGCAGGAAGCCGCTGAACATCATCGGCAGCATCATGCCGAGCGACATGAATCCGGTGCAGAGCGCGTAGTGCGACGTCTTGTATTCGCCCTGAGCGGCGAAGATCAGGTACATCATGAAGGAGGCGAAGCCGATGCCGTACCCGAGTTGCTCGATGCCGACGCAGGTGCTAATGATCCAGATGCTGGTCGGCTTGGTGATGGCCATGAAGACGTAGAGCGTGTTGGGAATGTGCATGGCGGCGACAAGCGGCCAAATGACCTTCTTAAGTCCGTAGGTCGCGATCAGGTAGCCACCGATGATTCCGCCGATGGTCAGGCAGACCACGCCAACCGTGTTATAGACGATACCCACCTGCGTGGCCGTCAGGCCAAGGCCGCCCTTGGATCGCTCATCAAGAAGGAAGGCCGCTCCCATCTTGACGATCTGCGCCTCACCAAGCCGGAACAACAGGATGAAGGCGAGCATGACGCCGATCTTGTGCTTGGCGAAGAACGTCGAGAAGACCTCGGAGAAGTTGATACCGCTCTGGCGCGAGGCGAAGTTGAAGCCCTCCGATGCCACGCGACGCACAGGACTCACGAATCGCAGCACCAGAAATGCTACGAGCAGAATCGCCGTGTTCTGTCCGAGCTTGAAGAGTTGCTCGAACAACGTCTTCATCTTGGGGTTCGCCACGCCCTCCAGGATCTTCTCCCTGAACGGCTTGATCAGGTCGGCGAGTTCGGTTGAGCCGACGTACCAGATGACCGTGGGGAGACCCACGGCGAGACCGAGCCAGATCAGCGGCTTGTAAAACGGGGGGCGATCGGTGGTGTCCTGAATATCGGCCTGGGGCGTCGGAAGTGCGGCCGAGTGATAAACAGCCATGCCGAGGAAGATCAAACCGCACGAGAGAAAGACGACCATCCAGCTCAGCTTGATGCGACCGGCGGAGGAGCGGATGTGCCACGTCGTTGGTGCGATGACTTCCTTCTCGGCAACGGCAAGTGTCAGGGTCGAAGGCTGGTCCCAGTTCTCGGTCGTGAAGGCAATGCGGTCGCCGCTCTTGAAATCGAGTCCCTTCGGACCATCGACGGGGCGGGTGAGCACCACCACTTCGGAGCCATCGAGGGGAGGCTGCGCAAGGCGCACCATCACGTCAGCGGTCTTGCCGGGAGGGATGGCGATCTCTTTCGAACTCATGAGGATCTGTTGATCCTTCGTGGAACCCGCGAGCGCCGCCCAGTCAGGCTGTACCGGGGCGGATTCAACGATTCCCGGTTCGGAGGTAATGACAATTTCCTGATACTTGGGGCCGGTGAAATCCTGGATGAGGCCAGCAACAATCGGGAGCAGGCCGCCTGCCCCGATCATGGCTAATCGATAAAAGGTGCTACGGATGCCGACGAAGTACGACTGCTGGCCATCTCGAAGCGCCAGCATGTAGAAGCCGTCACAGGCGATGTCGTAGGTCGCTGAGGCCAGCGCCACCACCATGAGTGCAATCAGCGAGTAGAAGTAGAACTGAGGCAGGTTCTCGGCGCCGATGGCCTTCGCCGCACCGCCCATCAGTTCGCCCATCATCGACTTGGGGAACTGGATGGCAGCCGCCACGAGGAAGAAGCAAATGCCGATGATGGCCTGCGCCAGCACGATCCAGTTGCGCTTGGCCCAGTAGCGATCCACCAGCGGGCTCCACAGCGGCTTGAACGTGTAGGGCAGCAGCAGCAGGGATGTCCAATAGCCGATGTTCTCGTTGGAGACGCCCATGTTCTTGAAGACGATCGTGCTGAGCGTCGCCACGATGACATACGGAAGGCCCGAGGCAAAGTTCGCCGTCGGCACCCAGAGCCAAGGAGTAATGGAACGTCCCTTCAAGTCGCGCGAGCCTTCGTGGACGCTTAGCTCCTGCTCCGAATTATTCTCGTTGGCCATTTCTTGCTCCGTTCAGCACGCCGCGGTTGATTGACAAGGGAAAGCAACAACGCCCAAGTTCCCGCGGAATTCCATGCATTTCGGCACGCCGGATTCACGAGCGCAAGACGACAGTTGCCATGAATGAGGCATTCGGGCGTCGCGGCTCGTCTGCGGCCTCCTGACAGAAACCCCGCCGGGGAAATATCCACGGCGGGGCGCTATGCATGAATGGATGCGAGGATCTTCAATCAGGGCATTGCAGAGGCGAGTGCCTTCGGCTCGGCTTCCTTCTTCGCTGGGTTGATGAGCGAGTCCAGATAATCACCGAGCGCATCCACCTCCGCGTCGGTACCGACGAGCGGCGGCATGTAAGCGCGATAGGGCGACGTGTCCTCGTTCTTGTGGAGGATCGAGAGCGTGTTGCCGATGGCCTTGCGGTCTCGTCCGGCCAGCAGGCGACGCATGGCGCGATAGCCATCGACCGTGTGGCAGGACATGCACTGGCCGCGGAACATCAGTTCGCCAACGCCGAGGCGCGCAACGGCTGGATCCGCGGTCGCCGTATTGGCGGTCTGGACGATCACAGCATCGCCATATCCGGCAGCGAGGCGCTCGTCGGGCCGCAGCCACGGGGAGTTCACCAGGTAGCCCTCCGCATTGTACTTCTCCACCTGGCTGGTGCGGATGCCGTTGGAGTACATGTGGTTCCCGACGACCCACGGCTTGCGGAGCATCTCGCGGGCCTGCTCTGTCGAGGCGGTGGCGGCGAGCGCCAGTGCGAGGATCGAGCACGCGTGGCCGAAGGTGAACTGGCGCGGGTTGCTATACGCGAAGAGATAGACAAGCGCGACGATGGTGGCGGAGGTCATCACGGTGACGAGCGCAGCGCGGGTCACCTGGGTGAAGACACCCTGCCCGATTGTCGACATGCCGAGTTGGAGCAACTGACGCTGGGCCTCGGGCACGTTGTATAGATACCATAGGAAGAAGACCGGCATCAGGAAGAAGGAGGGCAGGAGCCACTTGGCGGACCAGCGGACGACCTCGGTCTTCAGGCGCGGGAACTCGTCGCCGTCTATACGGCTGGCGGTGACCAGCGCCCACAGTCCTGCAAGGGAGAGGCAGACGAGCACCCGGAGCCCAAGGCTCGGCCAGTAGGTCTGGTTGAAGAACCCGTGCCAGAAGCGGCTGGATTCCTGGCCCGTGCCCGCGACAGCGAGCCAGCTTTCGCCCGGCGTCAGCATGAACGATAGGATGCCGTTGATGATGACAAGCGTCAGGAGCGACGCGCCTGCGTATAGCCAGCCCACCTTGAGGTGGAGCTTCGCCGGGATCTTGTCCCAAGTGTAGTAATAGACGGCGGCGGCGCTCAGTTCGATGATGAAGAAGACCCACTCGATGGCCCACCCGAACACGAAGTTATGGATGAGCGTGCTGGTGCCCTCGGGGCTTGCGAGGCCGATGGCGAACCAGATCCCCACGCCCGATACGGCGCCGAAGACGCCGGTCAGGATCAGGAAGAACTTGGAGTGTGCCTTGATGGTGCGAAGCCAGTCCTCGCGACCTTCGCGCAGGGCCTTCGCCTCGGCCATCGGCAGGTATAGACCGCCGCCCACGGCAAAGTGGGAAATCATGACGTGGAAGATCGCAATCAGCGCGATCACCATGCCGCTTCCCAGGAAGGGTACATCCCAAACGGGGTAGTTCATACGTCAATCCTTTCGGAGGGATGCGGGCCGGGGTCAGACCTCGGCGTAGCCCCAGATGGTCAGGAGGATGAGCCCGGCGATGGCGGCGAAGCCAATCCAGGTGGCGATACGGGCACGCATGGCCAGCTTGCTGTCGCGATCATAGAGTGGGATCAGCCCCCACACGACGCCGGCGATCGTGAACATGCCGATGCCGAGCAACTCGCCCGTCATGCCGGGGAACCAACGCCCGAAAACCTTCAGCACCTGGAACTGACTCATGAAGTACCACTCCGGGTGGATGCCGACGGGGGCCGGGCTGAGGGCGTCGGCCTGCGGACCCAGGTCCCACGGGAAGAGCGACGCCAGCAGCGCGAGCGCGTTCAGGGCGATCAGCCACATGGCCAGGTCCTTCGCCAGGAAGTTGGGGAAGAAGGGCATGGAGCGACGCAGCGCCTCGGGCTTTTCCTCCTCACTCGGCGGGACCGCGTTACCATGCTTCTGGACCAGCCAGAGGTGGAACATGAGGAGCGGCAGGAAGAGCGCGGGCAGCACCACGACGTGCAGCGCGAAGAAGCGCTGGATCGTGATCTCGTTCACCTCCGGCCCACCACGGAGCAGGTCCGCGATGAACGGGCCGATGACCGGCATGCTGGCGGGGATCTCCAGACCGACCTTCGTGGCGAAGTAAGCTAGCTCATCCATCGGGAGCAGGTAGCCACTGAAACCGAAAACCATCACGATGCCGAGCAGGCCGAGCCCGCTCCACCATCCGAACTCGCGGGGCTTGCGATAGGCCTTCATCAGGTACACGGAGAACATGTGCACGAAGACCGCGAGTACCATCAGGTTTGCCGACCACGAGTGGGCCGAACGGATCAGCCAGCCGAACTCGATGTCGTAGGTGATCTGGCGCACGGAATCGTAGGCTTCTGGGCCCGGACGGTAGTACACCAGCAACAGCACACCGGTCAGGCACTGGACGATGAAGAAGAAGAGCGAGATTCCGCCCCAGTAGTACCAGAAGGAGTGCTTGTGCTGCGGGACGGTCTTGTGGCGGGCGAAGGCGATGATTTCGTCCAGCCCGAGGCGCTCGTCGAGCCAGGTATAGGCGCTTGCCACGAGGCCGCTGTTACGCACGGCGGACGACGACTTGTCCATCGCTGACCTCCACATTGAATTTCGTCAGGGGCTTGGGGGGCGGACCGGCGACATTCTCGCCTGTCCGGGGATCGTAGACGCCGCCGTGGCAGGCGCAGTAGATGCGATCCTGCTCGGGCTCGAACTGCACGGTGCAACCGAGATGGGTACAGACCGCATCGAGCGCCACCCAGGTGTCGTCCTTGTGATGGATGAGGAGCGCCGGCTTGGTACCAAACTTGAACATCATGGCGCTGCCGATCTCCAGCTTGTCGGCGCCGGGTAGATCGACCTGCGTCACGGCCGCCGCCGACGCGGCGCGGCGCGCGGGAGTGGATAGATATCTATACACCGGATAGCCAATCGCCGCACCATAGACCGCACCGACGAGGGCTGTGCCCATCGCCACGAACGCGCGGCGCGACATCCCTTCCTGCGGGTCCTCGAGCGGCGCCGAGGCATCATTCATTGGAACTGAATCAGGCATAGCTCTCAACCTCCTGCTTGGCCCGTGCCACCACGGAAATCAACCAACCGATCACTCCCAGCATCACCACGAACAGGAACAGGAAGATGCTCACCACGGACCAGTTCGTGACGACGGTGCGATCCCACACATCAAAGCCATGTTGCAGCAGCGTCACGTCGCGGATGCCATCGCGCACCAGCGTCATGCTGGCGATGTTCAGGAAGGCGACGAGTCCCGCGACAACCACGGGAATCAGGCGGCGCCCCGCGGGAGCGACCGCAGCGAAGACACCACACGCAACCATGAGCGCAGCCGTCCCGAGCCATGCGAACTCGCCGACGCGCCAAATGGAATTGGCAGCCAAGTCAGTGGCGACGCCCTCCGGCTGACGGCCCATCACCCAGAAGGCCAGCCCGGCCTGCGCCAGTGCGGCACCGGCCAGCACAAGGCCGCCGTTGCGAGCCAGGTAGTCGCCCACGCCGCTCGCGAGGCTCTTCTTCAGCCCAAGCGTCATGAGCCCCACGCCGGCCACGGCAAGTGCGCCGACCATCATGAAGAAGAAACGCGGCCACACCGTCGGGTCGCCCGAGTGCATCTGCGTCCCACCCGGGTTGCTGCGATACATTTCCTGCCACACGTCGGGACGAATCATCAGCGTCATGTTGCTGACGTAGATGGCGGCGACCTTGAGGATCAGCAGCGCGGAAACCAAGCCGATCCACGCCCAGGCCTTCCCCATCTCCGCGCGCTTGGCCACCACATAGAGGAGCCAATACGCCGCGATCAGGATGAAGATGACCGAGATCCAATACACGCCCATGAGGACGCTGCTGGTGTAGATCGCGCGCCCGTACAGCACCTGGGCGAAGAGGAGCGGGGGGACTCCAAAGTTGATGACGTAGGTCATGACCACTGGCAAGCGGGTGACCACGGCACCCGAGGCGGACAACTGCACGGGGTCCCGCCTCATCCGGCCCAAGGCCGCCCACAAGGTCGCCAGCAACAACCCACCGACGAGCAACTGCATCGCCGCGAAGTGAAGCGCCAACGTCACAATGTGGAGGACCTTGAACAACCAGACAGGGGCGGGGAGTGGGATCGGATCGACTGCGGGAAACATCCGGCAACTCCTTCAGGACTGGAAGTGTTCGCGCCGCATGGGGGTCCGGGCGCGAATGGGGACAAATACGCTAATTCGGATATCAGTTGTCAATGTTAAAGGCACAAGCCAACACAAACGAGGACGGGTCTGCGGGAATGGCGTTGAAGACCCTCCCCGCTTCCTGTGCCAGCCTAAGTCCGCTCCCCTGCTGATCCAAGTCGCCTCAAGGGCGCCCCGGTTTTCCGCGGCCCGCACCGAGGCCGCCCGAAGGTCCGTGGACAGGGTTTGCTGAGATTCTGCCCGCGAGCGAGAAGGGAAAGGGCCGGGAGCGCATGGCTCCCGGCCCCGGTTGGTTGGTGTTCATGTCCGGTCGGCAGGCAACGCTCACCCCGGCCTCCGCTGCTGGGCCCGACTTACCGGACTGCGAGGACGCGGAACCCGATGATGTTGAGCCGGTTCGTCGGCGTGATGCTGTTGCGCTGGGCCGACCGGCAGATCAGGGCGTCGTAGTCCCAGCTGCCGCCGCGGACCACGCGGTACGAGCCGGATGCAGGCCCATCAGGATTCTCGGTCTCCAGCGGATCGTACTCCCCGTACCAGTCCGCGCACCACTCCCACACATTGCCGTGCATGTCGCGCAGGCCCCAGGCGTTCGTCGGCTTCTGGCCGACGACCTTTGTCCCATTGGGCGAGTTGTTCCCACAGTACCACATGTTGTCTGTGCGCTCGGCCTCGGCGGAGCAGGACTCGTCGACGCCGAGGCCGTTCCCGAAGTTGAACCGCGTCGCGGTGCCCGCCCGGCAGGCGTATTCCCACTGCGCTTCCGTCGGCAGGCTGAACGTACCCGGTTCCGTGACATGCGTGTTGAGGGCCGTCAGCCACGAACCAATTTCGTCGTGGGAGACGTTGTGCACCGGCATCGTGCCGCCGGAGAAGTCCTGCGCCTGCGGGAACGACTGGAGGGCAACCCATTGGTCCTGCGTGACCTCCGTCTTGCCCAGATAGAAGTCCTGCGTCAGCGTGATCGTGCGCTGTAGCTCGTCCGGGTTGCGTGAGAGTTCCGCGGGCGGTGTCGGCCCCGGAGGCGAGCCCATCGTGAACGTCCCAGCCGGGATGCGGATCAGTTCCATGGTCACAACCGACGGAACTGTCTGCAGCGTGATCGTCCAAGTGTCCTGGTAGAAGTTGGAATAGGAGTCCGGGGCATTGCCGTTCCCGGAGCCGGACGCAGAGGAAGCAGCCGCCGCGGCCACAGAAGCCGTCACCGTGCCGCCCGTGCCGGTGACATCAAGTGTATAGACGGTGGCGGAAACCGGCGTGAAGGTGCCCTTGGTGCCTCCCGTCACGGTGACGTCGGAATCGTCAAAGCCCGTGACGGCCTCGCCGAACGTGAAGGTGAAGGTCTGGCTGGCGGTCTGCGTGACGGATGCGTCGGCGAGGGCGCTGGTGATCGTGAGCGGGATGGAGACACCGTCCTCGGCGAGAACGCGGACGATAAAATTGCCGGAAAGTTGCTGGCCCGACAGGTCCGTGGCCACGGCCCAGTCGATGGTCTTGCCCGTGCCGGGTGTAACGCCCGCGCCAACCGCGCCGGTCGTGGTGGTGGCGGCAGAGAAGGACGTGCCGCCGTTGGTCGAGTACAGGAGCGAAACCGTCGCGTTGCCGTTCGGCGAAACGAGGTCATAAGTCACCACCACCTCCGTCGAACCGGCACCGTCGGGTTGCTGGACGAAGGCGACGTTGCTGACGACGGGTTGGGCGAGGAGCACCGCCGGAAGGGTAAGCGTCGCCATCGCCGAGAGGAAGATTCTTGTTAGCTTCATTGATCGAGCAGGCTCCAGTCTGCCACGTTGCTGGCGAAGTTGGTGGAGCCTTGGCCCGTGCCCGCTGAGCCCAACGGTGCGGCGCTGCGGTTCCCGACGGAGTCTTCGGCAACGAGGTCGAAGTGGTAGAGTCCGGTGCCGCCGGGAGCAAAGAAGAAGGAGCCGTTGGCCAAGCCGTCGAACACGGCGTCATAGTAGTACCACGCGGTCGAATCCTTGCGGGCCCACAGTTCGAAGCGGGCAATACCGGAGGCGTCGCTGGCGCCGACGTAGGGGATGGACTCCCCCGTGATGACGCCGGATGGTGGAACGGTGGCCGTCCCGGGCGTCGGCGCGACGGTGTCGAGGGAACCGGCGGCAGAGTCACCGCTGCCGGAAAGCGCAAAGATGGGTGCGGCGGCCAAGGCAAATAGCCCGATGGCGACGGCCCGCAGCAGGTGGTTCATTGGTGGCGGGTGCTCCTTGTGAGCGGCTGGAGAATTCGTTCGTGAACATTTAGTCCAGATAACCCCTGCCGTCCACCTATCAGCAAGCGAAATGGGATAGATTAGCTCCTTTTCGGCATGGCCTAGAGGGCTTGAATCCTCTCCGAAGCCTGCTCATGACTTATGCCGAGTACTCCTCTCGGCGGTGGCGGAGCAGTCCCAGCCTCGCATTCCGGCGAGGGGCGCGAGTTCCGTAATGAAAGGTCGGACACAGGGTGACGGTTCAACACCGCTCGGGCAGAGATTGCTCGGTCGTTCTCGCCGTTCCTTTGCACCTGACAAGCTGCTTTCCCCTTTGGTGCTTGGACTCGTTGGAGGCGGACCACAATACAGGTATGCGCCTTCCGGGCGCGACGGTTGCCTCATACGCCGCGAGCATCGCGGCAGGTGGAAAAGAAGGGTTTTGTCTTGAACCCGCGCCGTTGAAGTTCGCAGAGTTTCCGCGCGGTGCCGAAGTAGC
The DNA here is from genome assembly GCA_016125005.1 of bacterium. GTDB lineage: Bacteria > Sumerlaeota > Sumerlaeia > SLMS01 > SLMS01 > WGMQ01. The sequence continues at coordinate 53 of WGMQ01000043.1, read as the reverse complement.
TCAGTTGGTAGAGCACCCGATTTGTAATCGGGCGGTCGTCGGTTCGATTCCGT
>WGMQ01000067.1 GCA_016125005.1 bacterium | reverse complement strand
TGCCCTCGCCTCCCAGCGAATCCTTTGCGCGGAGGGTTAGCGTGCTGCGCTTAACCAAACGCAGCCGTCTGCGATGAGATGGGCTGATTTAGCGACGCGCGCAGGGCGTGAGCGTAGGGTGGTGGTGTGGGCAGTCCCGAGCTAACGCGTCTCCGCTTCTGAAATTCCCACGAAAATGGGAAAATACTGGGAATCTAAGCTGTACAGAGAGCCTCGGACCGCTTTCAGCGAGCGCTAAAGCCCCGTGGTTGCGGGGGTTTTTGCCCCAAGGGGGCAGATCACGTGTGAGAATTACTGGGAATTCTGACCGCCGTTACTGGGAAATGGCTTAGCGCCAAACGCGCCTTGGTGGGAAGCGCGACAGCCGGCCCGGTGGCCGCTAAAATAAGACTTGGAAGAGGTCGTTTTTCGAGGCTTTGATGGCTGGCGGGCAGCTTTACGGGCGCGGACAGGTGGAGTGGGCGCTTGCGCGCATGGCTGCCAACAAGCGCGGCTGGCAGAGCGCTCGCGATCCCGCCCTCCTGAAGCTTCGCATCAAACGGCTCCTCGACGCCGATCGGCTCATTGAGTTGCCCCGTCCGGCAGAAGCCAAGGCCGCACCTTATGCCTTCAACGAGGAGGCGCCGGCCGGCAAAGGCGGCGAAGCCTCCTTCACCGGCTTTGATGTCTACTGCCTCTGGCTGGGGCTGAGGCTTTTGCACCTGGGCTTCAAGCAGAGCGAAGTGGCGGGCGCCATGAGACTTGTGCGCCCCCCCCTTCGTCGAGCTTACGCCGCCATCTTGAGGCGGCCAGCGAAGGACGACTATCGCGCCTTTCTGGTGTTGCGCGGCGCTGACCTGACCGAGCTCTTGCGCTCGGGGTCAGTCGGACACGGGCGCCTCGCCTTCGCCTTTCCAAGACCCGCAATGATCTTCGAGACGGTGGGGAAGCTATTCCTTTTCCTCGGCGGCGAATTCCTGACCGATCAGGAGGCGATTGTGCTCGAAATCGGCGGGGCCGCCCTTGGGCTGCGCGGCATTCTCGCCCAGGCGCCCGAGATCAAGCGCGGTAGGCCGAAGCTGCAATAATTAGTATTGTTCGGGTCTATTTTATTAACTATATCGGCAGCGAGGGAACGTTAGCGGACGCGGCAACGCGTCCACGCAGCACAGGAGCTCGCAATGAGCCTGCAGCGTCCCGAGCTTGAGATAGAATATGTGTCGGTCCGTGCCTTGCGCTCCAACCCACGCAACGCACGGCGTCACCCGCAAAAACAGATCGAGTTCCTGAAATCGAGCATCATGGAGCACGGCTTCGTCCAGCCCGTGCTCATCGATGAGAACAATCGACTGATCGCCGGTCATGGTCGGCTCGAAGCCGCCAAACAGCTGGGGCGCAGCAAAGTGCCGGCCATCAGACTGAAGCATTTAAGCAGCGCATCCTTGCGAGCCCTGGCGCTTGCCGACAACCGCATCGCCGAACTCGCCAGCTGGGACGAAGACGTGCTGGCGATCGAGTTTAAGGAACTCCTGGAAGAAGACCTTGAATTCTCGCTCGCGGACGTCACCGGGTTTGAATCGCCGGTGATTGACCGGCTTGTTTATGGCGATGACTTCGCCGGCTCTGATCCAGCCGATGATGCGCTGCCCCAAGTCCGAGACGGGCCCGCAATCACCCGGCCCGGCGATCTCTACCTCATAGGCGAGCATCGGCTCTTGTGCGGCGATGCTCGCGACATCCTGGGTCTACGCACTCTCATGAGCGGGGAGCGCGCGCGGCAGGTCATTGCCGATCCGCCCTACAACGTGCCGGTCGACGGCCACGTTTCTGGCAAAGGCAAGGTGCGTCATCGTGAGTTCGAGATGGCTGCGGGGGAGATGTCGACCGAGCAGTTCACCAGCTTCAACTGCGATTGGCTCTCCGCGGCGAGCGGTGTGTGTGAAGACGGCGCTCTTCTCTATGCCTTCATGGACGGCAAGCACTTCGCCGAACTTGTCGACGGAGGCCGCGAGGCCGGGCTCGAACTCATCACCGCCTGTGTCTGGGCCAAGTCGAACGCTGGGATGGGCGGGTTCTACCGCTCACAGGTCGAACTCGTTGCCGTGTTCAAGTCGGGCAAGGGCGCGCACGTCAACAACATTGCCCTCGGCCGGCACGGGCGTAACCGCACAACGCTCTGGTCCTACCCGGGCTATAATAGTTTTGGCGCCAATCGGGACGCGGCGCTCAAGCAGCATCCAACGGTAAAGCCGGTTGGCTTGTTGGCCGACGCCATCCTCGACGCCAGCGCGCGCGGCGAGATCGTGCTCGATCCATTCCTCGGCTCAGGCTCAACCATCATCGCTGCGCATCGCACTGGACGGCGCGGCTACGGCATCGAACTCGATTCTCTGTACGTGGACGCTGCGCTCGATCGCTTCGCCGCCGTGCTCGAAATCGATCCCGTGCGCGCCAGCGACGGGGCGCGCTGGTCGGCGCTACGGGCCGAGCACGAGGAGGCCGCGCCATGAGCGACGATGACGCCCCCTCCCCGCCGCGCACAGACGGCCGCCCTTACAGGGTCGGCTACGGCAAGCCGCCGGCCGAGCATCAATTCCGCAAGAACGATGGCCGCAAGCGCGGGCGCCGGCCCAAAGGCAGCCAAAACCTCAAGACACTTGTTCGCAAAGAGCACGCTCGTATGGTTCGCCTGCGCGGCAAGGACGGGCAGGTAAAACAACGAACTGCGCTCGCAGCCATGGTTCAGCAAGACGTCGCCGAGGCGTTCGAAAACCACCGCGTGCGCGCGCGTCAATTCGACCTCGCAGACCGCTACGATGCCGAGGATGAGGCGCGCGCTGGAGCAAGGAAAAGCGAAGCTTTGGCCGCTGAGGACGCCGCCATTCTCGCGCGCTACCTGCCTGCAGCGCTGGAAGAGCAAACAAGCGCTTCAGCTGAGCAAAGCACAGCTCATCCTCCCGCGCCCTCTCTTTCCTCTGGACCCGGTGACGAAACGCCATGACCGAACGCCATCGCGTCTTTCAAGCGCTGTTGCGCGAAAACTTCGCCGCCTTCGCCATGAAGGTCGCCCAGTTCTTAGAGCCGGGCGGGGCCTTCATGCCCAATTGGCACCACGACATCCTCAGCCATCGCTTGGATCAGGTGCGCACGCGAGAGATCAAGCGGCTGATCATCAACGCCCCTCCCCGCAGCGCCAAGACCATCTTTGCCAGCGTCGCCCTGGTCGCTTTTATCCACGGCCACGACCCCACGGCCAAGATCGCCTGCCTTTCCTATTCTGGCGAGCTGTCGGCCAAGCTGACCCGGCTCTACCGAAGCGTCATCCAGTCCGACTGGTATAAGGCGCTCTTTCCCAACACCCGCATCGCAGCCAAAAACACCGAAAGCGAAATCGAGCTGACCGCCGGCGGCTATCGCCTCGCCTGGTCGCTCACGGGAACCATTACGGGACGCGGCGCCGACCTCATCATCATCGACGATCCGATCAAGGCCGAAGACGCCTTTTCAGAAATCATCCGCCCGGGGGTCAACGAGACCTTCGACGGAACGATCCTCTCGCGGCTCGACAACAAGGCCGAGGGGGCCATCATCGTCGTCATGCAGCGCTTTCACCTTGAAGACCTATCCGGCTATCTGCGCGCCAAAGGCGGCTGGACGCTTCTGTCTCTGTCAGCAATCGCGATGGAAGACGAAGTGCATCTGCTGGCGGGAGGGCTCGTGCACAAGCGGGCCAAGGGCGAAGTACTGCATCCCGAGCGCGAGCCTTACGAGGTCCTGATGGAGATGAAGGCAGCGGTCGGCGAACTGCGCTTCTCAGCGCAGTACCAGCAGGAGCCCGTCCCGCTTGAAGGCAACATCATCAAATGGGCCTGGTTTATGACCGATGAGGTCCCGCCCGATCGCAGCAAAGGCCGCATCATCCAGAGCTGGGACACCGCTGGCGAGGTCGGCGCCGCCAACGCCTATTCGGCCTGCATGACCTTTCTGCGCGAGGGCAACCATCACCATCTCTTGGACGTCGTGCGCGAAAAACTCGACTACCCAAGACTGAAGCGATTTGTCATCGAGCACGCCCGGCGCTGGGGCGCTAAAGATGTCCTCATCGAAAAGGCCGCGCTCGGCGCCGCCCTCATTCACGACCTGCGCGCCGACCCGAAGGCGCCGCAGCCGATCGCGATTAGGCCCGAAAACGATAAGATCACCCGCATGGCCGCCGCTGCAGCATTGATCGAAAGCCGCTCGGTGTTTCTGCCCAAAGACGCGCCTTGGCTCGCCGCCTTCCGGCTCGAACTCCTACAATTCCCGCACGGCGCCTACATGGACCAGGTCGACGCGCTCTCTCAGTATCTCAATTGGACGAAGGCGCGCACGCCGCGTTTCTATTCCGGCGCGTGCGGGGAATATTTCGAGTTCGATCAATACGGAAATCGCATCAACTGAACGCGGCGGCTCAGGCGAGCAACTCGCTGGCGCTCACCCGCAGCGCCTTGGCCAAACGCTCGATGATGACGATGGTGGGGTTGCGCACTGAGCGCTCGATCCCGGAAACGTAGGTGCGGTGGAGTTCAGCCGCATCGGCCAGATCCTCCTGCGACCAGCCCCGCTCGCCGCGAAGGCGGATAAGGTTCTTCGCGAGCCGGCGGCGGATGTCCATGGCCGGCCGACAGCGCCTGACTGTCGCCTATGAGGCCACAGACGATGAGTCTCATTTGACTTGACTGCGACCGGCGCCGAAGCCTTGCTGGCCGCATGGGCGACACTCATAGTCTACAGAGCGAACCAGAGCTCTCGCCAGCCGCGATCCGCTACATCAAGCTCGGCCATCGCGGCCACGCGGCTCAGGACTGCTTCGAAACCGGCGAGATTGGCCTCGGATTTGACGGCGTGCCGCACGAGCTTTGCGCCACCGGCCGCTGGGACGAGGTCTCCGCGCACTTTCGCGCCGAGGGAAAAACACCAGGCGCCGCCACCAACCATACCCGCGAGATGCGCGACTTTTACGAGCAAGGGCCAAACACGCTTTGGATCACCATTCACGAGGGCAAGCTCTGGTGGGCCTTCGCCGAACCGCGCGTCGCCTGGAAGTCGGCCCTCAAGGGCAAGCTGCCCAGGCGGCGCAAAACCGTCGGCCCTTGGCGCTCAACCGACCGGCATGGCGCTCCTCTGCTCGTGCGTAACCTCAGCACCCGTCTTTCCAGTGTTGGCGCTTATCGCGGCACCATTTGCGCGGTGGAGCACGCGGAATATCTGATCCGAAAGCTAAACGGCGAACCCGAACCGCTGGTCAGCCGGGCCGAGCAGTTGCGCAAAGAGCTCGTCAAAACTGCGCATGCGCTCATCGCGACTCTGCACCACCACGATTTCGAAGTGCTGGTCGACATTATCTTCGCCGCCTCGGGCTGGCGCCGTATTGGCGTGCTCGGCGAGACGGAAGCCGACCTCGACTTACTCGTCGAGCAAACCGCCACCGGGGAGCGCGCCTTCGTCCAGGTCAAATCGCAAGCCAGCGCAAAAGTGTTCGACGACTACGTTCAGCGCTTTCGCGATTTTGAAGGCGCGACCCGGATGTTCTTCGTCTGTCACTCCCCTGCGGCCAATCTTGTCGCCCGGGCCGCCGCCGCACCGCCGGAAGGCGTCGATCTCTGGCTGGGCGAGGTTCTCGCGGAAAAGGCGATCAGAGCCGGCTTGTTCGACTGGCTGGTCGAACGCACTCGGTAGGCTCTTGACGCCGGCCGCAGGCGATTGCGTGATGGCCTTCGGGGTGCGCCATGAACCATCTTGAGCAGCTTGTTTCGGAGTGGCTGCAGTTCAACGGCTATTTTGTGCGGACTTCGGTGCTGGTCGGCAGGCGCGCCAAAGGAGGCTACGACGGCGAGCTTGACGTCGTCGCACTCAATCACGCCACCGGTCATGCGCTCCATGTTGAGTGCTCTCTCGACGCGCTCTCTTATGAACGCCGGGAGCCGCGCTTCGCGGCCAAGTTCGAGAGGGGCCGGCGCCATATCGGTGACGTCTTCCCGGCAAGTTTGCTCACCTCCCCGCTCGATCAAGTGGCGCTTCTGCACTTCGGCTCCTCGGCGCGCGGAAAGATCGGCGGGGCTCGGATCGTCAGTGGAAAGGATTTTGTGCAGGAGATCCTCAATGGCTTGCGGGGCACGTCGTCTGCGAAGTCTGCAGTGCCGACGGTCTACCCACTGATTAGAACGTTGCAGCTCGCCCAGGAGGTGAGCCCAAAAGCTCAGCCTCGGGCGCGTCTCATTCCAGCGCAGGATGAGCAACCCGTCGAGGCATAGTATCCGCTGCCGCCCCACGAATGGCATGGCGCGCATAAGCGGCAGTATGGGAAGTCGTGGGCCGCCATGGCGCGGATCTCGAACCATCACGGACGCCACGACCACATCGCGCCGCGCTTTGCTTGATGCACATCAATCAATGACCGCACATTCGCCAAGAAGCGCGCTGTGTTGTCGCTGACGCATGCAATTTACCACCACCTTACCTTCGACTCATGGAGACTGACCGGCGTAGATAAAGAGGTGGAGCACACGTTATGCCATTCGACGCACCAATCTCGGCCGAAATCTGGAATGCAAAGTATCGCTTCCAATCAGACGACTTGGGGGACGAGACGGTCGAGGCGACGTGGGCGCGCGTAGCGACCGCCATCGCCGCCGCTGAGCCCACACGCGTGCGTCGGCATTGGCGGTCCGAGTTCGAAACGGCGCTCTCCGATTTCAAGTTTCTGCCCGCTGGCAGAATCATCGCCGGCGCCGGCACAGGCCGCGCGGTTACGTTGTTCAATTGCTTCGTCATGGGGACCATCCCCGACAATCTAGACGGGATTTTCGAACACCTTCGAGAAGCCGCGCTCACGATGCAACAAGGCGGCGGGGTAGGAATGGACTTCTCAACCATCCGACCCGCTGGCGCCCCTGTGCGCGGGGTCGGCGCGCAAGCTTCCGGACCCCTCTCCTTCATGGATGCGTGGGACGCGATGTGCCGCACGGTGATGTCCGCCGGCCAGCGACGCGGCGCCATGATGGGATGTCTGCGAATTGATCATCCGGACATCGAGCAGTTTGTTGACGCTAAGCGCGATCCGGCCCGGCTGCGCAACTTCAATGTGTCAGTTTTGGTGACTGATGCTTTCATGGCGGCGCTGGCCGCTGACCAGGATTGGCCGCTGCAGTTCGGCGGGCAAGTCTACCGCACCGTGCGCGCTCGCGAACTCTGGGCGCGGTTGATGCGTGCGACTTACGATGCAGCCGAGCCAGGCGTTATCTTCATTGATCGCGTCAATGCCGAGAACAATCTCGCCTATTGTGAAAGCATCGCAGCCACCAATCCGTGCGGTGAGCAACCGCTTCCGCCCTATGGCGCGTGTCTGCTGGGATCGATCAATCTTTCGCGGCTGGTCACACGTCCGTTCGATAGCGACGCCGGTATAGACCGCCGCGAATTGGAGCGGCTAACGGCAACTGCGGTGCGCTTTCTCGATAACGTCATCGACGTCTCGCGCTATCCGCTGCGTGAACAGGAGCAAGAAGCGAAGTCAAAACGCCGTATCGGCCTAGGCGTCACTGGCTTGGCGGACGCCTTGATCTTCTGCAATGCGCGCTACGGTGGCGCTGACGGATTGGCGCTGACAGAGACATGGCTCAGCGCGATCCGCACCGCCGCCTATCGCGCGTCAGCTCAGTTGGCCGCTGAAAAAGGCGTCTTCCCGGCCTATGACGCCACGATTCTCGATCGCCCAACGCTCGCTTCGCTTGATGAAGAAACACGCGCGCTCATTCGTGAACATGGGTTACGCAATGGTTGCCTGACCACGATCGCTCCGACCGGCACGATCTCACTACTGGCGGGCAACACCTCCTCCGGCATCGAGCCCGTTTTTGCGTTTTCGTATCAGCGCCGTGTTCGACAAGCGGACAACAGCTTTGTCGAAGAGCCGGTGCAGGATTATGCGCTCACCGTCCGGCGGCGCCTCCACGGCGAATCGCCTCCTCCCGAACACAGCTTCGTAAGCGCTCAAACCCTGACGCCCGCCGATCATTTGGCCATGCAGGCGACAGCGCAGCGATTCATCGACAGCTCAATATCGAAGACGGTGAACTGCCCGGAGGATATTCCCTTCGAACAATTCTCCGACATCTATGCGCGCGCCTTCGATCTTGGTTGCAAAGGCTGCACAACATACAGACCCAATGCAGTGACCGGCTCGATCCTCTCAGTCGAGAAGCCGATGGAAGCAGAGGCGCCACCGTCGCTCCCGCACTCGCTCACAGCGCGGCCGGAGGCGCTGATCGGCTCCACCTACAAGATCAAATGGCCGGAAAGCGAGCATGCGCTCTATGTCACTATCAATGACATCGAAGAGCACGGCGTACGGCGACCGTTCGAGATTTTCATCAACTCCAAGAACATGGAGCATTACGCGTGGACACTCGCCCTGACGCGCATGATCTCGGCCGTTTTCCGCCGAGGCGGCGATGTTTCGTTTGTTGCCGACGAATTGAAGGCGGTCTTTGACCCCCGCGGCGGCTCGTGGCTGCACGGGCGCTATGTTCCGTCGCTTCTTGCGGCGATCGGCGATGTCATCCAGCGTCATTTGGACAGTGACACCATCTCGGCGCCGGCCCCATCAGAACCTGCGCCGCACGCTGGTATGACGCGTCCACGCCTTTGCCCGAAGTGCAGCGCTGGCGCGCTGATTCGCACCGAGGGATGCGACAAGTGCTTGGAGTGCGGCTACTCGAAGTGTTCGTGAGCCTCAGCCGCCCGGCGCTGTCACGCGACGGCGCCGGGCGAGGAGCCGCATCGAGAGTTCCTGAAGATCTGCTGGCTCAAACCGCCGGCGCGCGAGCGGCACAACGACCGCATTCTCAAGCGCAAGGTGCTGCATTTCGTGCTGCGCGAATGATCGGAGCGCCTCCGGGCCATCTTCGATTGCATGCGGCGGCTTTCGTATGATGAGGCAAGCGTTCAAGACATCACGCACCCGCACCGACAAAGCTTTGTCTTGCTCGTGTTCGGATGACAATCGGTCCAAAACCTCATTGATCTCGTCATCTGGCGCACAGCGCTTACGCAACATCGGGAAAAAATCTTCCTCCTCGTCAATGACGTGAAGGGTTAGATCAAACCTGATGAAATCGACAAGAGCGGCAATCGGAGCCGCATCGAAGTCCGTGGCGTCGGCCAGCGCCTCCAGTGCGCGGCACATACGCCGGTGGTTTAGATGTTCCGCCAGAATGAACTCGATTGGGTCGTGCGGCGTTGGCCGGCGCGAAACATCGTCTCGATCGCCGATGGCGTTCATGATCGTTGCCTTGGCTGTTCAAGCCTCACTCGGAAGTCCATGACGCGCGCGACACAGACAGCCCCAGGATCGGCGCCGTCCCGCAACGCAGAGACTAGAGAAGCCCAGGCTTCTTCGTCCGCCTCCGCCATGAAGTCGGCAGTGGCGATGCGGAGGAAATGCGCAATCGTTTCTCCGCGAGTATCCGCCTCTTTTTCCAAACGCTCAATGAGCGTTGGATCCTGCATCTCAATCCAGGTGCGCAGCTCCGCGCTGCTTTTACGGTTGAAGGCTAGAAACTCGCCCAGTGTGGGGGGCTGTCTCATTGCGCCGCTCCAAACTCCAGCGTCAGCCCCTCAATTTCAGCGTCGGCGGCCAGTTCGCGCAGGTATCGTGCCGCCGCGGCGACGCCAGCGCGCTCGCGCAACGCTGAGAAGATGACGTCACGCACAGCCTCGAAAGGCGCCATCCGCGCGTCACCGCGCCGGTCCAAGCGGACGATGTGCCATCCGAACTTTGTGCGTACGGCCGCGGGCGCGATCGCGCCAACGTCCAACGCCAACAATGCCTTCTCCAATTCCAATGCCAGGTCGCCGCGCTGCAGTTGCCCCAGGGCGCCGCCCTCCGACGACGACGGGCAATCCGAATGCGCCGACGCCAGCATAACAAAGTCAGCGCCGTCCTGCAGGGCCGCGACAAGTTGTGCAGCGCGAGCGCCTGCCTCTGCCACAGCCGCGTCCGTTGGCTCCGCTGGCGCGATCAGAATGTGTGACGCCTCATAGATCGCCGGCATCGTGAAGCGCTTTGGCGCCGAATCGTAAACCCGCCGACACTCCGTATCCGTTGGCTCCGATGCGATCGCCTCCGCTTGGAGCACCTGACGGATGAGCGCTTCTTCCTCAGTCTCCTCACGCCCCTGCTCGTCTCGCAGAGGCGCCGGCGTCAGGGCGAGAGTTCTCGCGCGCTGCAGTAACAGTTCGCGGATCACGAGTGCGCGCGCCGCCGCGGCGCGCGCTTCCGCGCCAGAATGCGCACTATGGTTCTGCGCCTCCAACGCGATCGCGGCTTCATCGATAGCGACGCCATTGACGAAGACCGGTGGCGCATTCAGCGGCCGGCGTGCTGCCGGCGTCGGACCATGTCCACACCCGGAGAAGCTCTCTGGCTGCGCCTCCGCCGGGACCGTGCTGATCAGCGTGTGCTTCATCGCCCTGGCCCCGCTGCAAGCTTCTTGGACCGAACGATTTGCCAACCGCGGCGGTTCAAGTACCAGACCGGGGCAGAGAGCATGTGTACGAGGCGAGTAAACGGAAAGACGACGAAGATCGTCAATCCGAGCGTCAAATGCGTCTTGAAGATCCAATGCGCGTCCGCGACGTAGTTCGCAGCTCCGGATTGGAAGGTGAAGATGCCTTGCGCCCACATCATGAACTTCACCATCTCCTCACCGTCGCTGTGTTGCAGCGAAATCGGGATGGTGGCGAGGCCGAGACAGAGCTGCGCCATCAGCAGCACGAGGATCGCGGTATCGCCGAATGTCGATGTCGCACGAATTCGTGGATCAAACAGACGTCGATGCAACAGCAACAGGCCGCCAACTAAACACATGGCGCCGGCGACGCCGCCCGCGATAATCGCGAGCATTTGCTTTGCCGCGTGTGTCACACCCAGCGTCTCCCACACGATCATCGGTGTTAGCAGGCCGACAAGATGGCCCACAAAGATCAACAGGATACCGACGTGAAAGAGTATTGAGCCCAACACGAGTTGTTTGCGGCGCAGCAATTGCGATGAACCTGTGCGCCAAGTGTATTGTTCGCGGTCAAACCGCAGCACCGAGCCAATCGCGAGCACGGCAAGAGCGATGTATGGATAGAAACCGAAAAGCGCCTGATTGAGCCATTCCGTCATGGTGTGTCCTCAGAGCCGATATTCGAGAGCGAGCCAGAACTTGTTGCGGTCCGAGAAGCGCGCGTCATCGCCGTCGAACATCGCCGCCTTCGCTTCGATCGAAACGTGCTCGTTGATGGTGAAGCGCGCGGAAGCATCCCATTCGCTGCCGAACGCGGAAGAGCCGCTATCATCCGCGAAATCGTGATAGGTCACGGCAAGAGTAACCGGCTGCGCGTCGGACCAAGGCGTCGCCGAATAAGAGATGCCCGCATAAAGATCGCGCACGCCATCGGGCGGTGTAGCTAAGAAGACATCGGCCCAGCCTTCAAAGGCGTGCAGCGTGGCCAGCGGAGTTGAAAAGCCGCGCGCGTCATCGCCCTCAAGGCGCTCGCCACCAGCGGTCACGCTCCACTGACCGCGGCGTAAGCTAAACTCCGCATGCTGGTAGCCCAGACCAAAGTCTGCGCCATTGCCGCCGTAATCCCGCTGCTGCGCGACTTCCAACGTGAGCCGGGGTCTATAGGTGCCGACCTCCCACTCGTTTTGCCAGCGCAGACCATACGTCTGGCTCGATTGCGTCGGTGCATCCTGGAAATCGAGAAGCAGCCCGTACGCAGCGAACCGGCCCACGGGCGTCATCAATTCCGCCTGCACGATGTGACTATCGCTGTCCCACTCGCCTTGCGGACTGTCATCCCCGAAGATACGGCGGACGCGATCGACATAAATGTAAGTCAACGTCGTTTGCTCGAACGGACGGAACGATGCGCGCACCGCATCGAAGGTCTGTTCGTTCTGCCGGAAGCCGACATTGCCGACAAAGCGCGCGTTGCCGAGCACAATACGCTGGCGGCCCAGCACGACGCTGCGCCCCTCTGCACCCGACCAAGCGAGTTGCAGACGGTTTAGCTCGAAGGCCTCCGGATCCGGGACGATCGCATGCGCGGTATGGCCATTGACCGTGTCGTTGAAGTCGTCCGTGAGTTGAACCACGCCTTCAAGCTCGGCCAATGCTCGAAAACCGCGCCACGCCGGCGTCTCGTAGCCAAGTCGCGCGCGCAACGTCACCGCATGGGCGTCTTCTAGCCCATCCTGACTCACGGTTTCGTAGCGGAGCCTCGTGTCGAGTATCCAATCACCCTCCGTCGCCGCCGTCTGCGCCAGGGCGGCAGGCGTACAGATGACGACACCGAGCGCGAACGCGCAGGATCTCAATGCATACGCGTTCATGCTGCACTATCCTTCATCTGGGCAATCATCGCCTCCGCCTTGGGGCAGCCGACCTTGTCAGGCCCGAACGTGACTTGTTCCTCAGCCCACGCCTTATCGAGCGCTTCGAGATCGTTGGGATCGTCGTCGGGTTCCTGCATCAACGCCTTGAGCGCTTCGCCGTTACGCTCGGCGTCCGCAAGCGCGAGAAGTGCGTCGAACGCATGCGCATATACGGATTGACGCTTCTTGAGTCGCTCCCGAAGCGCCTCCAGAACATGTGCAGCCTCCCCGAGCAGCACCGCCGCCTCATCGGCCGGTTGCTGCGAAAGGAATTCCAGAAATACCGGCAGGTAATCTGGCAATTCCTTGGCGGTCAGCTCAAGGCCGCGCGACGAATAGAGCTTAAGCAGCTCCACCATCGCTTGGCCGCGATCCCGGCTTTCGCCGTGAACGTGTTCGTAGAGCTGAAGCGAAAGTGAGCGCGTGCGGTCGAACAGATCAACGTAACGCGATTGTGCATCGTAGAGGTCGGCCGCAGAAAGCTCATAGAATAATGGCATGAGCTTTCGCACCAGAGGCGCCGGCACGAGCCCCTCCCCCTCCAGCGCAGCCGCCGCCGCCGGCATCAACGCGGCGGTATCGGAAGTCGGATAGCTCAGCAGCACCGCGAGAGCGCGATAAGTGTTCGCCATCTCAAGCCTCCATCGGGTTCTTGGCAGTGCGCCGTTTGGTTGGCCCGAATAGGCCAAGCTCTGTGCGGCCACCGGAAGCTTGGTTGCCGAAGCTAAAGCCGCACTCGCCGCGAACGTGATATGCGTCCTCGGCGCCTTCGCGGTGTGACGTTGGAATGACGAAGCGGTCTTCGTAGTTCGCAATCGCCATGATCTGATACATTTCCTCGATCTGCCTCGGCTCCAAGCCGACGCGTTCTGCAACACCGTGATCGATTAAGCCGTCTATGGTCTTCGCCCGCATGTAGGACCGCATCGCCAGCATGCGCTCAAGCGCGTAAACGACCGGGGGCTCCTCGCCAGCCGTCAACATATTGGCGAGATACTTCACGGGGATGCGCAATGAACGGACGTCCGGCATGACGCCGTCATGCTCGATCGCGCCCATCGCCGCCGCCGACTGAATCGGCGAAAGCGGCGGCACATACCAGACCATCGGTAGCGTGCGATATTCAGGGTGCAGCGGAAACGCGACCTTCCACTCCATCGCCATTTTGTAGACTGGGCTCTTCCGCGCCGCTTCGATCCAGGTCTCAGGCACGCCATCTGCACGCGCTTGCGCAATCACCACCGGATCGCTCGGATCGAGGAAAACACCGAGCTGCGCTTCGTAGAGATCTTTCTCGTCGGCGCTCGCCGCAGCCTCAATGCGATCGGCGTCGTACAAAATGACACCCAAATAGCGGATGCGGCCGACACAGGTTTCCGAGCACACCGTCGGCTGCCCCACCTCGATCCGAGGATAGCAGAACGTGCACTTCTCGGACTTACCACTCGACCAATTGTAATAGATTTTCTTGTACGGACAGGCCGAGACGCACATGCGCCAACCGCGGCACTTATCCTGGTCGATAAGAACAATGCCGTCTTCTTCGCGCTTGTAGATCGCGCCAGAGGGACAAGCCGCGACGCAGGTTGGATTGAGGCAGTGCTCGCACAACCGCGGCAGATACATCATAAAGGTGTTTTCAAACTGGCCGTAGATGTCCTTCTGCACATTCTCGAAATTGTAGTCCTTGGAGCGCTTGGCGAACTCACCGCCAAGGATCTCTTCCCAATTCGGACCCCACTCGATCTTCTCCATGCGTTGACCGCTGATCTGTGAGCGCGGCCGCGCCGTTGGGAAGGCTTGCATCTCCGGCGCGGTTTGCAGGTGCTGGTAGTCGAAGTCGAACGGCTCGTAATAATCGTCGATCTCCGGCAGATCGGGGTTGGCGAAGATTTTAGCCAGAATGCGCCACTTCGGACCCATCTTTGGCTGGAGCTTGCCGCCGCGTGTGCGCTCCCATCCGCCGTTCCAGCGCTTCTGATTTTCCCAATCGCGAGGATAACCGACGCCAGGTTTGGTTTCGACGTTGTTGAACCAAGCGTACTCAACGCCTTCGCGACTGGTCCAAACGTTCTTGCAGGTCACCGAGCAGGTGTGACAGCCGATGCATTTGTCCAGGTTGAGGACCATGCCAATTTGAGCGCGCACTTTCATTGGCCAACCTCCGCTCTGTAGAGAGGTTGCTCCAGCCAATCCACCTTCTTCATTTTGCGGACGACAACGAACTCGTCGCGATTAGCGCCGACGGTTCCGTAATAATTGAAGCCGTAAGCCAGCTGGGCATAGCCCCCGATCATATGCGTGGGCTTCAACACCGTGCGCGTCACAGAATTGTGGATGCCCCCACGCTGCCCGGTCATCTCCGAGCCGGGCGTGTTTACGATCTTCTCTTGCGCGTGGTACATGAAGATCGTGCCCTCACGGATGCGCTGAGACACCACGGCACGCGCCGTCAACGCGCCGTTTGCGTTGAACGCCTCGATCCAGTCGTTGTCCTTTATCCCTGCTCGTGCTGCGTCCTTTTCCGACAACCACACAACGGGCCCGCCGCGATTGAGCGTGAGCATCAGAAGGTTGTCCGAATAGGTCGAGTGGATGCCCCACTTCTGGTGCGGCGTAATGAAGTTGAGCGCGATTTCCTTCTCACCGTTTGATCGGAAGTTGTGCGTCGCTGCGGTGGTCTTCAGATCAACCGGCGGCTTGTAGACGCACAGCGCCTCCCCGAACGCCCGCATCCACAAATGATCTTGATAGAGCTGCTGGCGGCCGGTGAGCGTGCGCCAGGGGATCAGCTCATGTACATTCGTATAGCCGGCATTGTAGCAAACCTTCTCGCTCTCGATGCCGGACCAAATTGGCGAAGAGATGATCTTCCGCGGCTGCGCAACGATATCGCGGAAGCGAATCTTCTCGTCTTCCTTGGGCAGTGCGAGATGCGCGTGCTCGCGTCCGGTTTGTTTGGTGAGAGACTCCCACGATTTGACCGCCACTTCGCCGTTGGTCTCCGGCGCCAGCATCAAAATTGTTTCGCACGCATCGATCTCGGTCTCGATTTTCGCTAGGCCTTTTGTCGGCCCATCCAGCACTTCGCCGTTGAGTTGCTTCAGATGCTCCACTTCGTGCTCAGTGTTCCAACCAAGCCCCTTCCCGCCATTGCCGACCTTGGTCATCAACGGCCCTAGTGAGGTGAAGCGGCGATAGAGGTTCGGGTAGTCGCGCTCGACGACTGTGATCTGCGGCCCCGTTTTGCCCGGTATCAGCTCACACTCGCCCTTCCACCAATCCTGCACATCGTACGGCTGGGCCATTTCTGCAGCGCTATCGTGTTGGATCGGCGTCAGCACGACGTCCTTCTCAACACCGAGCACCTCTGGGCAAACCTCGGAGAACGCCTTAGCAATCGCCTTGAAGATTTCCCAATCCGACTTGCACTCCCACACCGGATCAACCGCAGCAGTGAGCGGGTGAATGAAGGGATGCATGTCAGAGGTGTTGAGGTCGTTCTTTTCGTACCAAGTCGCGGTCGGCAGAACGATGTCGCTGTAGACCGCCGTCGTCGACATGCGGAAATCGATGGTGACCAGAAGATCGAGCTTTCCTTCCGGCGCTTCGTCACGCCAGTTCACTTCCACCGGCTTGCGGCGCCCGGTAACGCCGAGGTCCTTGCCGAGCACGCCGTTCGATGTTCCGAGCAGATGCTTCAGGAAATATTCGTGGCCCTTGCCGGACGACCCCAACAGATTCGAACGCCATACAAACATGTTTCGCGGCCAGTTGTCGGGATGGTCGGGGTCCATGCAGCTCATCTCAAGCCGCTTGGCGGCCAGCTCGCGCACCGCATAGTCCTTGGGATCGACGCCCTCGCGCGCAGCAGCTTTCGCCACCTCCAGCGGATTGGTTTTGAGCGCCGGCGCCGACGGCAGCCAGCCCATGCGCTCGGCCTTGGCGTTGTAATCGATGAAGGCTTTGCCCCAATCGCCCTCCGGCGCTGTGGGCGAAAGAATTTCCTTCACATCCAATGTTTCGTAACGCCACTGATCAGAGTGCGCATAAAAAAAGCTGGTTGAATTCTGCTGCCGCGGCGGCCGAATCCAATCGAGTGCAAACGCGAGCGGCGCCCACCCAGTTTGCGGACGCAGTTTTTCCTGGCCGACATAGTGTGACCAACCGCCACCGGACTGACCGATGCAGCCGCACATCGCGAGAAGATTAATCACCCCGCGATAATTCATGTCCATGTGATACCAATGATTCATCGCCGCGCCGATGATCACCATCGATTTGCCATTGGTCTTCTCGGCGTTCGATGCAAAACCACGCGCCACCGCGATGATCTGCTCGCGCGGTACAGTCGTTACTTTCTCAGCCCAAGCCGGTGTGTAGGGCTCAACGTCATCGAAGTTCGATGGCATATGCTCGCCGCCGAAGCCTTGATCGACGCCATAATTGGCCATGAAGAGATCGTAGACCGAGGCAACTAGCGCTTCGCCGTCTTTGAGCGCGAACCGCTTCGCAGGTACGCGCCGCATCAGCGTGTTCGGATGCTCTGTCGATGCGAAGCCGTTAGCAGCTGTGTTGGCGAAGTAGGGGAAGTTGACCTCCACGACTTCGTCGTGTGTGCCCTTCAGGCCGACGCGCAGCTTTACATCTCCGCCGCCAGCATCCTTCTCTTCAAGATTCCATTTGCCTTGCTCGCCCCACCGGAAGCCGATGGATCCCGTCGGCACGACCGGTTTGCCAGTGGCTTCGTCGAGCCCGACCGTCTTCCAGTCAGGATTGTTGGCTTGGCCGAGGCCATCGGCAAAGTCCGCCGCGCGAACCAACCGCTCGGGCACATAGCGCTCGCCCTGCTTTACCAGTCGCACCAAAAGCGGCATGTCGGTGTAGCGGCGGACGTAATCCTTGAAGTACGGCACCTCGCGATCGCGATGGAATTCCGTCAGCACCACATGGCCCATCGCCATCGCAAGCGCCGCGTCCGTACCCTGCTTCACCGAAATCCAGAGATCGGCAAACTTCGACGCTTCGGAATAGTCCGGGCAAATGACCACAGACTTCGCGCCCTTGTAGCGCACCTCGGTATAGAAGTGCGCGTCTGGCGTGCGCGTCTGCGGGACATTGGAGCCCCAGACCAGAATGAAGCCTGAATTGTACCAATCGGCGGATTCCGGAACGTCTGTCTGTTCGCCCCATGTCTGCGGGCTTGCAGGCGGCAAGTCGCAATACCAATCGTAGAAAGACCCGCACGCGCCGCCGAGCAGCTGCAGATAGCGCGCGCCGGCTGCGTACGAGATCATCGACATCGCCGGGATTGGCGAGAAGCCGAACACGCGGTCCGGTCCATGACGCTTCACAGTGTAGGCGTTCGCTGCGCCAATCAGCTCTGTGACTTCATCCCACGTTGAGCGCACGAGACCGCCGCCGCCACGAATCGACGTGTAGGACTTGCGCTTGGCCGGGTCTTCGACGATCGACTTCCACGCCTGCACCGGCGGCAGCGTTTTGCGCGCTTCGCGCCAAAGCTTAATCAGCCGCCCACGAACGAGCGGATATTTCACACGATTGCCGGAATAGAGATACCACGAATAGCTGGCGCCACGCGCGCATCCGCGAGGCTCATGATTTGGCAGATCCGGACGCGTGCGTGGGTAGTCGGTCTGCTGCGTCTCCCAGGTGACGATGCCGCCTTTGACGTAGATTTTCCACGAACAAGAGCCCGTGCAGTTCACGCCGTGAGTCGAGCGCACGATTTTGTCATGCTGCCAGCGGCGACGGTACGCCTCTTCCCAGGAGCGGTCTTCGTCGTTCGTCACGCCGTGACCGCCTGAATAGAGTTCGGTCTTGCGCGTGAAGAAGGCGAGACGGTCGAGTGTATGGCTCATTGGTGGCGTCCTTCAGTTCGTCGCCTTGGCGGCGTCTGCGGGGGCGTTGCGTTTATTCTCCACGTCAAACAGCAAACCGCCCGGACGCGCATAAACGAACCAGGTGATGGCCAGACATGAGACGTAGAAGACAAGGAAACCGATCAGCGCGCCGGTGGCGGCTCCAGTCGCTTCGATAGAAAAGCCAAAGCTCTTCGGTATGAAGAAGGCGCCGAAGGCGGCAATGGCGGATGTGAAGCCGGTGATGGCGGCGGCTTCTTTCTCCGCCTGCTTCAGCTGATCAGGCCCAGGCAACGCCGGCATCAACCGCGCCACTTCTTTGCGCATGATCGCGGGGATCATCTGGAACGTGGATGCGTTGCCGACGCCGGAGGCAAAGAAGAGGAGCATAAAGCACGCGAAGAACCCCGCGAAGGCGCCAGGCGCTTCCTTGGCCCCAAGGAAGTAGATTACGCCGATCGTGCCGAGCATCATCAAAACGAACACGACGAGCGTGACACGCGCGCCGCCGTAGCGATCCGCAACCCAGCCCGTCAGCGAGCGCGACAACGCACCGACAAGGGGGCCTAAGAAGGCGATCTGGAGCACGTTCACGTCTGGAAACTGCGTGCTCGTCAGCAGCGGAAACGCGGCGGAGAAGCCGATGAACGACCCGAACGTGCCGGTATAGAGCCAGCACATGATCCAGTTCTGCTTCCGCGTGAAGATCACCGACTGCTCAGTGAAGGACGCGCGGGCGTTCGAGAGATCGTTCATCCCGAACCACGCCAAAAAGGCAGATACGATGATGAACGGAACCCAGATGAAGCCGGCGTTTTGCATGAATAGCGTGTCGCCGCTAGGCGTACTCTGTCCTGGCCCACCGAAAGCGCCGAAGACCGCCATGGTGATGGCGATCGGCACCAGGAACTGCATGCCGCTCACGCCGAGATTGCCAAGCCCTGCATTAAGCGCGAGCGCGTTCCCCTTCTCGGCCCGCGGGAAGAAGAAGCCGATATTAGACATCGACGATGCAAAATTGCCGCCGCCAAAGCCGCACAACAGCGCCAGACCGAGCATGATCCAGTACGGCGTCTCGGGATTTTGCACCGCGAAGCCAATTCCGAGCGCGGGCGCCAGAAGCGACCACGTCGTTAGCGTCGTCCATAGGCGGCCGCCGAAAACCGGGACCATGAAAGAATAGAAGATGCGCAGCGTCGCGCCCGACAGCCCTGGCAGCGCGGCCAGCCAGAACAACTGGTCGGTCGTGTAGGCGAATCCGATGCTCGGGAGCTTGGCTACAACAACCGACCACACCATCCACACCGCGAACGAAAGAAAGAGCGCGGGAATAGAGAGCCAAAGATTACGCGTAGCGATTTTCTTGCCCGCCTCATTCCAGAAGACGGGATCTTCGGGACGCCAATCCGAAATAAGGCCAGCGAGCGCCGGCTTGTGTTTGGCCGGTTCGTGGATCGGCTTCATCTCTGGGAATTGCGGGAGCGCCTCTAGCTCGGCACCGACGGCTTCGCGCTCCATTTGGCGGATCGCAAAGTGCATCCACAACAGCGAGCCGGATACGATAAGGAACAACAGCATAAAGCAGCTGGTCCAAATGCCGGTGAGATCGTTGAGCACGCCGAACGCGATCGGCAGAATGAAGCCGCCAAGCCCGCCGATCATGCCGACCAAACCGCCGACAGAGCCAACATCCTTCGGATAATAGACAGGAATGTGTTTGAACACCGCCGCCTTGCCGAGGCTCATGAAGAAACCCAGCACGAACACGAGCACGGTAAAGCCAACGAGCCCGGTTTCCAGGCGGAACGCTATCGGCCCTTCGATGCCATCGATCACGTAACTTGTTGGCGGATACGACAGCAGAAAGGTCGTCGTGACGTGACCCCCGCGAACTCCTCCATCTGAAGCTAGAGTCCGGTCCACTTAGGAGCCGGAAGATGAAGCGGAAGCGGTTCAGCGAAGAGCAGATCATCGCGATCTTGAAAGAGCACGAGGCCGGGGTGGCAGTGGCCG
>WGMQ01000088.1 GCA_016125005.1 bacterium | reverse complement strand
GATGCGCTCCAGCGTGTCGCGCACCGCGCCGGTGGTGTCCGGTAGCTCGCGGCGAAGAGAGGCCGCCACGGCGCGCGTTTCCTCGAGGAGTTCCTGCATGGCTGCCAGATTTTCCTTCACCTTCGGATCGCGCACCATCGCCAGCGTCCCCGAGGTGATCGCCTGCGCGTCTCGGAGGAGGCTCGTCACTGCGGCCTGCTCGTCCTCGTTGGTGAGCTGGTCGAGGTTCTTCAGCAGTTTCTCGATACGGCCGGGGATGGCCGCGAGTTCCGGGTCTTCCACATAGCGACGAATCGAGGCCATCGTCGCGTTGCTTTCCTTGATGGCCGCGATGGTCTCCTCGCTGATGCGGGGGAAGTCCTCATTCATGAACTTCTCCGCGCTACGGGCGATGCTCTGCGAGCTATCCATGAAGCTCTTGATGAAGCCTGCGCCGCCCGGGATGTAGATGAAGTTGTCGTCCACGTCCCACTTCGGGTGAATCAGTTCCTTGTCACGCTCTGCATCTTCCACTACCTCGCGCTTGGCAGCGTCGTAGTCCAGTTCCAGAAACACGAGTCCGGTGATGCCCTGCGGCGAGAGGTAGGCGCGCATCCCCTTGTCGATCTCTGTCCTGACGGCGCCGCGGATGTCCTCGATTTTGTTGAGCTTGAAGAACTCCGTGTCGACCTTGGCGCGGACCAGGACCCAGGGGCGGTATTCGACGGGCGCGTCTGGGTACGAGGCCGTGACCAGATTGATCTGCTGGACCGTGCCGATCTTGACGCCGCGGAACTTCACGTCGCCGCCGACGTTGAGCCCCTGCACCGACTGGTCGAAGCAGGTCTCGATCATCACGCCCGGCTTGAAGGCTTCCCTCAGGCCGAAGAGGACCAACGCCCCGATCAGCAGCACCGTCGCCGTGAGGACGAAGATGCCTATCTTCATGAAGTTTGCGCGTCTGCTCATGTTGTCTCCGCTCTTTTCACGCGTGCGCCGCGCGGTTGAAGAATTGTCGCACCCACGGGTCCTTGCTCTCGTCACGCAACTGCTGCGGCTTCCCTTCCGCCACGATCTTCTTCACCCGCTTGTCCAGCATGATGACGCGATCGGCGATCGAGTAGATGCTGGGTAGCTCGTGCGTGACCACGACGAAGGTAATGCCGAGGTTTCGGGAAAGACTGACGATCAACTCGTCGAGTTCCGCCGAGGTTACTGGATCGAGCCCCGCGCTCGGCTCGTCGAGGAACAGAATCCGCGGATCCAGCGCCATGGCGCGTGCGATGGCGGCCCGCTTCTGCATCCCACCGCTGATCTCCGACGGGAAGTGCCCGAGGAAGTCGCCGAGGCCGACCAGCCCCAGCTTCATCTTGGCGATCACGTCCATCGCGTCGGAGGGAAGCGTGGTGTAGGCTTCGAGCGGCACGCGCACGTTCTCGCGCAGCGTCATGGAGCCGAAGAGCGCACCAAGCTGGTACATGACGCCAAACTTTTGGAAGAGATTCTTGCGCGTCGTCTCGTCGGCGCCGGCCATGTTGAGGCCATCGATTTCGATGCGCCCTTCCATCGGCTCGTATAGACCGATCATATGCTTGAGCAGCGTGCTCTTGCCGCAGCCGGAGCCGCCCAGAATCACGAACACCTCACCGGGATAGACGTCAAAAGTGATGCCGTCGATGATGCGATTGCCTTCGTAGCCGCAGACCAGGTCGGTCACCTTGATGATCGGATCACGAGCCATGCGTCAGATCCCCAGCACCGCGTAGAGATAGGTGAAGATCCCGCTGGCCACCACGATCAGGACGATGGTGGTCACCACCGAACTGGTGGTGGACTCGCCCACGGCCGCCGCACCGGACTTCGTTTGCAGGCCCCTCATGCAGCCCACGCCCGAGACGATGATCCCGAAGACGAAGGCCTTGATGAGGCCACCGACGATGTCCATGATCGCGATCTGGCCGGTAAGCTGGTTCACGTAGACGCTCACCGGGAATCCGAGCCACAGGGTGCACACAACGAGCCCGCCCATCAGGCCGGCGAAGTTCACCAGCACGGTCAGGAAGGGCATCATCGTCACGCCCGCCAGTACGCGCGGGACCACCAGGAATCGCATCGGGTCCAGCCCCATCGTGTTGAGGGCGTTCAGCTCGTCGTTCACCTTCATGGTGCCAATTTCCGCGGCGAAGGCCGAACCCGAGCGTCCGGCCAGCAGGATCGCTCCCATCAGCGGCCCCAACTCCCTCAGGATCGCCAGGCCCACCAGGTTTGCCACGAAGACTTCAGCGCCAAATTCGCGCATGGGGATCGCCGCCGTGAGCGCGATGATCAGGCCCACCAGGAAACCGACCAGCGTTGCGATGGGGACCGCGTCGAATCCAACTTTTTCCATCTGGATGAAGGTGTCGCGCCAGCGAATGCGCCAAGGCGTGCAGGCGAGCGCCATGAGCGCCGCCGTGAGCTGACCGAGGAACATCACTTGGTTCGTCAGGTCGGACCAAAGCGAATGAACTGCCTTGCCGGTCTGCTCCGGGAGATGAACCGGCTCGGGCTTTTCGCGCTTAATTTCCGGATCAGCGCCCTCGAAGAGCCCGAGGATCTTGCCGATTTCCTCGGACACGCCGGTCAGTTCCACCGAACCGCCCCCCCGGGTTATTCGATGCTGCAGCGCGATCAGCACCGCCGCACCGGAAACGTCGCAGTAGGTCAGCCCTGCCGCGTCGATTCGGGCCGAGCGGATGCCGCCGTCCTTCGTGATCGTGTCCATGACGCGCCATGCGTCGCCCGCTGTATCGGCAGACAAACGCCCGGCGACCTTCAGCTCCGCCCGGTCTCCCGAACGCGAAAGCACATCAATTGTCGCTGTTGCGTCGCCCAAGCGTGGCTCCCTGCAAGTTGCTTGCGTGAAACATTGCCGGATGCCGCTCAATCCGCAAGCGTTAAATGCCTCGACATGCAGATTCGGGGAAAATGAAGCCGGGTCAGAACTTCCAGAAGAAGCCCTTCTTGTTGAACCAGCGCAGGATCGCGTATAGACAGGCGGTCCAGACCAGCCCCCAGAAGATGCCCATATAGCCGCCCTTGTGGAAGAAGTCGAGCACCAGGCGGGCCGGTTCCTGCTCCGAGCCGAGAAGCACCGCCCAGTTGTTCACAAGCTTGTTGTCCGCGGTCGTGCGGTTGAAGATGTCTATCACACCGAGGCTCTCGAATCCGCGGCGCATCACGATCTGGAGGAAGTACGCCACCAGTGGGTTCACGCCAAAGTCGACGAACGGCCTTGCCCAGAGCTTCCAACCCTTCACGTCGATGACCCAGTAGAAGCCTGCGAACGTGATCGCACCAAGCCCCGCCGTGAAGAACGAGTACGACGTTGTGACGTCATCCTTGTTGGCGCACAGGCTGTAGTTCCCCGTCATGATGCCCAACTTGTGGATCAGGAAGCCGAGCAGCGTGAACAGGCCACCGATGAGCAGCGACTGCTGGATGATCTTCTTGTCGTCGCGGGTGGAGATGGCATTACCCACCAGCACGCCGATCATGGCCATGGTCCCGTAGCTGATGGAAAGCCAGGGGAGGCAGTGAATGCGCCAGGTGCGCAGCCAGTCCCCTCCGGGGTTTGTAAGGGTTCCGAAGGGCTGGCTCGAGTTCAGGGCACCCGTCCACCAGGAAGTTGTCTCGGTCATCAGCAGGTTCAGGCCGGCGACGGCGAAGACCGCGATCCACTGAACCTTGCGATCAAAGCGCGCCATGACCGCCGCGCAGAGGTAGGCGATGCCAATGGCCTGCAGCACGCCCCACCACCAGCTCACGCCCTTGATCACCAGCGATATATACACGATCCCGGCGAGGATCAGCATGGCGGTGCGATAGAGCGCGTGGAGATAATACTCCGACGCATCGCGCCTCCGTCCGATGGGTATGACGACACCCACAATGAAGACGAAGAACGGCGCGATCAGGTCCGTGAAGGTGACCCCCACGCCCTTGAGGTTTGTCTCCGGAGCGGCAGCAATCCGACGCTCGACTTCGGCGCTGATGGCTTCGGCTCGTTCTTCGGCTGAGGCACCCGGAGCGAACGTGGCATCCTCGGCAAGCTCTGCCTTCCACTTGGAACCTGCTTCCTCCTCCCAGGCATCATAGGCCACGGATGCATGCAGCCACGTGGAAACCGGCAGGCTGTCCAGCCAGCTCATTACCTGGGGCAACCCCGCTCCCTCCCGCCGATAACCGCCGGCAGCCACGGCGATGACGAAGATCATCCCGAAGATCGTGAAACCGCGAAAGGCGTCGAGCGACTCCAATCGCTTACGAGCAGGAGCGGGCACCGGAGTATTCATGGGTCAGGATTCCTTGGATAGATTTCTATACCACACGAAGTAGAGCAGCACGGTCAGGACAGCGAGGACGGCCAGCAGTGCACCGGCCTGCCCCCAGCTCTTCAGGATGATCGCCATCGGGAGCAGGAACAGGGTCAGTTGCCACGGAAGGGCGAAGATTCCCGAGAGGATCTCCATGAGGTTTCCCTTCCGGATGGAGGAACGCTCCTCCGGGTTCAGCGTGCGGGCGACCGGGCCCCAGAAACCGAACGGCCGGGTCTTGCGGTAGAAGTTCTCGACCACCGCGGGATCCACGGGAGGCG
Organism: bacterium; assembly: GCA_016125005.1. GTDB lineage: Bacteria > Sumerlaeota > Sumerlaeia > SLMS01 > SLMS01 > WGMQ01. Next base: position 22,322 of record WGMQ01000088.1, on the reverse strand, counting down.
TCATCATGGTCACCAGCACGGACCAGAAGATGGTCCAGGTCCCATTGATCAGGAAGAGTTCATGCTCGGCCAGCGAGCGGCCGAAAACTCTGGGACCGAGCACCGGGAACAGATAGGCGCCCAACATGCCGAACGCCGTGCCGACCGCAAAACCCCATCCATTGAAGCGCCACCAGTACCAGCGGAGCAGGAGCGGAATCGCCAGGCCGGAACCGAGCACGGCGGACAGCCATCCCCAGACGTCATTGATCGAACTCATGTAGAAACCGAGGACGAGACCAACCGCGACCAGCACCACGGTCGCCAGACGGCCCTGCGTGACCAGTTCCCGGCCCTCCGCGTTCGGTCGGAGGAATACCTTGTATAGATCGTTGCACCAGAACGCCGCGGTTGCGTTGAGGAACGAACTGAAAGTCGACATGAACGCAGCCAGGAAGCACGCTGTGATCAGGCCCTTCACCCCGACGGGAAGCTGCGTGGCAAGCACTGTGGAGAGGACTGACTCAGGATTCGTGATTGGTGTCCCCTGGGAAAGGCCGTAGTGGATCCCCAGAATCGCGAAACTAATCACCATCGGCCAGCGCAGCGACAGCAGCAGCGTCCAGAAGAGGGCCACGAGACCAGCTTCTCGTTCGTTCTTTGCGGCGAGATAGCGCTGAGCCGTATAGCCGCCACTGCCCGATGAGCCCTGCACAATCGTCAGCATGATGAAGATGCCGATCACCTTCCACAGGTCATTGTATCCGGCATAGGCCCCCGGCATGTTCAGTGTCTGCGGTGGGACAACCTGCTGCCACGACGCCGCCGTGTGATTCACCAGTGTATAGACAGCGGCCCCTCCCTCGGTTCCATTCGGTACCGAGACCTGGAAGCTCTCCGGCAGGGCCGGCGCCGAGAAGCCGAGGACGCACATGTACAGCACCGCCAAGAGGATCAGTCCCCCCTGGAATACGTCCGTCCAGATGACACCGATGAATCCGCCTGCTGTTGCATAGACCACGATGAACGCCACCACGAGCGTTGCGGTCAACTCGGGTGCCAATCCCGGCACTAGGGGACCAACGAATCCGGTCAGCCCCACCGTGAAGTAGGCAACGACCCAGACCGTGAAGAGCAACTCGTTGATCGCGCTGATCCCGCGTGCAACGCGCCCCTCCGGCCCGTTGCCAAAACGAAAGGTCATCCACTCGGCCGCCGTCATGGCGCCGGAGCGCCGCAGCCATTTCCCCATCCACGCGAGCAGAATCGCCATCACTAGCACGATGCCGCCGCGGATCTCCACAAAGAAGCCCGCAACCCCCATCGCATAGATCAGTCCGACCGCGACCGTCGTACCGGAGATGTCCACATTGGAGGCCATGCCCGAGGCGCCGAGCGCCCACCACGGGAGCTTGTTCCCCCCGAGGAAGTACGAGCCCGCCCCCTCGGATGCCTTCCTCTCCACCCAGACGCCGATGAACATGGTTGCGGCAAGATAGGCTGCGATGATGACGTAATCAATTGCCTGAAGTCCCAGGTTCACCGTGCTCTCCTTCAGTTACCCTCGGCAATTCGATTCACCGGGGCGCCGATCAGGTAGCCAACGCCACCCTTGTCCAGCCATGCCTTCTTCAGCGATTCGCGTGTATAGACAATCCCCTCGCCATTTTCCTTGCTGGCGGGATCGTTGATGATCAGGTCGCCTTCCTTGGTCATGCCACGCACCACGATCAGGTGTCCGTTGGATGACTTGATCACGTTCTCCGGGAACTCGCCCTTGCGGAACCGAATGCTGGCGATGATCGGCTGGCCCTGCGAAAGGTACTGTTCCACCTGGTCCCAGTTCCGGATGCGCGTCAGCGAGGCGGACAACCCATTCTGACCGGCAAAGGCCACCGCGCGGTTCCATGTGCCAAAGATGCCGTATTCGGGATCGTATATACCAAGTGCCACATCCGTCAGCGGCAGCGTGACTCCGCGATAGGCCATCACCATCCGCGTCGAGGTCGGCGAGCAGGTCGAGCCCGCTATTGCCGACGGATTATCTCCCTGGGGCGTGAACGGCACCGGGATGTTCCAGCCTTCCTCCGGGCGTGGCGGCAGCTGAATTGTTGGCGGCGTCTGGCTCTCTCCGAGCGGTCCCGAGTATACCACGGTCAGGCGCCGAAGCGCCGGGACCTTCCACTCGCCAAGGTTGAAGCTGTATAGACGCGCCCGAACCTGGACGGCGTCGGCAGCCCGCTCGAGGTGCAGAATATCCACGATGACCTCGCCACCATCGTATTCCAGCGTCCGGGCAGGATAGTGGATTGTCCGACCCCACTGCCCCATGTACAAGTAGTCCGACCATTCCTTCGTTTCGCGGTCGCGCACACGCAGGTCAAAAACCGCACCGGTGTTTTCCGGAGCCTCCACGTTCCACGAAGGAAGCACCTCCGTCACCGGAAAATCCGACTCGATAACCGGTGAAACCCATGTTCCGCGGCGGGGGAACACTTTCGGACGCTCGTCGGCCAGCAGGAGCCGCGCGGGCTCCCTCGTATCAATCCTGACCAGCGTGGAGGTCGTGGCGGAATCCCACGCGGCGGCCCCCTCGAAGACAACCGTGCGATCCTGCATCGGCTGGAGGACCTTCAGCGCGTTGCCCGGTGTGTCGTCCGCCGGGTCGCCGGTCTCCTGCCCGTGCGCGGTGCTGCAAGGAGCAACCACGCATAGGAGCAGGAGGACAGCAACAATGAGGCGCCAGCCGTCTCGGGAGAGATTCATCACTGCCACTGGGTGTCCTGGGAGAGTTTGCGGTTCAGCAGCATCATCACAGCCGCCGATCCCGTTGCCTGCACCATCACTTCCTGGCCGAGGGAGAAGCTCTCGGTGGAGATCAGGGTCCACTCGGCGAAAGCCTTGTCCGTCGGCTCCAGCGTCACCGTCGAGGTCGGCGCCGCTCCCGCGAGCTGGAAGGTCACCGGCTGCTTGGTGCCTGCAACGCCCTTGCCGTAAAGATCATAGGTGCCCGCGGCAGGCGCGAGCACACCGAACGTCGTGGTCTGGCCGTCTCCGGGGAGCGGCGTCAGCTGGATCATGCCCGGGCGCCACAATTCGCTGCGGTAGGGGAGCGAGGCGGGCTGCGCATAGGGACCAGCCTTCAGCAGCCCCAAGAGCTTGCTATCGTTCTCGCGCAGGCCAGTGTAAAAGAAGAAGACCTCGCCGTTGACCCCCTTCTCGCGGTTGTACTTCACGGCTCCGAGCAGGTAATCCTCGGGGACGATGTACTTGCCCGACTTGACCAGGATGCCTGGCGCCAGCATGGGCAGCTGCTCGCGGGTGAACTGGTTCTTCACCAGATCGTCCACGATCTTCTCGTAGGCGGGCAGGTCGTAGCGATAGGCCTGCGGGTGGATGGAGTCCACCAGGCCGCGATTGGTCCAGGTGTAGGAGTCCTGCAGATACTCGGTCAGCGACCAGCTGTAGTAGCTGGGCGACATGCTGATCACGATATCCGAGTCGATGGCCTTCACGCGGCGACGCAGCGACGCCAGCCACTCGGTCAGGATGTCGGCGCGCCACTGGACCCAGGCCTTGTCCTTGATGTCCTTGGGCGGATCGACACCGAACTCGGCGCGGTACTTGGCCACCGTCTTGGGGTCATAGCCGCCGAGCGTCGGCATGGCCGGCATGCGGTCATCGCCCTGGATGCCGTCAATATCGTATTTCTCCGCCACTTCCAAAACGAGCTGTGCCATGAACTCCTGGACCTCGGGATCGAGCGCGTTCGCCCAATCGAAGCCGTTCTTGTTCACCAGCTTTCCCTCTTGATCGATCGCGGCCCAATTGGGACGGGCCTTGATGATCGGTCCCCCCTGCGCGTTGTAGGACGTGGCAAAGCCGAACTCAAACCAGGGCACGACCTCCATGCCGCGCGCATGGGCCTCGATGATGACTTCCTGCAGCGGATCGCGGCCTTCATACGCAGGCGACGGATCCATCTTTATTCCCGTAACCGATGCTGCGACCTTGGACGGATAGAGGGTCTGGGCCTTGTTCCAGACCACCGGATAAACGACATTTATCCCGGCCTTCGAAAGTGCCTCCATGGCCTCGGCGATCTTCGCGCGGCTCGTGAGGACGTCGCTGTCCACGTTCGTGATCCAGACTCCGCGGATCTCCTTCAAAGCGGCAGGGGTGCGTGGCACCTCCGCGCCCGGAATGATCGGTGCCGTCGGCGAGCTGCAAGCAACGGAACCCGCGGCGATTGCTGCCACCAGCGTCATCTTGACCAGAGGGCGAAGCACTTCGTATTTCATTGTTCAATCCTTTGAGAGGGGGAGAATACCCGCGCAGGAAACCCCCGCGAAAGCCCAGTGGCAAGGGCATTCAAAGTTGGTTGGGAGCCTCCAGCTACTGTGCCCCGATCCTCGAAACATCCGGCGTCATCAGCGGATAAAGCCGTGACGGATTCCTGAATGGGCGCATGCAATCGACTCCCAACTGACGAGCGATTCTTGGCGCCTCAGTAACCAGCGCACCACCAGCGAAGGGTTCATCCATCCGCTGCACAGCCGCGCGAGTCGCTCCCAACATCCAGATCGACCAAGCGGTGCACAGCGCGCAGGCGAGGAGGATCGCAACGCGACGCCCCTTCCCCTGTTCGCTCCAGCGAAGCAACCCCGCCACGCCGATCATCCAGAATGCCGAGGCATCCACGAACCCTCGCATCCCGAACGAACTGCCAAGGGAATAGGCCTCCCACGATCCGTAGATCCACAGGAACGCCACCAGCACCAGCCCGCCGCCTACCGCCCAGCCCCTCAGTTCCCGCGGCGCCACCGCCAGTCCCAGCACCGCCGCTACCACCAGCGGCGACCACAGCAGCAGACTGTTCCTCGTGCCGATAAGTACCTGCAATGCGTGTACCGGGACATGGTGAATCTGCTCCCCTTCGTAGCTGTATAGCAGATAACTCCCGTAGACTGCCTTCCACGCCAGCATCTGGGGAAGGAAAGCCACGATCGACGCGACCGCCGCCACGGGGAGGCTCGCGACCGCACCACGCAGCAACCGGCCTCGCACATCCGCCTCCGCGCCAAGCCACGCGGTCACGACCAGCGAGAACGGAAGCAATGCCGCGACCGCATTCGGATAGCGGACCAGCATCGCCAGACCGAGTGCACCGCCCATGAGCGCCGCGCGCATTAGCAGCCCCACCATCGGTTTGCCCGACACCACGGCTCCCCACCAAGCATGGCTCGCCAGCGCAAACCAAACGATCGCGGCAAACCCCGCCGCGTGCGCCATCCCGGTCCAGAACCAGATATACCCCCACAGTGGCGTCCCGAGTGCGACGAGAGTCACGGCAAGCGTCGAGGTCCTCTCGCAGAAGGAAAGTCTCCTGAGCAGGAACCACGATCCGAGTAGGCCCATGAATCCCACCACCACCAAAGAAAGCAAGTGCCCGAGCATATAGATGCTCGCCTGCGGGTGGACCTGATCCGATCCATGCATCACGACGGCGGCGCGGGCCAGCAGCAGCCCGGGGCTCCCGAGCACGGCCGTTCCCACCCCGTACTTGTTGGGAAAATGCCCGGTCGGTGTTGGTTCGGTGTGGGCCAGTGCTTCGCGGAAGGTCTCTGAAAGGGGGGACACCCCTCGCAACGAGGCGAGAAACTCGAAATCGTCGCGAAACTCCAGATCACCGTCCACGATGAGCGACCGTGACCACGCAAAGTAGTGGTTCTCGTCCCATCCCCCAAGGGGACGAATGTCGCGCCTCTTGGAGAACTCCAGCCGCTCGAAGCACGACGCGATCATGCACAAAATGAGGAGCGCCGCCCAGATGCCCAGCGCGATGCCTGAATGGCGGCCACTGGTCACGGGGCGGCGCTCCTGAATGTCATGCGTTGGCGTCGATCAGGCGTTGTAGGAAGCGGCCGTCGTCGTGCCGCCCTCGCCCGTCCAGTTCGTGTGATGGAACTCGCCGCGCGGTCCGTCGGTGCGCTCGTAGGTGTGGGCGCCGAAGTAGTCGCGCTGGGCCTGGAGCAGGTTCGCCGGCAGGTTCGCGTTGCGGTAGCCGTCGAAGTACGCGAGCGCCGTCGACAGCGCCGGAGTCGGGATGCCCGCCTTGATGGCCTCGACCAGCACCGTGCGGAGCCCGCCCTGCGTTGCCGTCACCTTTGCCTTGAACCAGTCGTTGAGCAGCAGGCTCTTCAGCTTGGGATCGTTGGCGAAGGCATCGCGAATGCGGCCCAGGAAGACGCTGCGGATGATGCAGCCAGCGCGCCACATGAGCGCCACGGCGCCCTTGTTGATGTTCCAGCCCTGCGCCTTGGCCATCGCATCGATCATGGCAAAGCCCTGAGCGTAGGAGATCATCTTCGCGGTCAGCACGCCGTCGTGAAGTGCCTTCAGGAAGGCGGCGCGATCCAGGTTCGCCGTGACAGGAATTTGCGGATAGGCGCCGGAAACCGCCACGCGCTCGTCCTTCAGCGCGGAGATGTTGCGTGCGAAGACCGCCTCGGCGATGAGCGTGATCGGCTCGCCCACTTCGAGGCCGTCCACCACGGTCCAGCGGCCCGTGCCCTTCTGGCCTGCCACGTCCAGAATCTTGTTCACCATGTGGTCGCCGGTCTTCTCGTCCTTCACCTTGAAGATTTCTGCGGTGATCTCTATCAGGTAGCTCGACAGGTCGCCCTTGTTCCACTCGTCGAAGGTGGCGCCGATCTCGTCCGGCGTCATCTTGAGCAGATCGCGCATGAGGTGATAGGCCTCGCAGATGACCTGGATGTCGCCGTACTCGATGCCATTGTGAACCATCTTGATGAAGTGCCCGGCGCCCTCGTCGCCGACCCAGTCGCAGGCAACCTCGCTCTCGTTCACCTTGGCGGCGATGGCCTGGAAGATGGGCTTGATATGGGGCCATGCGGCGGGATTGCCGCCGGGCATCATCGAAGGGCCCTTCAGGGCGCCTTCCTCTCCGCCGCTGACGCCCGAACCCACATAGAGGATTCCCTTGGCGGTCAGTTCCTTGCAGCGACGGGTCGTGTCCGGCCAGTACGAATTGCCGCCGTCGATGATGATGTCGCCCTGCTCCAAGTGGGGGAGCAGGCTTTCGATCACCTGGTCCACCGGCTTGCCAGCCTTGACCAGGATCATGATCTTGCGGGGGCGCTTCAGCGAGGCGACGAACTGTTCGAGCGTATGGCACCCGACGAAGCGCTTGCCGGCGCCGCGCCCGTTGACGAACGCATCCACCTTGTCTGTGGTGCGGTTGTAGACCGCGGCGGTGAACCCGCGGCTCTCCACGTTCAGGACGAGATTCTCGCCCATCACGCCCAATCCGATCAGTCCGAAGTCAGCAGTTGCAGTCATCACTACTCCATGTACGAGGAAAGGAATCTGAAATCCGCGTGGGTTGAACCCTGTCGGGGCCGTGCGAGTAAAGGGGAAGGTTGGTTTGTGCTGTCCGCAGACCGGGAACAGACGGGTTTGGTTGCGCCGCGGGCCGCGCCTCAGCTTGATCGAACCAGTTTCGATTCAACGGAGGCCCCCGTGAATATCCGACCGCGCCGCAACCGAGTCTCGCCCGGCGTCCGCGCCATGGTGCGCGAGAACGCCCTCTCTCCGCAGAACCTTGTGCTTCCGATGTTTGTGCAGGGCGGGGAGGCGGTCCGCACGCCCATCAACGCCATGCCCGGTGTGGCCCGCCTTTCCATCGACCTCTTGGTCGAGGAGGCGCGCGCCGCTTACAACGAAGGGGTTTCCGGCGTCGCCCTGTTCCCCGTCATCCCCGATGCGCTCAAGGACCAGCGCGGCACCGAGTCGCTCAATGACAATGGCCTGCTGCAACGGGCCGTCCGGGCGCTGAAGTCAGAACTTCCCGGCCTCATCGTCATCACCGACGTGGCGCTCGACCCCTATTCCTCCGACGGGCACGATGGCGTGGTGATCGACGGCGAGATTCATAATGACGAAACACTTCCTCATCTGGCGGGGATGGCGGTGGCTCAGGCCCGCGCCGGGGCAGACGTGGTTGCCCCCAGCGACATGATGGATGGACGCGTCAAGGTCATCCGTGAAGCATTGGAAACAGCCGGGTTCACGAAGACGCTCATTTGCTCCTATTGCGTCAAGTTCGCCTCGGCGTTCTACGGCCCCTTCCGCGAGGCGCTGGATTCCGCCCCCCGGGCGGGGGACAAGAAAACCTACCAGATGGACCCGGCCAACGTGCGCGAGGCCCTGCGCGAGGTCGCGCTGGACGAGGCAGAGGGCGCCGACTGGCTGCTGGTCAAGCCGGGACTCCCCTACCTGGACGTCATCCGGGCCGTGCGCGAGGCAACGTCCCTCCCCGTGGCCACCTACCACGTCAGCGGCGAGTACGCGATGCTCAAAGCAGCCGCCGCCAACGGTTGGCTCGATTACGACCGGGCCCTGCTCGAAAGTCTGACGGGATTTCGCCGTGCCGGGGCCAACATCATCTTTACCTACGGCGCGACCGACGCGGCGAAGCTCATCAACGGCTAGTGGTGTTCGAGGCGCTGCCCAACACGAAAAATGCTTCACCACGGAGGCACGGAGACACGGAGAAAAAAAGGATTGGATTGATTTTGAAAGACTTGGTTGAATGCAGGCCAACACCGATCCTATTGCACTCGAGGTTCAAGAACTAACATTGCAGTCCTGACCTGGGCCGTCGATTGACCCCACCTCCGTCGCCTTCATTCCTCCGTGCCTCCGTGTCTCTGTGGTAAACTTTTTTAAACAGGGTTCCATCCCGCTGAGCTCCGCCCGAGCATCCCACTGACAAGGTGGAGCCGATGTACCGAAAATGCTCACAGTTCCGCACTTGGGGTGGGTTTGTCGTTGACGGTCGTCTTGAGGAAAGTCCACCCTTACCCAGCTTTGAACCCACGCCGATCAACCCCAACCGACGCAAACTCAACCCATCAGGGTAAACGCAATGCCGATTATTAACTACCGCACTCGGGAAATTAACTGCAAAATCGTCTATGTGGGCCCGAGCCTTGGGGGGAAGACCACGAATATTCAGAATATTCACGGCCTGATCCCGGACCAGAACCGCACCAAGCTCTCCTCCATCGACACCGAAGGCGATCGCACCCTTTTCTTCGACTACTTCTCGATGGACTTGGCGGACATCGCGGGTTTCAAGACCAAGTTTCTCATCTATGGCGTGCCGGGCCAGCCCTACTACCGCTCGACCCGCAAGATGGTCCTCAACGGCGTGGACGGCCTGGTTTTCGTGGCCGACAGCGACAAGTCGCGTCTGGCTGACAACGAGGAGTCCCTGGAGGATCTCAAGGGGATGCTCAAAGAATACGGCTACGATTACTCGACGCTTCCTATCGTGTTCCAGTACAACAAGCGTGACCTGTTCTTCATCACTCCCGTTGATGAGTTCGAGGATTTGCTCAATGATCGCGGGTGCCGTTCCTTCGAGGCGGTTGCCATCCGAAACCAAGGGGTCGTGGAGACCTTTAGGGCAATCTGTGCCGAAGTGATCCAGAAGCTCAATTCCACCCTGGCCCAGCAGTTCGGCAGTTCGTACCGCTGACGCCCATGGATATGGCAGAGAGGCCTGCACCAATGAATAACAATGAACGCCAGCGCAGGGTTCCCGGGGCATCCGGCGTCATTTTCTTCTCCAACGAAGTCTTGCAGCAGATCGATCAGGCGCTGGATCTGCTCCTCGAGGAAAGCAAGGCCAAGTGCGCCGTCGTCATCGACCGCACCGGAGTGATCCTCTCCTCGGGCGGGGACTTTTACCCCATTGCCCACGAAACCATGGGCGCCGTCGCCGCGGGCGTCATTGCCGCGCTGAACACGCTGGTTTCCCGCGCAAGCAGCCCCGAGGTCTCCGTCAAGTTCTATGGAGGCGACGTGGACAAGGTCCACTTCATGGTGGTTGCGGACCGTCTTGTGCTCTGCATGCTCCACAGCCGTCAGGTCACGTCGGGCCAGATTCGCTCCGCCGCCAAGACCTTCGCCCAAACCGTGAAGGCCACCATCGATTCCACGCGCAACGACGGCACCGACGCCGACGAGTTGGCGCGCTCCGTTCAGTTCATCGAGAACAAGCTGAACGACATGTTCAAAGAGTTCCTCTGACCGCCACGACTGCCTCGTGAAGGGCTGCCGGATCGGCAAAGACCACATCCGCCTCGGCTTCCAGCGTTTCGATGGGAAGGCTTCCCATCACCGCGATGGCAGTCATGCCTGCCTTCCTGGCAGCCCTGAGTCCGCTCACCGCGTCCTCCACCACCAGACACCGCTTCGGCTCCACGCCCATCTGCTCCGCGGCGCGCAGGAACATCTCGGGATGCGGCTTGCCGTGCTCCACGTCATCCACCGAATAGCGCACGGGAATCCGCCGATCCAGCCCGGTCTGCTCCAGGTTGAACATCATCTTGCCGCGATTGGCGTTCGAGCCAATCGCCCGAGGCATTCCGCACCGATCCATCCAATCGAGCAAGGCATCCACCCCGCGGCGGGGTAGCGGCCCCCCGTGGGCGCGGCAGATGTCCAGGTACGCGGCGTCGCGGAAGGAGATGAACTCCTGCACGGGAATGTGGACGTCCATCTCGCGGGCAATTTGTTCGAGGATCTTCGGCGTCGCCACGCCCACCCACGGGTTCAGTTCCTCGCGCGCAAAGCTCAGGCCCCAGTGCGCCATCGCATGACTGAAGGCGTCCAGGGTCAGCTCCTCGCTGTCGAAGAGTACACCATCGCCGTCGAAGATGATGGCGGAAAACGTGTTGATCCAGTTCATATCGAGCAGGGCCGTCCCGGGGGCATTTCAGGTCGCCTAGGGGGAGACGAACGGCGGCGCGCCGCAAGCCGTTTTGATTGGTCCCGCGTTTGCAACTCGATCCCCTGTAAGCCAATTCTCCACGGAGAGTGTTTCCATGAGCACCACGTCGCCCCAAATTGAAACACATGCCTTCCAGGCGGAAATCAAACAGCTACTCGACATCGTCATTCATTCGCTCTACACCGACCGCGAGATCTTCGTGCGCGAGTTGATCTCGAATGCCTCCGATGCACTGGAAAAGTTCCGTCACGAGACCTTGACAAATCCCGAACTCCCCGGGAAGGACGACGCTCTGGCGGTGACGCTGGACTTCGACGCGGAAGCCAAGTCGGTCACCTTCCGCGACAACGGCATCGGCATGACGCGCGAGGAACTGAGCCAGAATCTCGGCACCATCGCCAGTTCCGGCACACGCCGCTATCTGGCCCAGGCCCTTCAGGCCGCCAAGGGCGACGTGAACCTGATCGGCCAGTTCGGCGTCGGCTTTTACAGCGCCTTCATGGTGGCCAAGAAGGTCGTCGTCGAGACCCGCTCGTTCCACGCGGACTCGCAGGGCTGGCGCTGGGAAAGCGCTGGCGACGGCTCCTACACCATTGCTCCGGCCGAGGGGCTTGAGCGCGGCACCCGCATCACCCTGGAACTCAAGGACGACGCCCAGGAGTTCGCCTCCGATTGGCAGCTCAAGCAGATCATCCGCAAGTTCTCCAGCTTCGTCCCCTTCCCCGTCCACCTCAAGGACGAGAAGATCAACACCGTGCAGGCCATCTGGAAGCGCAGCCGCACCGAAGTGACCGACGAGGAGTACGACGAGTTCTTCAAGTTCATCGCCAACGAGAGCGAGTCGGCCCGCTATCGCCTCCACTTCTCCGCGGATGCGCCGCTTGCGATCAACGCGCTCCTCTTCGTCCCCAACGACCACATGGAGCGCCTTGGCTTTGGCCGCATCGACCCGGGCGTGGACCTTTACTGCAAGAAGATCCTCATCCAGAAGCACCCGGAAAACCTGCTGCCCGACTGGATGCGGTTTGTGAAGGGCGTCGTCGACAGCGACGACCTTCCCCTCAACATCTCGCGTGAGACCATGCAGGACAGCGCCCTGATCCGCAAGCTGGGCAAGGTCATCGTCACCCGCTTCATCAAGCACCTGGCCGAGGAGGCCAAGTCGGACGCGGAGAAGTACGAGAGCTTCTTCGCCAAGTTCGGCCACTTCATCAAGGAGGGCGTCGCGTCCGACTACTCGCACCGCGAGGACCTGGCCAAGCTTCTGCGCTTCGAGACCTCCAAGACCGAGGCCGGCAAGGTCACCTCGCTTGCCGACTACATCGCCCGGATGCCCGAGACGCAGAAGGCAATCTACTATATCAACGGCCCCTCACGCGAAGCCATCGAGGCCGGTCCCTACGTCGAGGCGCTGCGCGACCGCGACTTCGAGGTGATCTACAACCTCGAACAGATCGACGATTTCGTGTTCGACAATCTGGGTGAGTTCGAAGGGAAGAAGCTCCTCTCCGCCGACCGCGGCGATCTCGACCTGCCGCCGCTCGACAAGAAGCAGGAAAACGAGCTGTCGAAGGAAGCGATGGAGGCCCTGAGCGGCTGGCTGAAGGCGCACTACGGCGACCGCGTGGCCGCCGTGCGCGGCAGCACCCGCCTCACCGACAACCCCGCCATCGCGACCAGCGACAACACCATGACCGCCACCATGCAGCGGCTCATGTCCGCCATGAAGCAGGACATGGGCGGCGTCGGCAAGATGACGCTGGAGATCAACCCGGGCCACGGCCTCATCCGCCAGATCGAGACGCTGCGCACCAGCAACGAGGCCTTCGCCAAGGAAGTCGCCGACCAGTTGCTCGACAACGCGCTGCTGGCCGCGGGGCTCCTCTCCGATCCCCGCGCCATGGTCGCCCGCCTCAACAAGCTGCTCGCCAAGGCCGCAGGCGCCTGAGCTTAATTCTCAACCCCCACTGGAGGAACACCCCCATGCCCCAGCTCATCGAAAGGCCCACCCGCATCGTCGCCGCGGGCAACAAGCCCAAGTACATCGACGAGTTCGCCGGTCGCGTGAACAACGGCGAGACGCGCGTCAGCATCGCCCAGATGGACGCGCCGGACGGCTGGGTCGAGCCGGGACAGACACCCGAGTTCGACGAGTACACGCTGGTGCTTGAGGGTGTCCTCCACGTGGAACACCGCGACGGTACGACCCGAGTCGCCGCAGGCCAGGCGATCCTGGCCAAGGCGGGCGAGTGGATTCGCTACAGCACCCCCGAGGGCCGCTGCCGCTACGTCGCCGTGTGCCTCCCCGCCTTCAGCCCCGACACGGTGAACCGGGACGAGTAGGAGGCCTCGGTCAATAGGTATAATCCAGTGCGTCGCGGTCGAGAACTCGGTTGTTGACGAGAGTCGTGCTAACCAGCCGGGGAGAGACCCCGAACTCATCGGCGACGCGCTGGATTTCATCGTCAGAAGCCCTCTTGCCTTTGTTCCAGAGCCTGTCCTTGATAGCATCCACTGGACAAAGCAACTCCTGCGAGAAGGCCCTTTGGAGTCTTTGCCTAACGGTCTTGGCCTTCGTTGCCGGAATGAGCGGCTCGTCGTATCCTGCCAGAAGTTGGTCACCGAGCAGACGACCGACGGCGAACCGTTTCGTTGTTGGGTAGGTTCCATCCAGGTATATTTGGGCGGTGCCGTCTCCCGCTCGCACAGCCATTGGCAAGCTCAATGCGGTTCGTTGGGATCGTGAGAAGACATCGGGGGGGGCATCGATCAGGCTGGCGAGCTGTTTGTCGCTGATTGGCCCGCTCCCCAAACCCCAGTGCCTGCGAGCGAATCTGGCCGCGCGGTAGGCTTGAAGCCACGGCTCGTCATTCCGATTCCCCCTCGCCTTACCGACCTCCAGAGCGGGTAATCTTGCCGGAAAGCCACCACTATCCGCCCCGGCACGTTTCCCCTTCACCAGGGCTCGGATCGGCTTCAGGACCTTGACCAAATCGTGGCGGGCCGATGCCGCGATTTCCCCCACCGCACCTTCTCCAAGCATGTCCGGGGCGCTACGCAGATCCGCAGCCAACGCATCCGGAGCCGCATCTGGATCGTAACCGGCCATCGCTTCCAACTTCCGCAAGCGCTGCACTTCCTTGGAACCGTGACGCTCCTCCCTGACCTCAGCCCACAATGAGGAAAGGCCACTCTCCTTGAGCCCGAAGTCCCCAAGCCGCGCCAAAACCCCTTCAACGAATGAATCGATCACAGCCTCGAAGGCGCTGGCGCTCACGTCCGCATCCGGGCGTGCCAGATACCGGGCCGGCTCCCAATCCCCCTGACCTGCGTGCGACGCGTCGAAAAGATGAACGAACTCGCCATCGCCCGCAAAACAGATGGGAGGCCAAACGTAGCCACCTCCCGCAGCGGCAAGAGAGTGGGCCATCTGCCAATCAAGGTCCGTCCTCCAATCCTCCGGCATCGGCTCCCATCGCAGGCGCCACCAGTTGGACGCGAACCAAAGCCCCATCGTGTGGGTGCAACCACGCATGGAATCACGCACCGTTCGTGCAATCGTGTCCTCCAGGCGCGTTAGGATCTCGCCATGGGCGCATACTTCGATCTCCGCGTAGCAGGCGCGCTCAACCATGTCCCGGGAATGGCTTTCGAGCGGCGAGACATTGATCGCGAATTGATCTGTTTCGGCGGCGTGTATCATCTTACCGGTAGCGAAGTCTCCTGGATGGTCGGACTCAAGCCCTGTTTCTCTTTTTCGTTTTCCGCGATTCCCTCAGGATCACTGCCCTGAAGGGATCCTTCTGCGTTAGCGGATACCCGTGATATGTTCCGTTTTCCGCGTTCTCCAACTGGGCCTCGAACGGAATGCCTGTGTCGCTGTCTACTACCCAGACATTCTGCGGGAAACCGTTTCGCATGTTCTTGCTGATCCATCCCTCGCGAAAGGCCGCTTTGAGCAGTGCGGTTGCCTTGCGAAGATCGATATCCCCCGCGTCGTCACAGCAGGACTTGTGGGGGCGGGGAGATGCTGGGGGATTCAGGTTGAAGTCGCGCGGATTGCGCTTGTGCTCCGGTTTCCCACCATACCGCACCTGCTTTCCCCATCGATCCAGGTCACCCTGATCCGGCTGGGGATGGATTTGGCGCTTCGGATTGAACTTGCTCCGAGCCTCGCTCATCACCGTTCTCCCGGCTCATGCGAATGGCTGCCGTGCCTTCCCCGACATCGGCGACGGGAAGGCGCGGCCAGTTTTCCTTACGCCCCGGCCGGTTCGGCCAGGGGCACGCCTGCCTGCTTCAGCGCCTCGATGCAACTGGCCACCAAGGCCGCGTTGTTCGGGTCGATGATCGGCGTCGTGTCGTACTGTTCGTAGAAGATCGAGCCCGGCACTTCCTCCGGGATGCCCAGCACTCGGCGCAGCTTGCGGTCGCCCGGCACGAAGCCCCGCTTCAGCAGGGAGATGATGGTGTTGGCGATGGTCCCTTGCAGGCCGCAGATGAGCACCACGACGTTCTTGGGATTGAACCCGCCGTCGCCCAGCCCGAGCAACTGCTCCGCGCCCGGCAGCTTTGTCGGCTCGAAGTGGCTCTCCACGCGCCCCACCAGCCCCTTCCAGTTACCCGCCTCGCCGGGACGCGACACGGTCGGGAGATAGTACTTCGCCGCGCCGCTGTTCATCAGCGACTCCAGCTCCTCCACATAGCCGAGGTCGCTCGGATAGCTCGCGCCGTGGAAGATCGCAAAGTTCCCATGCTTTCCGCCATTGTTGTGCGCATATTCGAAGACCATGCTGGTGAAGGGAGCGAGACCGGTACCGGACGCCACGAACACCTTCAGGCGCGGGTCCTCGTCACCCACCGTGTCCTTCACGGTGAACTTGCCCTGGATCTTGTCGCGCGCCATGATGCGATCCCCATCGTTCACCTTGAAGAGGAGGTGCGTCAGCGGATTGTCGCTCGTCGGCTCGTTGACGTAGCGGATGTAGAACTCGAGATAGTCGGGATGCGTGTAGGGCGCCGAGGCGATGGAGTAGGCTCGCATCACGCCCCCCTTCTCCGGATGGTTCAGGCCGAGGATCGCGTACTGCCCCGGGATGAACGTGGTCCACGGCGTGTCCTTCTTCACGCGGAAGATGGCGAGCGTGGGCGTGAGGAGCTGCTTGTATACAACGGTCGCGTTGTATTCGAGGGTCTTTGCTGACACCAGATCGGTCCTTTGGGTTACGTGAAGGAGGGAAGGTTTCCCTCCAAATCTGTCGACAACAAAACGCCACCCCCCGCCCAGCCGTCAAGCCACACGACCCACCGCTGCTCGAGTCTTCAACCCGCGGGTCAGGATTGGGGCCCACGGGCCCCCGCACTCCTGCCGCGCAGACCAAGTTTCCCACATGCACAATCGCAGTTCGATCCCCGTTGACCGCCACGAAATTGCCCCCTTAAACTGTCGCAATTGTCCCTCGGAATGGGGGGCAATAATCCCAGCCTACCAACTCACCGGGTCTGCGGCCACAAACCGTCGGTCCCTTGAAACAGGTAAAGGAGCAGATAGCCCAAGATGGAACCCATCGTCGCCGCCGTCCTCGCCATCGGTGCGGGCGTCGCAGGAACAGTTGGGGGATATGCCTGGGCTCGGGGTGTCAGCAAGAAAGTGGAACTGGAAATCGACCAGGAGCGCCTGAAGATCGAGGCGCTTCGAACCGAGGCTGAGAAGGAAGCTCTGGAAATCGTTCGCCAGGCGGAAAACAAGGCCAAGACCGAAGAATCAGAACGCAGGGAAAAACTCGACCGGGAACTCGGAAAGAAGAAGTCCGAGATCGACCGCACCGAACATCGCCTCAAGAAGCGCGAGGAACAGCTCGATCGCCGTGACGAGCAAATCCTCAAGCGCGAAGAGGTGATCGAGGCCAAGGACGCCAAGGTGGAATCGACCCTCAAGCAGGCAGAAACCCGCCTGCAGGAGATCGACAGGACCCGCGCCGAACTGGCCACCAAGTGCGAGGAAATCTCCGGACTCTCGCGGGACGAGGCGAAAGCCATCCTCCTGCAAGAGGTCGAAAAGGACGTTCGGAACGAGATGGGAGCGCTGATCCGGCGCCTGGAGCAGGAGGCGAAGGAAACCGCCGACCGCAAGGCCCGCCAGCTCATCTCGCTCGCCATCCAGAAATGCGCCTCCGACCACGTCTCCGAAACCACCGTCTCGGTGTTCCACCTGCCAAGCGAGGAAATGAAGGGACGAATCATCGGCCGTGAAGGCCGAAACATTCGCGCCCTCGAACAGGCAACCGGCGTCAACATCATCGTCGACGACACTCCGGAAGCCGTCGTCCTTTCCTGCTTCGATCCCATGCGGCGAGAGATCGCCCGCCGAGTGCTCGAAAAGCTCATCTCGGACGGACGCATCCACCCCTCCCGCATCGAAGAGATGGTGGAAAAGACGGAAAAGCAGGTACTCGAGGAAGCCCGCGAGGCGGGCGAAGCCGCGTGCCTGGAGTTGCAGGTCTTCGACATCCACCCGGAATTGGTGAAGCTCATGGGCCGGCTCAAGTACCGGACAAGCTACGGACAGAACATCCTCCAGCACTCGATCGAGTGCGGGCGGATCGCCGAAGTCCTCGCCAGCGAACTCGGGCTGGACGCGAAGCTGGTCAAACGCGCCACCTTCCTCCACGACATTGGCAAGGCCGTGTCCTACGAGGTCGAGGGACCCCATGCCCAGATTGGCGCCAACCTCGCCAAGAAGCACCGCGAACGCCCGGAAGTGGTCCACGCCATCGAGGCCCACCACTTCGAAGTCGAACCCCGCACGATGACCGCCATGCTCGTCATCGCCGCCGACTCGATCTCCGCCAGCCGCCCCGGTGCCCGCCGTGAAAGTCTCGAATCCTACATCAAGCGCCTCGAACAACTCGAGACCATTTGCAAGGGATTCGAAGGAGTGGAGAAAGCGTTCGCCGTCCAGGCCGGACGCGAAGTCCGCATCATCGTCCAGCCCGAGAAGCTCGACGACAACAACTGTGCCCTCCTCGCCCGCGAGGTGACCAAGAAGATCGAAAACGAGATGCAATATCCCGGACAGATCAAGGTCACCGTCCTACGCGAAACCCGCAACGTGGAGTTTGCACGCTAGCCCCCTTCGAAGAACAAACGAGGGATGGAAGGCCACCCGACACCCCGGCCCGCAGGTCCCCAGTAACATAGCCGCATCAGAACCACCCTCCCCCCGGCAGAACGAGCCGGGGGGAGTTTTTTCTGGGGGGGGGAAGTAGGAGTACCACAGCCTCGGCGTCTTGTGTTCCAGCATGCATCGGCAACGCGAAGCACTTCCGCAGTATCACCGAACTTGAGTTGAAGACGTTCAGACCGGAGTAGGCGCGTTCAAGCCGCCTACCCCCCAAACCTCCACCACGGCTTTCGTTGCTTGAAAGCTACCGCTGGGTTGGTGAGGGCTGCCTCCGCCCATTGGTGGTTGAGGGCTTTGGCCTGTCTTGAGACCGGTTGGCCGAAGAGGAGGAGGACCAGCGCTGTTGCCCGGTCTTGGCCTTGGCGACCCAGGCCCATTGTCTCGGCTCGGGCGGCGAGGGCCAGTGCGTCGCGTTGTGGTTGGCCGTGGATGACCAGCGGGGAGAGGATCGCTTCCTCCCACGTGGCGCGCGCGGCGGCGTCGTTGGCGGCAAGGCAGGCTGCCTCGAAGCGTTGCCAGGCGCCGCTGGCGGCCTCGTGGCGGTAGGGGCGTTGCGATTCGACGGGAGCCAGATCAAGCGACAGCACGGCGTCGGGGTGGGCATCGAGCAGGCGCGGCAGTCGGTCCGCAGTCACCTCGCTGAAGGGGGCGAGCAGGTCTCGGAAGACGGGCAAGCGGGACGCCTTGGCGCGCCGTTCGGCAAAGCGGTTGCCCGCGTCGAAGACCGTGGAGTGCAGGCGTCGGGCCTCGGTGATGGTGGCTGCGTCGAAGAGCCAGGGCCACAGGACCGGCAGGTCGTGATCGAACTCCCACTGCGACCGCCCGTCGAGAAGCAATTGGCTGCGGGCCACAGGTCGCGCTCAGGGGGTCGGGTGGAGTCGACGGTCAAGCTCGACCGACTGGCGAATGGCCGCGACGGCCCAGTTCCAGAGTTCCTCCACACCGTCGGCCGCGGCGGGATCGAACTCCCACGTTCTCGGGTCGGTGCCGGGTCGGCGATTGAGGTCCTCAAGCACCACGGTGTTGGTGGTCGCGAGGGGGAACTCGACGCGAGAGATGACGCGCTGGAAGCGATGTTCCTGATCCAGCACGACGAGCATGTCCATCTGGGGCCAGCTCGGGTCCTGAGGGTTGCCGAGCTTGTAATACGGCATGAGCGACTGGACGCGATAGACGCGCTGGTTGCCGTCCTCGGTGGGTACTGTATAGACGTGGGGCGGCACGGCGGTCAGATCCGCCACCTTGTCCAAGGGGAAGCGGTCGAGGCTGGCCGATCCCTGCGTGGCGTCGAAGAACTGGCTGATGGTGTGCTCAAGGTTCGGGATCAGGACACCGATCTTGGGGAGCGGATACTCGATCAAATGATCCAGTGCCGCCTTGTCGATGTAGGCGACGGTATCGACCTTGGGGGCCTTGGTGACCTTGGGGCCATCCACGTCCAGATCCAGCTTGTACAGCTTTCCTGCGGGAGGGGCCGACACGAGCCAGTAGGGGGCCGGTTCTGCCTCGATCTTGCGCGGCGCGCCGTCGGTCTCGAAGGAGACGATGACCTCTGGTGTGGAGTCGGCATCGGGGAACGTGGGGATCAGGCGCGGCGCCGACGCAAAGGCAACCGTGGGGAGGCCGGCGGCGCGGGCTTCGGCGATGGCCTTGAACATCTCCTCCGGGGTGCGGCGCTTGGTCAGTTGGGTGCGGCTGCCAAGGCCCTTCGCCGCGTCCAGATTGGCAAGGCTGGTGAAGGAAACCTTGCGGCCCTTCTCCGTGGCGATGGTGCGCGAAACGGGAAGATCCAGAGGCTCGAATCGGTTGCCTACCGCCGCGGTAATGGTCCGTTTGCGGAAGCTCTCGGGAGCCATCTCCAGCCCGTAGATCCCATCGGTTCCCGTGATCGACTCGCGGGCGTCCATGTTGGTCAGGTGATAGCCGGTATATTCGAAGACGTTCCAGACGGGGATCGAATAGCCGGTCTCGTTCGTGTGCGTGATGGACTGCGCCCGCCCCGCGTCGACCAGCAGGGCGTCCGGGGACTCGGCCTTGAGCTTGGTAAGGACCTTCTCGAACTCCAGGTCAGCATTGCGGAGTTTTTCGTCGGGCGACAGAACGGGAAATATCCGCTCCAGGTTGCCGCTCATCAGCAGGCGCACCTGCTCGGCACGGGCGGAATGGGCGCCAAGCATGAGCACGGCACCGATCAGGATCAGGAGGTGGATCGAAGGGCGGACCATCGTCTTAGGCATTCTTGCAAGCCGTTGTCGAATGAGGTTGGGTTCCACTGGACTGCCCGCAGGCGCCCGCAGGAAAGCGATACGTCGCTGGCCCGCAGGTGTCCTCGGTGCACATCAGACCTCAGCAGCGCGCGAATGGGTTGTTCCGGAAGACCGAAAACTTCCGCCAACCGCCGTCCCATCTCGATGCGCGACAAACGATCGGGGCCCCCCGCGTGGAAGATGCCCGACTGCTCGGCGGCGGGCACGGTCAACAGTCGCCAGACCGCATCCTCCAGGTCGTCGACAAAAACGGGCGTTCGCCATTCGTCCTCAAACAGCCCCAGATCATCCCAGTTGGCCAACTGCTTGACCATCCAGGACAGGAAGGAATCCCTGCGCGAGGTGGGCGGACCGTAAACCAGCGCCGAGCGAAGCACCATGCCGCGCGGCAGCGTGAGGATCAGCGGTTCGGCCTCAAGCTTCAGCTTGCCGTAGGCATTCAGCGGGCCCGGGGCCGCGTCCTCCACGTAGGGAGCCGACTGACCATCGAACACCAAGTCGGTCGAGAACGCGATCACGGGTGTGTCAGGAGCGCGTTCGAAAACTGCGGTCACCAGATTCGCGGTGGCGTTCACGATGGCCAGCCGCGCCTCGTGGGGATTGTCCTCGCACCAATTCGTGTTCGTCTGCGCAGCGCAGTGAACGATAGCCGCGGGGCGCATGTCGCGAATCAGCCGCGAGAAGGCCGGTCCGTCCGTCGCGTCCAGAGGAACCGTCACGACCCCGTCGATGGAGACCGGGTTGCTGAGGAACGTTCCGGCAACGGCGGAGTGGCGGCGAACGAGCCTCCTCACCAGATGCTCGCCCACAAAGCCACTGGCTCCCGTAACGAGGATGAAGCGGTCCGCGAAAGGACTCGATGCGCTCAACGACAGCACCTCCCGGAAAATGACGACGGGAGGGAGGTTCGTGGGGGTAAAGCGCTCGGGGCAACAAGAGCCGACGACCGCAGGATCGAAAGCGCCTGGCGGGGGCGAGTCAGGGCTGTTGCGGGGACGTCAGGGTAAAATCGACGAGACCCCACTGCACGATCAGCGTGGGTTCCGTTGGACTTGTTTGAGTTAGGAATGGTGCCTCGTCTAGGAATCGAACCAACGGATTAAGGTCGATTGCCCATGCTCGCCGAGTTCACTGAGGAGTAGCTGGCGCACGAGCGCCGGACGATCAGGAGCGCAAAGGACAGCGAGAAGCGGCTGCGGACGTAGGTGCTTCCGGTTCCCGGCGACCGGCGGCTGCACGTCACCTGGAACCTCTCGACCCTGCTGAACCGCCACGCCGCCGTTCAGGCGGATAGGCGTTCGATGCCCCAGCGAGGGCCAGATCATGAACCGCGACCGGAGGCTTTCCTTGTGCATGCGAGTGGACCCGACGGGCTGCGAGGCGAGTCTCCGTATAGACAGCAACGCGCAGCCCGGTTTCTTGGATATCCGGACCGTTGCGTTGGAAGCAAGCCGGACCACCCCGCCCGCCCGTTTTCCCGCTGACCGCAGCGGTATACTCGGACCCAACGTGTTGCCTGGTTGCTGACCGTTCCGTCGTGCATCGGTCCCGCATCTCTTCACCATCCTCCCCATCGTCCACGGCCTGGAGACCAACGTAAACCACCACGCGGGAGGGGTCCTGGGCTCTGACTTGGGGGCCCGGGTAGTGGGAGCCCGGCCACACCGCCATCAGCCGGTCACCCGCCGTCCATGTATAGACGCGGGAGAGCTGCGGCGTCGCCAGATCCGTCTCCGACGCCATTCGCCCGCCGTTGTCCCACGTGTACGACTTCGTCTGCGTGGCGCTCTGCCACTCGGACACGAGCTGATCACGTCAGCTCGGATGAACCGATCCGTTTGAATGAACCCTGATAGAAGTGGTCTCATAATTGTTTGAGCCAGATGATGGAGCAGGCGAGTTGGACGAAGGCGAGGAAGTTCATGCCGTAGTACTCGTGGCGGACCAGCAGGCGGCGGTAGTGCCCGAGCCAAGCGAAAAACCGCTCCACCTTCCAGCGTCTCGCGTAACGGCGAAGCGCCCGGCCGTCCTGAGTCGCAGGCCGTTTTCGGCCCCGGCGGTGCGGCGAAAT